>PBPM01000007.1 GCA_002724635.1 Rhodospirillaceae bacterium
GCGAACGCGCACGCCGTCGCCTGACCGATCGCGCCTCCCGCCCCAGTGATCGCGACCACCTGCCGGGCGAGCGCCTTCTCCTTCGCGGCGCCCAGCTTGGCCTGCTCGAGCGACCAGTGCTCGATCTCGAACATCTGCGCCTCAGTGATCGACCGGAACCGCCCGATGGCCTCTGCGTCGGTGATCACATCGATATTGTTGGCATAGACATCGGCGGCAATCTCCGCGGCCCAGGCGTTCACCCCGACGGCGAAGAAACCCAGCCCTGGCACAAGCAACACGCGAGGCGCGGGATCCAGTGGCGTGCGTGGGTCAGCCGGGTCATTGTGCCGTGCGAAATAGGCGCGATACGAATCCTCGTACCGCGCGATCGCTCGTTCTGCGCCGCGGAAGAAGCCGTCCAGATTATCCCGCGCCGGCGCCGGCAGGATCACGGGCTTTGGCTTGATCCGGATCGCATGATCAGGGGTCACTGTCCCCTGCTGGCTGAAGCGCTTCGCGGCCGGGTCGGACACGAAGCGCCGGATGGAAGGGCTGGTGCGGAACGTCATCACGAACCGGGTCCGAAGGTTACCTTCGCGTTGTGCAAGCAGGCCGCGCAGTCGCGGTGCGATGTCAGCCGCGGCGGCGACGCGCGTTCCAGACCCGCGCCCAGCGAATACCGGGTTCCGTCGCCCCGTGCGCAGGCGGCGCTCGGCAAGGGTCACAAGATCAATCATCCGGCCATAGGCCTCTTCCGCGCTTTCGCCAAAGGTGAAGATCCCGTGCTTGAGCAGAATCAATCCCTGCACGTCCGAGTGCCTCGCATGCACACGCGCACAGGCCTTGGCCAGCGCGAAGCCGGGCATAATGTATGGCACGAGCGTGGCGCGCTCGCCGTACAAGTCACGGCAGATGGCAGCGCCGTCCGGCTGATCGGTCAGGGCGAGAACTGCCGTCGAATGCGTGTGATCGACGAACTTGTGGGGGAGGAACGCGTGCAGCAGCGTCTCCACCGACGGATTCGGCGCATTCGAATCGAGCAGGTTCCGCCGCTGGACATTGACCATCTCCGCATCGTCGAGACCGTCGAGCGCAATCAGTTCACGCAGGGGTTCGAGGCGCACCGCCGGCAGACCCCGCGGCTCGATATCGCCCATATCCCAGCCGCTGCCCTTCACGCACAGGACATCGACGCTTTCGCCCGTGACGTCCGATGCCACCGTCTTTACGGACGTGTTGCCGCCGCCGTGTAGGACAAGGCGCGGGTCGCCCCCCAGCAGCCGCGTCGTATAGACGCGCCGGGCGACATCCGCGTTCACGCCCTGCGCGCGGTAGCGCTGCACATAGGCCCGCGCATCGCGGTCCGACCAGAGATTCTTCATGCCTGCCTCTCCACGCCTCGTACGCCGCTAGAGATACCTGCCGAACCACTCGAGCGCTTCGGCCTTCTGGATCGCGTGCTTGTCCGTGTCACAGAACTGGTAGGATTCGTAATGCTGCGCGCCGGGTAGCATCACCAGCTTCTTTGGCTCGCCGAGTGCCGCATAGCAGGAGAGCTGCTCCTCCGGTGGCACGAGATTGTCGTTCTCGGCATAGATGATCAGCACCGGGCGCGGCGCGATCAGGTGCGCTACCCATTCGGGCTTGTAACGCATGTTGGCGGCCGCGCTTTCGAGATCGTATTCCGGATTGTAGCGCGCGCTCTTGGAGTGAAACTGATCCAGGACCATCTGGGTGTGCGGGTCGGTCAGCATGATCTCCGGCAGCGGAATCTTCGTCGATTTGCCCGTCAGGACGCGCTTGCGCTCGGCCGCCTCGACCAGCGCCCTGAACTCCTGCCATTCATGAGGTCGGCGCACCGACTTCATCCAGCGTTCGCCGTCCGAGACCATAACCGCGGAGACGACGACCTTAACCCGCTCGTCGAAGGCCGCGCACCAGATCGCATGGGCGCCGCCATAACTCGATCCGTAGAAGCCTATTCGCTCGGAATCCACGCCCTCGATCGTCTGCAGATACGTCACCCCATCATAGATGCTCTGGGCCTGTTCGAGCGGGCGGTGGCGGCCGCGCTCTCCCTCGCTCACGCCGAAGCCCGGGTAATCATGCGATAGCACGAAATAGCCGGATTCCCAAAGCCATTGGGGCACGTCCATGCCGTAGACGTCCTTCATCCCGGAATATCCATGCAGCACACAGATGGCCGGGCGCGGCGGGTCGCCAGGCTTCCAATCCTCCGGTCGATATAGATAGGCCGCAATCTTCTTGCCGTCCGAGTAGAACTCGACCTCGTCCCAGACCTTTGCGTAGTCCGTCATCGCCACCTCCCCTTATCAATTCGGCAGTGACCCGATTACAGGGCGCCGAACAAATCGGCAAGCGCCTGGCCGTTGTCATGCATCACGGAGGTCACATTCTCCGTGACCCCGAGCGCCGCCAGCAGCCCGTCGATATAGGTCTGGTATTCCGCGAGCGTGTAGCGGTCGAACCCGGAATCTGCGAACCGCGTAGAATTGCCCTAGCCGATATTGTCGATGGCGATCTGGCGCCCCCGCTCCTCCATGTGCGGCATGAATTTGCGCCACATTTAGGACGAGGTTGCATTCCCATGCAAGAAGACGATGGGATCGCCCGTCCCGTATTCCGCGTACGCCATGGCATGGCCGTTGACCTCGCGGAACTGCTTCGCTTAGGGCATGCGAGGGCTGAGATCGGTCATGGTCATTTGCTACTTTCCGGATTCAGATACCAGCATACCATTTGGCAAGGCCGGCGCCGATCTCGTGCGGCGAATCTTCCTGCGGATGGTGGCGCCCCCGAACCGTGATCCGGGTCTGGTTGGTCCAGCTGCTGATGATATCGAGGTCACGGTCGACGATGATCTGCCCCGGATCGGCCTCGATGAACAGCTTCGGGCAATCGATCGTGCCGACCCAGGCCGACAGACGCTCAGACAGCTCGGCGACGAATTCGGGTTTCCCGCGGATCGGAATCTGCCGTACCCAGGCCAAGGTGGGCCGCCGCGCCTCGCCCGGCGCCTCATAGGGCCGGCGGATCTCGGCCATCGTCTCGGCGTCGATCTCGCGGATCACGCCGCCTGTGAATATCTTCTCGATGAAGAAATTATCCTCCAGCACCAGCGCCTCGCCGTCCGGTCCCTGGGCCCGCTTCACCCGTTCGCCATGGCCGTCGGCGTAGGATTCATAGCTCGCATGGTTGGCGACCACGATCTCGCAATGGGCAAGCGCCTTGATCGCGTCGGGATGCCGCTCGGCCCAGGACAGGCCCAGCGTGCCGCCCCAGTCATGCATCACCAGGGTCACATTCTCTGCGATTCCCAGCTCGGCGAACGCGCCGTCGATATAGATCTGGTGCTCCGGGATCAGGTAACTGCCGGGTCCGCTGTCCGGCAGCTTCTCGGAATCCCCCTGACCGATATTGTCGATGGCGATCAGGCGGCCAAGCCCCTCGAGATGGGGCATGATGTTGCGCCACATGTAGGACGAGGTGGCGTTGCCGTGCAGGAAGACGATCGGATCGCCCACGCCCTCGTCCACATAGGCCATGCGGCGGCCTTCGACCTCGATGATTTTCTTCTCATACGGCATGCGCGCGCTGATCTCGGACATGTTCCCTCTTCATGCGTGTCCCAGTCGGCGGATAATATGGGCGCAGACATGGCAAGGTCCATGCGCGGCTGCCAAGCGTGCAATTGGAAGCTCGGCGCCGGTGCCGGCGTGCTAGCCTGCCACGCGCGAAACCAGCCCCCGGACTCCCATGACCGAACACATCCACCACACCCACCTGTTTACCGAGAACATCGACGCCACCATCGCCTGGTGGCGGGATATGCTGGGCGCCGAGGTGGCGTTCGACGGCGACTTCGGCGGCGCGCGAAATGTGTTCATCCGCCTCGGCTCGGGGCGCATCCATCTCTATGAGCAGCCGCCGCGTGACGACGGTAGGGGCGCGGTCCACCATATTGGCATCCGCACCGACGATCTCGAGGGTCTCGCGGCGCGGCTGCGCGAGAACGGTATCGCATTTCGCAGCGACATCCGGGACTTCGGCGCATGGAAGTACATTATGTGCCCCGCCCCCGACGGCGTCCTGCTGGAGCTGTTCCAGGCAGACCCGGACAAGCTCGACGGCGATGCCGCCCGGTACTTCGCCGACTGGCTCGACGACTGACAGCATCGATGCCGCCCCGGCCTCCATCACAAGACGGACGTATTCCGCCGATCATCTTCCTCGGTTTTCTCGCGGCGATGGGCCCGCTGGCCCTAAGCATCCATGTCCAGTCGATCCCGGCGATCTCGGCGGCTTTTGATGCGTCCTATGCCCGGGCCCAGTTCACGGTCTCAGCGTTCCTGTTGAGTTTCGCGGCTTCGCAACTGATCGTCGGGCCCCTGTCGGACCGCTTCGGCCGGAAACCCGTTCTGTATGGCGGTCTGCTGCTGTTCGGCCTTGCCAGCGCCGGCGGCGCCATGGCCGAAAGCCTCGAATTGCTGATCGTCGCGCGCGTGCTGCAGGGCGCTGGCGGATGCGCCACGCTGGTCGTGCCCCGCGCGGTGGTCCAGGACACCCATCACGGGGTCGAGGCGGCGCGGGTCATGGCGTTCGTGGCGATTCTGCAATCGACCGCGCCGTCGATCGCCCCCGTACTGGGTGGCGGTATCGACGCGCTTTTCGACTGGCGCGGGATATTCTGGTTCCTTACGATACTCTCAGTTCTGGCCACGCTCGGCGTGAACTACTGGCTGCGCGAAACCCGCCCGCTCACCGGCGGTCAGCCCGACCGTTGGGGCACGATCTTCATCCGCTATGCCAGCCTGTTCCGCTCGCGCCTGTATATCGGCTACACGATCGCCTTCACCTTCGGCACCTCGGGGTTCTTCGGGTTCCTCGCGGTCGGCCCCGCCCTGCTGATCGAGACCCGGGGGCTCGACCCGATCTGGTTCAGTATTTGCCTGACCCTCATCACCAGCCAATTCGTGATCGGCAACTACACAGCCAGCCGACTGGTGCGACGCTTCGGAATTGACCGGGTCCTAGTCGCGGGTGTAGTCGGCGAAGCTGCGGCCGCCCTGCTCCTGCTCGGCCTTTCGGGCGAGATCGCGATCGCAGCCGTCGTCGCGCCAGTCATGCTGTATTCCTATTTCAACGGCTATATCTTCGCCAACGGAATCGCAGGCGCGACGGGGATCGACCCGCGTGTCGCCGGCTCGGCAGCTTCATTCCTCGGGTTTGCGCAACTTGGCATCGGGGCAGTGACCGCATTCGCCATGAGCCGCCTACCCCTCGACACCATCCTGCCATACGCCATCACACTCTTCCTAGTGAGTGCGCTCGCGGGCGTTGGCATGTTGCTGGTGCGCACAGCGCAACGCCCCGGGGCCTAGCGCGAAACGGACCGATTGATCAGCCGCCAAACTTGGCCTTCGCCTCGATACGGCGGGCGTGCAGGATAGGTTCGGTGTAGCCGTTCGGCTGGGCCAGTCCCTTGAAGACCAGATCGCAGGCCGCCTGGAAGGCGATCGACCCGTCGAAATCAGCCGCCATCGGGCGATACAGCGGGTCCCCGGCATTCTGCTCGTCGACCACGCCGGCCATGCGCTTCATGGTCTCCATCACCTCGCCTTCCGACACGATGCCATGATGCATCCAGTTGGCGATGTGCTGGCTCGAGATGCGCAGGGTGGCGCGGTCTTCCATCAGCCCCACATCGTTGATGTCGGGCACCTTGGAACAGCCCACGCCTTGGTCGATCCAGCGCACAACGTAACCGAGGATGCCCTGCGCGTTGTTGTCGAGCTCGGCCTCGATGTCGGCCTCGGGCCAGTTCGGACGCTCCGTCACCGGGATGGTCAGGATATCGTCGAGGCTCGCACGGCCGCGCGACTTGAGCTCCGTCTGGCGGTCGGCTACATCGACCTGGTGATAGTGCAGCGCGTGCAGGGTGCCCGCCGTCGGCGATGGCACCCAGGCCGTGTTGGCGCCGGCCGTCGGATGGCCGACCTTCTGCTCCATCATTAGCGCCATCAGATCGGGCATTGCCCACATGCCCTTGCCGATCTGGGCATGGCCCGGCAGGCCGCATTCCAGCTCGATATCGACGTTCCAGTCCTCGTAGGACTGGATCCACGGCGCACCCTTCATGTCGCCCTTGCGGATCATCGCGCCGGCTTCCATGGAGGTGTGCATCTCGTCGCCGGTGCGATCCAGGAAGCCGGTGTTGATGAAGAAGACGCGGTTCTTCGCCGCCCGGATACATTCCTTGAGGTTCACGGTCGTGCGCCGCTCCTCGTCCATGATCCCCATCTTGATGGTGTAGCGCTCGAGGCCGAGCGCATCCTCTACCCGGCCGAACAGTTCGTCGGAGAAGGCGACCTCCTCGGGACCATGCATCTTCGGCTTCACGATGTAGATCGAACCGGCGAGGCTGTTGGCGTAGACGCCGTTGCCCTGCAGGTCGTGCATCGCGATCAGCGCCGAGAAGATCCCGTCGAGAATGCCCTCATAGGCCGGATTGCCATCCTTGTCTGTAACCATGCCGATGGTCATCAGGTGGCCCACATTGCGCACCAGCATCAGCGAACGCCCGTGCAGGGTGAGCTCGCTGCCGTCCGGGGCGGTGTAGGACCTGTCGCCTTCCATGGCGCGCTCGACAGTCTTGCCGCCCTTCTCGAAGGACGCCGTCAACGTGCCCTTGTTGAGGCCGAGCCAGTTGGAATAGGCGACGACCTTGTCCTCGGCATCCACCGTGGCGACGGAATCCTCGTAATCCATGATCGTGGTCATGGCCGCTTCGAGCATCAGATCAGCGACCCCGGCTCCGTCGTCCTTGCCGATCGGATGATCGCGGTCGATCACGATCTCCATGTGCAGACCGTTGTGAACCAGCAGGACCGCGCTCGGCGCCCCAGCATCGCCGCGATAGCCGGCGAACTGCGCAGGATCGGCGAGACCGGTCGATCCGGACGCAGATGCGACGGCCAGCGCGCCACCCTCGACGCTGTAGCCCGTCGCATCCGCATGAGAGCCGGACGCCAGCGGCGCAGCCGAGTCGAGCACATTGCGCGCATACGCGATGACCTTCGCACCGCGTACGGGGTTGTAGCCCTTGCCGATTTCCGCACCGCCGTCCTCGGAAATCACGTCGGTACCGTAGAGGGCGTCATAGAGGCTGCCCCAGCGCGCATTCGCCGCGTTCAGCGCGTAGCGTGCGTTGGTAATCGGCACCACCAGCTGGGCCCCGGCGATCGTTGCAATCTCGGGGTCCACATTGGCGGTCTCCACACTGAATGCGTCCCCCTCAGGCATCAGGTAGCCGATCTCGTCGAGGAAGGCGCGATAGGCCGCCGGGTCGAACACGGAATCCCGGTTCGCCTTGTGCCAGGCGTCCAGCTTCGCCTGCAGGTCGTCACGCTTGGCCAGAAGCGCGGCGTTGCGCGGCCCCAGTTCGTTCACCAGCGCGTCGACGCAGGCCCAGAAGTGATCCTGATCAACGCCGGTTCCCGGCAGCGCCTCGTCGTTGATGAAGTTATAGAGTTCCGCGGCTACGTTGATGTTACCCGCCTCGATCATCTCGCTCATGACTCTCGCCCCCGTGAGGTGTGTTCTTCGAATTGTCCGATTGTCCGCCCCGAGGGGCGCTCGAATTTAGCGCCCTAGATAGCACGAAACAGGGGGGCGGATTCGAGTCCCGATCGGCTTCTTCAGCTATATTGTCTTTCAACGGATGCGAGAGAATGCGCTCCGACGACAGCCACCAGGGGACGAAGAATGATTACCAAGGGCATCAAGCAACTCTGCGCCGAGGCAGAAGAGGAGATCGAGACCATGACCGTCGAGGAGGTCATAGCCGTGCGCGATGACGAAGACGTGGTCCTGGTCGACATCCGCGACATCCGTGAGCTGTGGCGCGACGGCACCATCCCGGGGGCACAGCACATGCCGCGCGGCATGCTAGAATTCTGGGTCGACCCGGAGAGCCCCTACCACCGCGACATCTTCACCACGGGTAAGAAGTTCATCTTCTACTGCGCTGGCGGTCTGCGTTCCGCTCTGGCCGCCAAGGCCGTCCACGACATGGGGCTCGCCCCGGTCGCGCACATGCGCGGCGGATACGGTGCCTGGGTCAAGGCCGAGGGGCCGACCGAGGAAAAAGAGGTAAAGGTGCCGGAGAAAGCCTAGCCGCGGCAGCGTCACGAAAGGACGCCCCAAGCCGGGCGCGTCAAACCGACGCCTTCTCGAGCAGCTCGGGATACACGTCACGCAGCCGCGATCCAGGGTAGAACGCCGTCTGGAAGGACGAGCGCGCCTTGATCCGCGCGAACCAGTCGGCAACGGCCGGGGCGTCGCACCACATGTCCGACAGGCCCAGTTCGTCCATCCGCTCGAACAGCGGCGCAACACAGATATCGGCGACCGTGAACTGAGAACCGATCAGCCATGGCCCTTCCTCGGTCAGAGCCTCTTCCATGCGCCCAACCGTGGCGCGTAACTGAAGCATGGCATTGCCATATTCGTCATCGCTGAAACCGGTGTGGTTCATGCGCATGAAAAAGTCCCGGCGCAGCGGGTTCGAGTCCCGGAACGCCGCATATTCCTCGGCGCTCATCGCCTTGAACCGGTCGAGGAATACGTTCTGGAATGACGGCACGCGGACTGCCATCGAAGGCACCTCGTCGATGAAGCGCAGCCAAGCCCTCATATTGGCGCGTTTCTTAGGATCACTAGGCGAGAGCCGCGGCTCGTCCGGCCAGACCTCTTCGAGATACTCGCACATCACGGTCGACTCGATGATCGCGGTGCCGTCATGCATGAAGGCGGGCACCACCCCGTTGGGGTTGATGGCCAGGTATTCGGGCGAAAGATTCTCCCGGACCGCGAAGTCGACCGGGCGGCTGACCCAATCGACCCCCTTCTCCGCAAGGCAGATCCGCACCTTCTGGCTACAGGTCGAATGATCGAGGTGATAGAGCTCGAGTGCCATGACGACCGCAGCTACTCAGCCGCTTCCGCTGTTTCGCCATCGTCGGCGAAGGCCGGGATGATCTCCCTCGAGAAGGTGCGCAGCCCCTCGATGCCCGAGCCGCCGTCGGCGAACAGCAGATACCGGATACCCGAATCATGCATCTTATGAATCTTCTCGGCGATCTCGTCGACTGTCCCGTACATTGCAGCCTCGGCCGTGGTCTCGATCGTGTCGTCATAGGACATGATCGAGGCCTTGTTGCCACCGTCCGGGCGCTGCGCCAGATTGTCGACCCGGCGGCGCGCGTTGATCCGTTTCTCGATCGCCGCATCGCGATCGGCCGCGTCCTTCGCTACATAAAGCCCGCGCGCGACGCCGACTTCGTTCGCATCGAACACGCGCCCGCGCGCCTCGACGGCCTTGCGGAACACGTCGATGCGCTCGGTGATCGTCGCCGGCGGCGCGAACTGGTCAAGCAGCAGATTGTAGCCGCGCTCGGCGACCTTCTCGATCGAGGCCGGGCTGCCAGCCCCCATCCAGAAGGGCGGGTGCGGTTTCTGGGCCGTCGGCGGCTCGACGACGACATCCTCGAAGGACCAGAACTCGCCATCATAGGACCAGGGCTGATCCTCGGTCCATGATTTCTCGAGCAGTTTGAGGGATTCCTCAAAGCGGCCCTCGGCCTCCTCCATTGGGATCTTAAAGCCCTTGAACTCATTGAAGCGATAGCCCTTGCCCACGCCCATATCTAGGCGCCCGCCCGACAGCAGGTCGACCGTCGCGGCCTGCTCGGCGAGCAGGACGGGGTTATGCCAGGGGAGCACCATTACCGCTGTGCCAAGCCTGATTGTCGAGGTCTGTGCGGCCAGGTAGCTCAGCAGGTTGAGGGTCGCGGACACCTGACCAAAGCCGGTGAAGTGATGCTCGACCGCGAAGGAACTGTAGAAACCTAGCGCCTCGGCCTCGGTATTGTATTCCAGCCAGTCGCGATAGCCCTTGGCGCTATCGACGTCCGGGCCTTGGCCGCGTTTCGCCTGAGCACTTCCGAAAAGACCGAACTTCATTAGAATTCTCCGTTGCTGCGCGTGCTGGATATCATGACCCTTTTGAGGGCAAATGCGTGATCATCGCCCGTCTCAGAATGTGAGCGGTTGCAAGGGATGGAGGACATTGCCCCGCGGTTCGCGCAAAGATGGGCGGCATAGGAGGTTGCATATGCTCAACGTGGCGCTAATAGGGCTCGGTTGGTGGGGCCAGACCCATATTCGGGCCCTGCATGAGAAAAGCGATAAGATTAATATTGATACGGTCGTAGACTTGAATTCAGATCTCTCGGAAAAGACGGCCAGCGGAATCGGCGCGCGCACCGCGCCGAGCTTCGAGGCCGTTCTCGCCGACGACACAATTGACGCGATCATCCTGGTCACCCCGCACGACCAGCACACCGACCAGATCGTGGCGGGCGCTTCGGCGGGTAAGCATATCTTTACCGAAAAGCCATTCGCACTCTCCAAGGTAGAGGCCGAACGCGCGGTGGCCGCCGCCGAGGCGGCCGGTATCCAGCTCGGCCTCGGCCACAATCAGCGCTACGGCGCGCCGCAAACGGTTATCAAGCAGATGATCGACGCGGGAGAACTCGGCGAGGTGATGCACATGGAGGGCAACACCTCTCACGACACCCTGTCGGGCTCGCACGCCTGGCGACACGACCCCGCGCAGGCCCCCGGCGGCGGCCTCTGGCACATGGGCAGCCACTATCTTGACCTGTTCCAGCACTATGCGGGCCCGATCACTGAGGTCTACGCCCAGGCGCTGGACGTGATCATCCCGCGCGACACGGCCTCCGCCCTGCTCACCTTCGAGTCCGGCGCGTCGGCCTATATCGGCAACGTGATGGTCACCCGCGACAACCGCATGGGCAACGTGCTCGGCTCCAGGGGATGGGCGAAGATGACGAGCCCGGCCACGATCGAGATCGCCATGCGAGGCGGCGATCCGAAGACCATGCAACTGGACCTAATCGACCCGGTGCGGGCCAACATGGAGGGCTTCGCCGACGCCATAGCGGGCCGGGCCGCCTACAGGTTCACCAACCAACAGATGATCCACGACGTGGCCGTGCTGGACGCGATGGGCTTGTCGATTAAGTCGGGAAAGCGCGAGCCCGTCGTCTGACGCGGCACGCACCAACCAGGGAACAGGGGGAATTCATGATCAACGCAGCAATCGTCGGCCTCGGCTGGTGGGGCCAGAACCATGTGACGGCATCCGAGGGGTCCGACAGGATCCGCTTCACCCGCGCCGTCGACCTCGCGCCGGCCAATGTCCAAGAATTCTGTGACGGACACGGACTGACCCTTACCGACAGTTACGAGGATGCGCTGAACGACCCCGACATCGACGCGGTCGTGCTGGTCACGCCGCATTCCCAGCACACCGACCAGATCTTGGCCGGCGCGGCAGCAGGTAAACATGTGCTGACCGAGAAGCCGTTTGCGCTGAAAAAGGCCGACGGCGAGCGCGCGGCGACGGCCATGAATGAGGCCGGCCTCACCCTCGGAATCGGCCATAACTACCGCTATGGCCCGGCCATACAGGAGATCAAGCGGATCATCGAGTCCGGCGACCTCGGCGAGGTCCATCACATCGAGGCCAATCTCAGCCACCAGGGCCAGATCGGGATCGAGGGCTGGCGGCGCGCATCGGTAGAAGCGCCAACCGGCGGCATCGTGCATTTTGGCGCCCACATGATCGACATCATGTGCTGGTACGGCGGCCCCATGCGCGAGGTCTACGGCCAGCTTACCTCCCACATTCTGGAGAATGACTGCGGGTCGGTACTGGTCAAGTTCGAGAACGAAATCACCGGCTATCTCGCCAACCTGATGACCACCCCGGCGACGATGCATCTGCAAGTCATGGGCTCAAAGGGCTGGGCACGGACCAACGGCTGGATGGACGCCCACAAGGTGACGCTATGCTTCGGCGCCGGTGCGGTCGAGGACGGCGGCGGCGCGGTCAACGAGATCGAACTGACCGCGCGCGACATCATCTCCCAGATCCGGGCGAACGACGAGAATTTCGCCGCCGCGTGCGAGGGGACAGAGACCTACCTGTTTACACCCGAAGAGATGGCGCACACGGCGGCCATCCACGAGGCGATCGCCAGGTCCGCCGCCAGCGGGCAACCGACGCAGGTCTGACGAAGAACCCAATGGCCACGGCCCAGGGTCTGTCAGACATGCAGGCCTGCCGCTCGATCATTTGCGACCGGGTAGGCGAGCTGCGAGACGCGCAAGCGGCCCTGCCACTCCACTGACGGCACCGCCGACGCCAAGTGCGCCCGATTCAGTGCCGTCAAAAATCTTGTCTAATTTGTAACCATGGCTACAATTACGAACCGTACTTTAATATTTGACTGTTGGGTTATTCCTGCCTACGTTTCGGTCTCGGTGCCTTCGGGGACCCGCCTGTGCACGATAGAAATCGAAACGAAACGCATGCGCGAAATATCGAGACGCCTGTTTTTTGTCGTCCTGTTGGTCGCGCCGCTGGCATTTGGCCAACCCGCGGATGGGCAGGAGCGAATCCGCGTCGTCGCCACCACCGGTATGATCGCTGACGCGGCCAGGCAGATCGGCGGTAACCTGATTGGGGTGCAGGCGTTAATGGGCCCGGGCGTCGACCCACACGCCTACCGGCAGACACGAACCGACATCGCGGCCATGGCGAAGGCCGATCTCGTCCTGTGGAACGGCCTCTACCTCGAGGCCCAGCTGGAGGACTTCCTGCTCGACTTGGCTGAAGGCGCAAGGGTCGTCGCCGTGGCCGAGGCCGTCCCGCAGGATCTTCTCCTCGGTTCGGAGGATTACGACAACCGGTTCGACCCGCATCTGTGGATGGACCCGGAACTCTGGTCGCGAGTGGTCGTCGTCGTTCGTGAGGCGCTGATCGACGCGCACCCGCCAGGCGAAGCCGTCTTCCGCACCAACGCGGACGCCTATCTCGCGCAACTGCAGAAACTCGCCAGCTATACCGACGACGCCCTGTCTTCGGTGCCAGCCGACAGCCGCGTGGTCGTTTCCTCCCATGACGCGTTCAACTATTTCGGCCATGCCTACGGCTTCGACGTCGTCGGCATCCAGGGCATCTCGACCGAATCCGAGGCAGGCCTGCGCCGCATCGCCGAGCTGGTCGACATGCTGGTCGCTCGCGACATCCGCGCGGTGTTCGTCGAGACCTCGGTCTCGGACCGCAATATCCGCGCGCTGATCGAGGGCGCGGCCGCCCGGGACCACAGGGTCGTGGTGGGCGGGGAGCTCTATTCCGACGCCATGGGGGAACCCGGCACCTACGAGGGCACCTACATCGGCATGATTGACCACAACACCACTACCATCACCGCCGCTCTGGGCGGCAAGGCGCCCGACACGGGCATGCAAGGCCTGCTGAACTGAGGAATATCCGTATGTCGTCCACCCCTCACCCCACCATCGCGTCGGATGCCGGCCGCACCATAGGAACCGCCCGGACAGTGCATGATGCGGCCCTCGGCCTCCGGGGCCTGACCGTCTCCTATGGCGAGAAACCCGCAATCTTCTCAGTCGACGCAAGCTTCCCGGCAAACAAGATGTCGGCCATCGTCGGCCCGAACGGCGCAGGAAAATCCACGCTCCTGAAGGCCGCGCTCGGAGTGATCCCGCGCCTGTCCGGCGAGGTCCATGTTTTCGGCACGGCGATCGCAAGCGCGCGCAAACGCATCGCCTATGTGCCTCAGAGCGCGAGCGTCGACTGGGACTTTCCGACGAGCGTCCTGGACGTCGTCCAGATGGGGCTCTACCGCAAGGTCGGGCTGCTGGGGCGGCTGTCGGGCCACGGCAAAACATCGGCCTTTGCCTGCCTCGATCGCGTCGGCATGGCCGACTTCGCGGCGCGCCAGATCGGCCAGCTCTCGGGCGGCCAGCAGCAGCGCGTCTTTCTCGCCCGCGCGCTGGCGCAGGATGCCGACCTCTATCTCCTCGACGAGCCGTTCGCCGGCGTCGACGCCGCGACCGAGCGCGCGATCATCGCGGTGCTAAAGCAGCTGAAGACCGAGGGCAAGGCGGTTGTCGCCGTACACCACGACCTGTCGACCGTGCGCGACTATTTCGATCACGTGTTCATGATCAACGTCCGCCGCATTGCCGAAGGGTCGGTCGCCAGCACCTTCACCGCGGACAATCTGCAGGCTGCCTATGGCGGGCGCCTCACTACAACCCATCTGGACGAACTGGCGATGGTGGACGGGGTGAGATGAGCCCGTTCCTAGACGCTCTCTTCCTGCAGGCGGGCTACAACGCGGCACTGGTCGCGATCGGCGCCGGCCTTCTCGGCTTCGCCGCGGGCGCGTCCGGGACGTTCCCCTTCCTTCGCAAGCGCGCGCTGATTTCCGACGCCGTCGCCCATGCAACCCTACCCGGTGTGGGACTGGCATTCGTCACCATGGTCACCCTAGGCGGCGACGGCCGCAGCCTCTTGGGCCTGATCGCCGGATCCGCTGTCACGGCCTGGGTCGGGCTACTGCTCATCGAGTGGATCACCCGACGTACGCGGCTCGCGGAAGATGCAGCCATCGGTGCAGTGCTCGGCGTCTTCTTCGGCGTCGGCATCGTGCTCCTGACGGTCATCCAGGGTATGCAGGCGGGTCGACAGGCGGGCCTAGAGAGCTTCCTTCTGGGCTCGACCGCCGGGATGCTGCTCCAGGACGCCATCGTGATCGCCGGCGGCGGATCGCTGGCCGTCTTCACAACATGGCTCATACGCAGGCCTATGACCCTCGTGGCGTTCGACAGCGACTATGCGGCGTCGCTGGGCTATGACGTGCGACGGATCGACCTCCTGATGATGGCCCTAGTCCTATCTGTGACCGTGATCGGACTCAAGCTGGTGGGGCTCATCCTGATCGTGGCGATACTTATCATTCCGGCGGTCGCGGCGCGCTTCTGGACCGACCGGTCGACCCATATGGTCTGGACCGCCGGCGGCATTGGCGGGGCGTCGGGATATCTCGGTGCCGTGCTTTCGGCCTCCGCCCCGGCCCTGCCGACGGGGCCCATCATCGTTCTATTTGCCGCCGCCATATTGATGTTCTCGCTGCTGTTCGCGCCCGACCGCGGCGCGCTCGCTGCGCTTTTCCGGCGCCGGCGCTTCCAGGCGCGGGTCCACCGGCGCCAGGGCCTGCTGGCGCTCGCGGCCCAGCACCCGATCCGCGAGGCCTACACGCTGCGCCTACTCGCCCGCGAGGGGCTGGTCCGCCCGGACGGCGTTCCCACCGACGCCGGGCGCGCGCAGTCCGCGAAGATCGCTCGTGACGAGCGGCGCTGGGAGGTGGCGCGAGAGATCAACCAGGACGCCGGCCTGACCGGCCGCTATGACGGCCTGACCCCCATCGAGGACGTGTTCACGACAGACGAGATCGCGGAGTTCGATCGCCGACTCTGGCCGCCCGTGTCCGTGGGCGGGGCCTGATGGGCGCCGAGTTCGTTCAACTTTCGCTCACGCCGATACTGATCGGCGTACTGGCGGCCGTCGCCTGCGCGCTGCCTGGCAACTTCCTGATTCTGCGCCGGCAGGCGCTGATCGGCGACGCCATCAGCCATGTGGTCCTACCCGGGATCGTCGTCGCGTTCCTGCTGACGGGCACCATCGCCGCCGCCCCCATGCTGCTGGGTGCAGCGGGCGCTGCCCTGGTTGCAGTCATCCTGATCGAGGCGGTCAGGCGGCTGGGAAACATCGAACCGGGCGCCGCGATGGGGGCCGTCTTCACCACCATGTTTGCCGCAGGCGTCCTGCTGCTCGAACAAACGAACACAAGCAGCGTCCATCTCGACGTCGAGCACGCCCTCATGGGCAACCTCGAATCCCTCGTCTGGCTGTGGGCCGAAGGCTGGCACTCACTTCTGGACCCCGCGATGCTCGCAACCCTTCCCGACGAGCTGCCCCGGATCGCACTAGTCTGCGCCTTCGTGATCGCCATGACCCTCATCTTCTGGCGCTGGCTGAAGATCGCAACCTTCGACGAGAGTTTCGCGCAGGCCCTCGGCATCCCGTCTTCCGCCGTCGGCCTCGGCCTCGTGATCGTCGCCGCCATCGCCGCGGTCGCCGCCTTCGATGCGGTGGGATCGATCATCGTCATCGCCATGTTCATCTGCCCGCCCGCAGCTGCACGGCTCATCACGAACCGGCTCGAGCACCAGATCATCTGGTCAGTCGGTTTCGCCACACTCGCTGCGGTGCTGGGTTACGTTCTCGCCGGTTACGGACCGCTCTGGCTAGGTTCCCCGAGCGCCATCAGTGCCGCCGGCATGATCGCCACGGTCTCGGGCCTCATCCTTGCGGGCGCCTGCCTGTTCGGGCCACGCCGCACAGGTATGGATGTTAGCTGGCAGGATACCCCGTGATGAGAGGGCCCAGTAACGACGGTGTCGCGGCTTCTCTGGAATCGCGCCAGGTGCCATGCTGCGCACCATGGTCGACGTTGGCATACTCAGCCACGCAGCCCGAAAGCGAACTTGATGGCTGATCGTGACAAGGAGACGGAACTGCCGGGAGATGTGGACGAGATGATGGACGCGGACCGTCAGGCCGCGCAGTTCGAGCGTGTCCGCAATGCCCAACAGACCGAGAAGGCCGAGGACTACGTCGAGATGATCGACGATCTAATCAAGGCCTATGGCGAGGCGCGAGTGACGGATCTGGCCCAGCGTTTCGGCGTCTCGCATGCGACCGTCAACAAGATCGTCAAACGCCTGCAGCGTGACGGGCTGGTGACCTCGCGCCCCTACCGTTCGATCTTCCTCACCGAACAGGGCAGCGCACTCGCCGACGCCTCGCGCAAGCGTCATCAGATTGTCCTAAACTTCCTGCGTGCGATCGGCGTCAGCGCCCGCAACGCCGAGCTCGACGCCGAAGGGATCGAGCACTACGTGAGCACCGAGACGCTGGCAGCCTTCGAGAAAATCACCTCCGAAAAGGACGGATCGGAAAATCGTTAGTCTATCTCGTCATAAGCGGGCTCGACCAGCGTATCTCATCTGAAAAGTCGAACAGATGCCCGGATCAGGTCCAAGTATGACGCATATGGTGTATCGTGCCTCTAATCCCCCAGCAGGAACGGTAGCACCTTGGCCAAGGTGTCTGACGGGTTCTCCTCGACATAGAAATGCCCACCATCGACCAATTCAACTCGGGCGTCGGGGAGATAGTCCTCAAGCCCCGCGTAGTTCTCGACCGGCATAGGCGGCTCCGCATCGCCCTGAAGAATGAGCATAGGCGCGGTCCAGGCGGGAAGCAGCCGGGTACGCCGGTCGATCCAGTCCTTGCGGAAGGTCGAGGCCTGAAAATAGCGCTCAACGGCGACGCCCGTTCCCGGTCGGGAGAATTCCTGGATGGCACGCACAACCTGCGGCTTGTCGATGGGATGCTTGCACAGCCGCCCGAAGCCCCATTCGAACATCTTCACGGAGTCCTGCAGTATCCCGCGGGTCTCGAGATTGGTGAACATCACCTCCTGCGGCGCCAGATCCGGATGGAAATGGATCAGGTGCTGGGACCCGCGCACATAGCGGATCACCCGGTCGGCCTGTTTCGCGGCAATGAAGTCCGCCTGCACCGTGCCCCGGTCATGGCTGAACAAATGAAACCGGTCAATGCCGAGCGTATCCATGAGCGCGACGACCTGGTCTGCCACCCCCTCGTGCCGATAGTCACCCGGGCGCTTCTCGGACTGGCCGTACCCCTTTAAGTCAATGGCAATGCAGCGGAAATGTGCGGCCAGCTTGGGCAGGATCGGCCGCCACATGCACCAAGATTCCGGGATGCCATGCATCAGCAGCAGCACCGGCCCCTCACCGGCTTCGACGAAGTGCCAGCGGACGGTCTCGCTCTCGCCCGGCGCCTCGACGAAGCGATGGGCAACCTTCAGCCCACCAATATCCTCGACCTCGCCGTCGGCATTCTCCGGCGCAGGCGGCACGCCTTCCGCCGCGATCTCCTTGAGGGTTGCCACCATCGCCGGATGGTTGTGGCCCGCGCGCATCAGTTCGAGCGCCGCGGCACCCGGCTGGCGATACTCGAGGTCCATCTTTGCCGTCCCCTCCCCGGGCATGAGATGGCCAAGTCTAGCCCGACCACGACGCGCGGAAATTTAATCCTGTCATGCCCGGACTTGACACGGGCATCTCCTAGAATGATTCAGAATGTCAGATCGTGAAAACCGTCGAACCGGTCGTCCGGCCCTCGGCGACATCGGTGTGGGCCATCGCGACGTCTTCCAGCTTGTAGCGCTGGCCGATCACGGTCTTCACGTCGCCCGCGGCAATCGCATCAAACAGGGTTGCGGCGCTGGCCTCAAGCTCCGCGCGCGAGAGCTGATAGAAGCGCATGGAGGCCTTAGTGAAGAACAGCGAGCCTTTGACGTTGAGCTCGACGGAATCGATCGGCGGCAGCGGTCCTGAGGAATTGCCGAAATTCACCATGTAGCCGCGCGGGCGCAGCGAATCAATCGAGCGTTCGTAATGGTCCTTACCAACGCTGTCATAGACCACGTCGACCCCGGCGCCGTCGGTCACCGCGCGGGCGACCTCCTGGAAATTCTCGGTCTTGTAGTTGACCGCTTGGGCCGCGCCGTTGGCGAGGATCATCTCCTTCTTGGCGTCCGAGCCCACGGTACCGATCACGTTCACGCCCTTCGCCGCCAGCCACTGGCTCAGGAAGATGCCCACCCCGCCGGCCGCCGCATGCACCAGCGCCGTCTCGCCGGCCTTGGCCGGGTAGCAGCGATGAATCAGATACTCCGCAGTCATGCCCTTCAGCATACTGGCCGCAGCGATCTCGTCGGAGATCGCACCGGGTAGGACAACGACCTGGGACGCGTCAATCAGCCGGGCCTCGGCATAGGCGCCCGGGAAGGTCGATGCATAGGCGACCCGGTCGCCTTCCTTGATGCCGTTGACCCCTTCGCCGACGGCCTCGACTAAACCTGCCGCCTCGGTACCCAGCACCGACGGCAGCTCGGGCAGCACCGGATAGATCCCCTTGCGCACGGCAATGTCGAGGAAGTTGAAACCGATCACCGTGTGGCGCAGGCGCAGCTCGCCCGGTCCGGGATCGCCGACCTCAATGTCCTCCCACTTCAGAACATCAATATCGCCGAACTCATGAATACGAACTGCATTGACCATCCCGCGGCCCCCTATCGGAAAATTCAGAAAACGGCGCTTGGCAGCACCGCGTTTCACTGTCAATTGGTGCGTAGATCGGTGAAGTCCATCACCCTGTTTCGATTTCCTGCATATCATCGGGCAGGGCGAAATTGTCGAGCCGGATCAGCTTGCCGTCTTCCACAGCAAGACCGGTGTCCTTCGCGCGCTCAAGAATCTCGGGATGCCAGGTCACGGGGCCACCGCCGTCCCGCTGGCCGACCATGGCGAGGATCACGAGCTCTTCGTCGCCGGGATTGCGGAATCCGCGCATGACCCCGTCGGGCACCGATACCGTGTCCCACGGATCGAGCGTCAGCTCATCCTGACCCTCGTCGCCCCAGTAGACGATGAGCCGGCCGTTGAGCGGAATGAATACCTCGGCGGTTTCGTGGCTATGTAGCGCCGCGCCGGTGTTCGGCTCGCAGGTGATGAAGGCCACTGTGAAGCCGTGATCGTCGGCGATCGGCGGGTTCATGCGCGGATCCTCGACCACACCGCGGCCGATCACCTTGAGGTTCTTCTTGCGGTGCTCGGGCAGAAGCGAGTCGACGAAGGCGACGTTGAACTTCTTCAGATCCCTGAAGCGAGCGACCCGGGTCGCCTCCATTTCGGCGGCACTGATCTTCGGCGAGACATGGGCTGCGGCGCGATCTGTATCGGACATGACTGGTTCCCCTATTCCCCTTGGGTGGCGGCCTTGTTCGCGACCGCACGGCTCTTTAGAATCTTTGAAAATATGCCAAACAAGGCATCGGGACTCCAAAAAATATCTGACGAGGGGGAAAGAGCATGTCCGTCATCATCAGTTGCGCCGTCACCGGCGCGGCCGACTCCAAGGGCGCCAACCCGGCCGTGCCCGTAACGCCGGAAGAGATCGCTAACGAGGCGCTCGCCGCCAACAAGGCCGGCGCCGCCATCGTGCATATCCATGTGCGCAACCCCGAGACGGGCAAGGCCAGCATGGACCCCAAGCTCTACAAGGAGGTGGTCGACCGGATCCGCGACGCGAACGCGCCGGTGATCATCAACCTGACGACGGGGCCCGGCGCGCGGCTGATCCCCGACCTCGACAATCCGAGCGAGATCGCGGCGGGCAGCGTGATGAAGACCGCTGAAGAACGGCTCGAGCATGTGGTCGAGAACAAGCCGGATATCTGCTCCCTGGACGTGGCGACCATGAACTTCGGCGACCGACCGATGGTCAACGCGCCGGACATGCTCAACAAGATGGCGACCCTCATCCAGGACGCCGGCGTGAAGCCCGAGCTGGAGGTCTTNGACACCGGGCATGTGCGCCTCGCCAACCACATGGTCGAGACCGGGGTCATCAAGGACGAGAAGCCCCTCTACCAACTNTGCCTNGGCATCCCCTGGGGGGCGCCGGCCAGCGCCGAGACGATGATGCTNATGCGCNACATGCTGCCGGCGAACGCCAACTGGGCCTCCTTCGGGATCTCGCGNTTCGANTTCCCAATGGTCGCGTCGGCCACCCTGCTCGGCGGCCACTGCCGGGTCGGGCTCGAGGACAATCTCTACATCGCGCGCGGCGCGCTAGCGTCGGGCAACGCCCAGCTCGTGGAGCGCGCCGTCGAGATTGTCGAGTCCATGGGGACCGAGGTCGCCGACGAGAAGCAGGCGCGGGAGATCCTGGGGCTTTAGGGCGCAGGACGGTTCTCAACCGTTATACGCGGGCTCGACCCGCGTATCTCGTCATACCAGATCGAGAGATGCCCGGATCAAGTCCGGGCATGACGATCTAGTGAATTGTAGAAGAAACCTCATGCTGAGCCTGTCGAAGCATGAGGCCCTCTCCTTCGACAAGCTCAGGATGAGGGCCAACAGATCCTGCGCGGACCCACCTCACCCTGACCCTCTCCTCGCTGGAGTAGAGGGATTTTGTGACTAGTTCATGCCTCCAAGGCAGACGTATTTGATCTCGATATAGTCGTCGATGCCGTACTTCGAGCCCTCGCGGCCGACGCCGGATTCCTTGAAGCCGCCGAAGGGCGCGACCTCGGTCGAGATCAGGCCGGTGTTGACGCCCACGATCCCGGACTCGAGCCCTTCGGACACCTTCCAGACCCGCTTGAGGTCCGAGGCGTAGAAATACGCCGCCAGGCCGAACTCGGTGTCGTTGGCCATGGCGATTCCCTCCTCGTCGCTGCCGAAACGATAAAGCGGCGCGAGCGGCCCGAACGTCTCCTCGCGGGAGACCTCCATGGTCGGCGTCACGTCGACTAGCACCGTCGGCTGGAAGAAGGTGCCGCCCAGGTCGTGGCGCTTGCCGCCGACCGCGACCTTCGCGCCCTTGGCGACGGCATCGGCGATGTGCTGCTCCACCTTCTCGACCGCGGCCATGTCGATCAGCGGGCCCTGCTGCACGTCTTCCGACAGGCCGTTGCCGACGTTGAGCTGGCGCACGGCCTCGGCGAGCTTGTCGGTGAACGCCTCGTAGACCCCGTCCTGCACGAGGATGCGGTTGGCGCAGACACAAGTCTGGCCGGTGTTGCGATACTTGGACGCGATGGCGCCGGTGACCGCGGCGTCGAGGTCGGCGTCGTCGAACACCAGGAAGGGGGCGTTGCCGCCCAGCTCCATCGACACCTTCTTGATGGTCTGGGCGCTCGCCGCCATGAGCTCGCGGCCCACCTCGGTCGAGCCGGTGAAGGTCAGCTTCCGGACGATGGGATTCGAGGTGATCTCCTCGCCGATCTCCCGCGACGATCCGGTCACGACGGAGAGAACCCCCGCCGGAACCCCCGCCCGCTCGGCAAGCTCGGCCATGGCCAGCGCCGAATAGGGCGTCGAGGTGGCGGGCTTCACCACCATGGAGCAGCCCGCGGCGAGCGCCGGGCCGGCCTTGCGGGTAATCATCGCGGCCGGGAAGTTCCACGGCGTGATAGCGGCCGTGACGCCAATCGGCTCCTTCATCACCACGATCCGCGTGTCCCGCGTATGGCCGGGGATGGTGTCGCCGTAGACGCGTTTGCCCTCTTCGGCGAACCATTCGATGAAGGAGGCGGCGTAGGCGATCTCGCCCCGGCTCTCGGCGATGGGCTTGCCCTGCTCCGTCGTCATCAGGATGGCCAGGTCCTCCTGGTTCGCCATCATCAGGTCGTGCCATTTGCGCAAGATCGCCGCGCGCTCCTTACCGGTGCGGGTGCGCCATTCCTTCTGGGCTTCCTCGGCCGCCTCGATGGCGCGCCGGGCCTCGGCGGCGCCCATCTTCGGCACCGTGCCGATGACGGCGCCGTCGGCCGGGTTGGTCACCTCGATGGTCTCGCCGGAATCCGCGTCGGCCCACGCGCCGCCGACGTAGCATTGCTGCCGGAAGAGCTTGTCGTCAGAGAGTTTCATGGTTCCCGTCCCGTGGTTCGCCGTATTTTCCAGAGCATAGGACGCACCGGCGGGCGGCGACAACCGAACACGCATGATCGTCATTCCGATAGCAGGCGCCGG
>PBPM01000008.1 GCA_002724635.1 Rhodospirillaceae bacterium
ACCCGCCGTCGGGAAGTAGCTCAGCCTGGTAGAGCACTACGTTCGGGACGTAGGGGCCGGAGGTTCGAATCCTCTCTTCCCGACCACCTCTTTCACATTTTGTTGTTCAATGACGGTCACTCGGTTTTCTTGAAGTTTGTGACAAATGCCCTGCTTGTTCGACTTCCTAGGTTGTTACCGATAACAAGATTCTACGGGACCTTGAATCGGATGTGAATCCAGTCTGCGTGGAACAGGATTGAACAAGGCCGCAGTGCTTTGTGGATCTGCGTCACGCGTTTGCAATCAGGACTAAGCCGACAACGCAGGTAGCCGAGAAATGGAACCGTCATCGCCATAGTAAAAAGCCGTGCTTGCGGTTAGAAAATCCGCCATCCTAAGGCAATACAATTGAAGGGCTTATATTAAATTTTGATAAAACTATTTTATATTTCTTCTGCATTCTTTTTTGATTTCTCTCTTGTTCGCCTCATCTACGAATATTTTTTTTCCTGCGACCCATTGATAGTCCCTGTTTGTGGAGATTAGGCATACTTGCTCATCGGAGTAATTTTTCATGAATTTTTTATCATCTTTCATGGCATCATCCACGATGTGACCGCCAAGTTGTTTGACTCCCTCTATGAGAGCGGGGGCTGGTAAGCATCCCACCAATAGAGTTAAGCTCGGGGCGGCGATTAATCGGACGCACAACCCAACTAGGCGATGAGGGGCTCGAGGCATGAAAAAATTTACGGTTATCCTTATTACTGCAATTGCCCTATCTGCATGCAGCAAGGGGTCAAAAGAAATCACCCCAATCTACGTATCTCCGGCCCAGTATTCAAACTATGATTGCGATCAACTCCGACAGGAGATGGTGAGAATTAATGGTATCGCTAACCAGATGGCGGGGAAGCTGGACGACAATAAGGCGACGGATGAAGCAGTAACAGCTGCCGGTATTATCCTCTTTTGGCCTGCGCTGTTTTTCTTGGGTGGAACTTCTGAAGAAGAGGCAGAATTTGCTCGTCTGCGAGGCGAGTACAATGCCCTTGAGCAAGCTTCTATCCTGAAGAAGTGTTCCCTTTAAATTTGAACTTTAAAAGGGCCTCACCTCCTACATGGTGGTAGGTGAGGCCCATGAAGAAGCTGGCGTTTGGGTTGGCGCAATAGCGGGATAGCATCGACCCTTCGGTCAAGGAGCCGCCGTCGGTGTCGGGATTGGCCTTGGGCGATACGATTCGCTGGCCCGCGCAGGAAAGGCAAGCGGCCGCGTTCAGCCCGTTATACCCCTAAGCGGTGATGATGCCGTCACAGGCGGTTATGTCAGGTTGTCTGGACTCAGTTGCCCAGATTCGGGGCCGCCGGCGGCGCCTTTCCTAGAATCAGGTCCGCGCCTTTCTCGGCAATCATCATGGTGGCGGCGTTAGTGTTAGCTGATGGCATAGTAGGCATGACCGAGGCGTCGACGACGCGCAGCCCCTCGATGCCATGGACTCTGAGCTCGTCGCTGACGACGTTTTCGCGCTCAGCTGCGCCCATCCGGCAGGTGCCCACCAGGTGGAACACGGTAGTCCCGTAGCTGCGCGCGAAGTCGAGTAGCTCTTCGTCGCTCTGCAGCTCGGCGCCCGGCATGACCTCATGGTCGTAATACTGTGCGAGCTCGGGCGCGGTCAGTAGCTGTCGGTCGAGGCGGAGCCCCGCGACCGTGACCCGCTGATCAGTCTCGTGAGCCAGATAGTTGGGTTGAATGACCGGCTTGACCGCGATATCGGCGCTGCGGGCGTGAATATAGCCCCGGCTGAGCGGCCGGAGGGCGAACGTGGCGGCGGTCATGCCGGGCTCCTGCTCGAGCTTTGCGATCATGCCGGCCTTGTAAGTGGCGGGGGTGAAGATCAGCTGCATGTCCGGTTGGTCCATAGCCGGGTGTGACTTCCAGAACACGAAGACCTGACTTGGCGACATAGCGAGTAGCCCCTTACGGCGGAGTGCGTAGTTGGCGACCTCCTTGACGAGCGACAGGCCGCGGGCGCATTCGTTGATTGTTCGCGCGTTCTTTACCCGCGCGGTCATGCGGGCGAGATAATGGTCGGACAAGTTCGCACCGACGCCCGGGAGATCGTGGAGAACCTCTACGCCAATGTTTCGCAGCAGCGTGCCTGGGCCGACGCCGGAGACCTGCAGCAGATGAGGTGAGCCCACCGAACCGCTGGCAAGGATGACCTCACGATTCGCTGCGACCTCTATGGTGCGGTCTCCCTGTTTGTAATTGATGCCGCCGGCGCGCCTGCCCCGGAATAGGATGCGCTGGGTGTGGGCGTTGGTTCGGATTTCAAGATTGAGACGATGTTTCACCGGATGCAGGAAGGCGCGGTAGGCACTGACGCGCCGGCCATTCTCGATCGCCCGTTGGAAGTAGCCGACCCCGGCCTGAGTTGCGCCGTTGTAGTCGTCGTTTCGGGGAATACCGGCACCGACCGCCCCGTCGATGAAGGCCTCGCATATGGGTTCCGGCCCGTCGATGTCGGTGACGGGCAGTTCGCCGTCGCGGCCATGGAAGTCCGTGTCGTTACTTCCGATGCGGCGCTCGGAGCGCTTGAAGTAGGGGAGGATGTCGGCATAGCCCCAGCCTCGGTTTCCCTCTTGGGCCCAACTGTCATAGTCCATCCGCTGGCCTCTGTTGTAGATGTGGCCGTTGATGGAACTAGAGCCGCCTAGGGTCTTGCCTCGGGGGACGTAGACGGGCCGCCCAGCGGTGCCCGCGCTCGGCTCGGACTCGAACAGCCAATTTACTTTCGGGTTTGCTAGGGTGCGCGTGAAGCCGGCGGGAATATGGATCCAGGGGTTACGGTCCGGCGGTCCGGCCTCGAGTACGCAGACGGTGGCATTGTCCGCCGACAGGCGATTAGCCAGAATTGAGCCGGCGGAACCGGCCCCGACGATGATGTAATCGAATGTGTCCACCATGACTCGGCGTTGCCCCTATCCGTGGATAGCTTCCTTTCAGATTACGGTAAGCAGGCGCGGCTTGGTAGAGTCGCGGGTTATGACGAGTATGAAGAAGATCTCATGAACGACGGCAATTCGACCCTTAACGTCGCAATATTTGCCGCTGACGGGATCGGCCCTACGTTAACGACCCCTGCGTGGCGCTGCTCGAGGAACTCACGGTAGAGCCCATGCTTCTGGGCCGTTGTCACCAGCAGGATGTCGTCGCGGTCGATTTCGCCGTCATTGCAGAGATCCACGCCCCCGTAATGTGAAAAATGCAACATTGCGATCGCACCTAGTTATCCACCGTATCCAAGATTCCGCATGCATCGGGCGCCGAAATCAGTAGGATGTTCGTGTTATGTTCTTTTTTGGTTTGATAGTCTTAAGAGAGGAAATGACCCGTGTCGAAATTCCGTCGTAACCGGCCGGACTTGCATTGGCCGCCGCGATCTGACGAAGAGATGCTGGCTTGGCAGCGGGCCGTGGGGACCGATCTGGAGATTGCTCGGTTGCTCGGCCTGAGCCGCGCTAGCATCTATGGCCAGCGCATAAAGTTCGGGTTGCCGTCGCTGCCGCGTAAGAAGCGCGCGTGCGTCCGCAAACGCCGTCTGGGCAATCAGATCACAAGGGCCGCGATGGATCGTCTTTATGCCGGGCGCCGCTACGAGGATTGGGACCGAAGGGAATTGGTTCCGCGACTGCGTGAACCGTCCGCTATGCCGGCGGGCTCACAGGGATAAACAACGGCGGCGCTAACCTGTGTCCGGATGTCAACGTGCGCCCGCGAAATCTTCACGTGCGGCGAGAATGTGCTACGCAACACTGGGCAGTTGGGCTGGTCGTACACCCGGCAGATGAGCGCCGAACACCAGCTGCTGACCTAGTTTTGACCCGCCAAGACGGGGCTGCTCGGCAAGGCCGATGTGATCGAGCGAGCGGCGCTGTTGCGCAGGTTCAATGCGCCGGCCGGCGCCTACGGGAGCGGTAGCGGGTCGGATGCCACCGTCGCGCACGCGCTCCGGCTGCCTTAGCGAATTCTAGAGCCCGCTGTCGGCCCGGCGCGCTTCGTAGGCCCTGACGCCGGCATAGGCGGCAGCAAGCAGCGGGTCGTCGATGCCGAACCCGCGGGCCGTTTGAAGCAGCACGCCGAGAATATGTTCGCCCTCGCTGCGGTTGCCCGCCTCGATGTCGCGTAGCATGGAGGTGACATATTTGGAATTCGGATCCGAGAAGAGGGCGCGGTAATTCTCCATGAAGGCGTTGCTCGGCGTATAGCCCGAAAGTTTTGCGACCTCAGCCGTGGTTTCAAGGAAATGCCGGAACAGGTTTGCGCCCTCGTCGGAGCGCACGATCTGGCCGACATTGGCACGCATGAGCGACGTCATTCCGGCTGCTGTCGCGAGATGGACCATCTTCTCCCACATTTCCTGCATGGCGTTCTCGAGCGCCACTGGCTCGAGGCCGGTCGCTCCGTCCAGTGAATCGCGGATCGCGGCCACCCGGTCGCTGATGCCGCCGACCTGCTCGCCGAAATTGAGCCAGCGCCAGTCGTTCATATGTCGGATCGTACCGTCTTCCATCCGAGCGACGGAGATTTTCACCGTGCCGGCAAGCACATGGTCTGCACCGAGGCGTTCATTGAGAACCTGCATATGTCCGAGCCCATTGAGGATCGGGAGGACTATCGTATCGGGCCCGACGCCCGGCACAATCGCGTCGATTGCATCGTCGAGATCGTAGGCCTTGCAGGTCAGCATGATCAGGTCGTAGTCAGGGGTTAGATCGTCGCGGGTGATAGTCTGTGCCGGTCCGGCGAAGTCGCCATAGGTGCTCTCCAAGCGCAGTCCTTCGCGAGTGAGACGTTCGCGCGTTGCCTCGCGCAAGAGGAACGTGACATCGTGGCCGGCCTCGATGAGTCGCCCGCCTATATAGCCGCCGATCGCGCCGGCCCCCAGAATCATAAGCTTCATGACTCGAATTCCCCTTGCTTCCACTATTGTAGCCGACTGGGCGAAGATGAAACGAGCCGGACGGGCTGGGGTTGACGCTCGCGCGCGATGCGCTCACACGCTCCGCAGTCTAACCAGCCGTCCGCGTTGGCGGCCCTTCACGCAGGTTTTATGTGTCCAGCCATGCGCGCCAGGCCGGCCATTCGGCGACCAGCGCCGCGACCATCGCGTAGCCGTCGCCAAGCACATGAACCCCATCGCAGCTGCGCTGGGAGGCTTCCCAGGCAGCGTTGCCGTCGAGCGTTGAGAAGATATCCAGATAAGGAATCTCCAGCTCGGCGCTCAGCTCGCCATAGCGCTGGTTGAGCTCGGCGATGCGGGCGTTGTTGAAGTTGTAAGCGATGCCGTTGGGGAAGATGTAGGGCTGCATGTCTGCGATGACGGGGGTAGGCCCAATCATCAGGGTCGGCCGCCAGTCGCGCGCCTCGGAGAGAATGGCGCTGGCGTTGGCGACGGATGTCGCGACGGGTACCCGGATGCCGACGCTGCTCTCCTCGGCAATGTCATTGACGCCGAAGGAGAAGACGAGCCGGCCATTGACATGGTCGGGCAGGCGGACGTCGCACTCGGCGCGCCAGCGTGGCCGGATCATAGCGCTCGTGTCGCCGCGCACGCCGTTGTTGTAGAGGGTGATGTCGTGACCGCGAGCGGTCTCGGCGACGCAGAGATGGCCTGGCCAGCCTAGGAAGCCGGCATCCCCGCTGCCCACAGTGATACTGTCTCCAACGAAACAGATGCGCAAAGCGACCATGGTTTTCCCCCGAAGTCCGGCGCGCGTTTTTCGTAGGTCATTCGCTTGGCGCCTAGCCTGAGTACGTCTCCAAACGACGGCCGATTAGCAGAATAACAATGCCTCGTTTCGGCCTACACGTCAGTTTTGCATTCTCTGGTGCAAGCTACTAGCGTCCGCGAAACTCATAATCAGATTGAAGCGCCTGATCTTCACCGCCCCGCGCACCTGCTGCCTAGAGACGGACATTTAGGCGGAGCGGGACGCGCTCGGGCGCCGCTAGTTTGACGGCGGGCGCTGCGAAGCGGGGCTGCGGCACTTGGACGGTTATCGCCGGGCTCCGGACGAGAAGAGTGGCTTGTGGCACGACTGGTTGCATCACTACGCGGCGTCGCACGGGGCTAACGTCTACCGAATGTTCACGGCCGGCAATCAGCCGTCGGGCTCGACGCAGAGTTTTCCAGCGATCACCAAGGTGGACTGAGACTTGCTGCGAGCGTAGGGCGTTAGAATGTTTCCGCGCCCTCGACGCTCGCGAGGCCCGCGTTGGCGCAGATGCGGTCCTGCTCGCCTGTACCAGAGCCTATGCCCACGCCGCCGACGCAAACCCCGTCGATGATGATTGGCAGGCCGCCTGGCAGGTTAATTCGCTTGCCCTGGGTGGCGACAGCAAGGCGGATGTCCGGGCCGTCGGCCATTTCGCCGGTGGGGGCGCGGTAGATCGCGGCTGTCACCGCCTTGGCAATGGCCGTATTGGTAGAGAGGGCGAAGGCGCCGTCCATGCGCATAAAGGTGAGCAGATGGCCGCCGTCATCGACCACGGCGATGCATTGGGGCTGGCCGATCTCGTCGGCCTTGGCGGCGGCGGCGCGGATGATCTTACGTGCGGCCGCATTGGTAAGTTTCGCGTGCGGCAGTAGGTCGTCACTCATTCTGGCTTGCTCCATTGGCTTGAGGGGGTTGGTCAGTCGCGGACGGGCTGTTTGATGCGGAAGAATTTGAGATGCGCGAGCAGGCTCAGGGTCTCGTCGGTGAGGCTCTGCCGGCGAATGACCGGGAACAGGTCGCGCTCAGCCAGTGGCCGCCATTCTGTTTGTGCCGTGGTGTAGTCGCCGCGCAGGAAGGCGTTGTAGTCCTTGCGAAAATCCTGCGTGTGTACTGGATCGGTTGCGAGCAGCAGCGCTACGATCGCAAGCGTGAACCGAACACGCATCAAACCTCGCCTGCCTTCACAAATCGGGCATAGGCGAACGCGCCGCGCACCCCGCCGATAGCAAGCAGCAGCGGGACGAGCTGTACGATTGCCTGAATCCGCTGGAGCAGCGACTGCAAGTCGCCGTGATAGCTGCGCGACATGACCACGAACATGTCGAACAGGATGAAGACTAGGATGGCTACCGCTGCCGTGCGGGAGCCCTTCCAGTTGGACGTCGCCAGCCCGACATAGATCAGCGCGAAGAAGAGCTGGAGCGTGGCCGGGATGAGCCGGTCACCGCTGGTTACGCGCGGGTCGCCGGATAGCTGGATCAGGATAACCGCGCCGAGCAGGAAATGCATCGCCACCATCATCCACGCGCCGAAGGTGGCGTTGCGCATGGCTTGGCGGGCTAGGTCCGGCGCGTCCGTGAGTGGATAGAAGATGCGCTGCAGCAGCGCCATAAGGTTGTCGAGAAAACGCATAGGCTGATCCAAGCACTGACGCGTGTTAGGGGCAATAGCCCGCCGAACCCGAATTAGAAGACCCGATCATTAGTGTCGTGTTCTTATGCCCACCCCCTCCCCCGTTGGCGCCGCCGGACCCGACCCGCGAGGACGCCTCGGAAGAGGCGGCGCGCAGGTGCTCGATCGCCATCGTATGCAACGCCCGTGGGAGGGCGGTGACGGAGCAGATAACAGGCGGACGAGGAAGTTCTTCACGTTCCTACGCGGCGAGCATGATGGGATCGCGACCTAGGAAGACCGCGTGGCGTTATTTACGAAGTTTAAGTCCGACTATAAGCAGATGGTCGTGCTATCCGACCACGCAAGTGAGGGACCGCTAGGTTCAATCTGTGCCGCTTTTCTGGCTGCTGCACGGATTCCTGACGCTGCCGGAGCGCCATGCTGTTGTTGCCTGGGCTGTGCGTCGGCTAGTAGGCGCGTTCGACACAGAAATCGACGACATTCTCCAGCGCTGCGCGATGCGGATTGTCCGGCAGGCCGGCCAATGCGGTGCGCGCGGTATCGGCATATCCGCGGGCACGGATCAGGGTATCGGCAAGCGCATCATGGGCGGCGAGCAGTTCGCCGGCATGCTCGAGATCGCCGTTCTGCTGGTCCATTTTCTCAAGGGTGCGGCGCCAGAAGGCACGCTCGTCGTCGTCGCCACGGCGCATCGCGAGGACGATCGGCAGGGTGATCTTGCCCTCGCGAAAATCGTCGCCGACCCCCTTTCCGAAGGCCTTGTCGGTCGCGGAATAGTCGAGATAGTCGTCGACAAGCTGGAAGGCAATGCCGAGGTTGGCGCCATACTGTCCCAGCGCGTCCTCGTCGTCCGCGCTGCGTCTGGCGATATGTCCGCCGACCTGGCATGCGGCCGCGAATAGCGCCGCGGTCTTGGACCGGATCACGTAGAGATAGTCTTCCTCGGTCGTAGCCGTGTCGTTCGCCGTGGTTAGCTGCGCGACCTCGCCCTCGGCGATGACAGCGCTGGCGCTCGCGAGGATGTCTAGCACCTTGAGGGATTCGCTTTCGACCATGAGTCGGAAGGACCGGCTGAACAAAAAGTCGCCGACGAGCACACTAGCCTTATTACCCCAGACCGCGTTGGCCGTGTCGCGCCCGCGGCGGAGGTCGGACTCGTCGACCACGTCGTCATGCAGCAGCGTGGCCGTATGGATGAACTCGACGGCTGCTGCGAGGCCGATATGCTTGTCGCCCTCATAGCCGCACAGTCGGGCGCTGGCGAGGGTCAGCAGCGGGCGGAGGCGCTTCCCGCCCGCGGCGACCAGATGGCTGGCGAGCTCGGGGATCAAGGGCACGTTGGACTGCATATGATCGACGATCAACTGGTTGACCCGTGCCATGTCGGCGGCGCAAAGGTCGCGCAGGTTGTCCAGCGCGTTTGTAGTATCCTTCAATTGAGTCCCATCCAAGCGGGCGACAACGGCCAAGAGATTCTCTCCAGATTGATTGCCGGGGCTGTCATGCGTGCCGACGAAATGTCTGAGCAAACAGCGCGGAGCGAGCATATGATGTTTGGATGGGGCGTCAAGTAACGTACCGATCAATTTCGGCTAGCTAGCAGAGGCATTTACAAGGATGAACGACCATGTCGCCCTGTCGCTCGCAACGGCGATACTCAAGGATGCCGACATCGAATGCGTCATGTTCGACAGCCATGCGGCGATCATTGAGGGAAGTATCTCCGCGATCCAGAAGCGTATTATGGTGCTCGATGGAGACAGTGGTACGGCACGGGCATTGCTGATGGGTACAGAAATCCGCGATTCCAAGGAATCGATGGGCATTGTCCGATGACGGCTGACGCGGCTGATACGGACGACCGGCTGCTCGGCGGCCGGGTGGTGCTGCGACAATCGGCATCGGGGTTTCGGGTGTCGGTGGATACCGTCCTGCTTGCGGCAGCGGTCGAACTTGCGCCGGGGGCACGGGCACTCGACGTCGGCTGCGGGACCGGCGGTGCGACGCTATGTCTCGCATCTCGTATCGCGGATGTCGCCCTGCTGGGAATCGACCGCGAGGCGGACATGACCGCCGGCCTACGCGCGAACGCGACTGCCAATTCGGTCGAAGACCGGGTGACCGGGGAGACCGTCGATGTCGCCGGCGGGGTACCGTCCCATCTGCGCGGCGCATTCGACCATGTGTTCTCCAACCCGCCCTACTTGCCACCCGGGCGAGCAGATACTCGGGAGGTCGATGCGCCCCGCCGTCGGGCGACGATCGAGTCCGTGCCTTTCGACGTCTGGCTTTCCTTCATGGCCGCGTGCTGCACGCCGAAGGGGAGCGTCACCGTGATCCATCGCGCTGACCGGCTGGAGGAGATTCTCGCGGCCTTCGAAGGCCTCAATGGGGCACTGCGCGTAGTGCCCATCTGGCCGCGGGCGGGACAGCCGGCGCGGCGGGTGATCGTCTCCGCGCGCCTAGGGGTGCGTTCGCCAACTAGCCTTTGCGCGGGCCTTGCTTTGCACGACGCCGCCGGCGGATATACCTCGGCAGCCCGCCGCTTGCTAGAGGACGGTATGGCTCTCTCCGCTGTCAACGCGGCAGGCTAATTCGCCTGAGCAGCCATGCGGATGGCGGAAATGGGTGTGTCGATGGTATGAAGGTTCCGGCGCTTATCGCGGCGGTCGGGCCGATCAATCGGGAACCAGAACATGTTCGGATTCTCTCTCGCCAAACTTCTCGTGCTGGCCCTGATCATCGGCGCGGTGATCGTTGGGTTTCGCCTGTTCGGGCGGCTCTCGAACCCGTCGGGACGGGTGTCGGACGAGAACGCGAGCGAAACACGGGCGTTTGACACCGAGTATGACCCTGAAACCGAGACCTATGTGGTGCGGGACGACGAGACGAAGCGGGGCTGACGACCCTGATGCGCCCGGACTTCCGATCGGGTTTGCGATCCGCGAAATTCCGCCACCGACTGTCGCGGCGTTTGCTCACAGGATGGGCCGCCCCTCGCCTTGACCGGGGGTGGGACCGCTTATATTTTCCCCGCGCCGAAAGGCTAGTAATCAATACTCCGGACAAAGCCGATTAACCAGCCCGATGCAGCCTGCTCTGCGGCATCGCCGCCGACCTTTCAAGATTTGATCCTGACCCTGCAGAGGTTCTGGGCCGAGCAGGGCTGCGTAATCCTGCAACCCTACGACATGGAGGTTGGCGCCGGCACATTCCACCCGGCGACGACCCTGCGGGCCTTGGGCCCGGATCCTTGGCACGCCGCCTTCGTGCAGCCCTCGCGCCGCCCGACCGATGGACGATATGGCGAGAACCCCAACCGGCTGCAGCATTATTACCAGTTCCAAGTCATCCTTAAGCCGTCCCCGAAGGACAGCCAGGATCTCTATCTGCAGAGCCTCACTGCGCTGGGCATCAACCCCATGTCTCACGATATCCGATTCGTCGAGGATGACTGGGAGAGCCCGACCCTCGGCGCCTGGGGGTTGGGCTGGGAGGTTTGGTGCGACGGGATGGAGGTCAGCCAGTTCACTTATTTCCAGCAGGTTGGCGGGTTCGACTGCGACCCGGTGGCGGTCGAGCTGACCTATGGACTGGAGCGGCTGGCGATGTATGTCCAGGGGGTCGAGAATGTCTACGATCTCGACTTCAACGGCGCCGGGACGTGCTACGGCGATGTGTTCCTGCGCGCCGAGCGGGAGTTCAGCGCCTATAATTTCGAACATGCGAGCACGGAGGCTCTGTTCCGACACTTCGCCGATGCGGAGGTCGAGTGCCAAGCGCAGATCGCCGAGAATCTGGCTCTGCCGGCCTATGACCAATGCATAAAGGCGAGCCATACCTTCAACCTGCTGGACGCGCGCGGGGTGATCTCGGTCACCGAGCGCCAAGCCTATATCCTGCGCGTGCGTGACTTGGCAAAGGGGTGTTGCGAGACTTGGCTCCAGGCCAGGGCGGACGGTTGATCGCAATGGCAGAGCTGCTGCTCGAATTCCGGTCCGAAGAAATTCCCGCGCGCATGCAACGCCGCGCGGCGGGGGACCTTGAACGGCTCCTGACGGCGGCGCTCAAGGAGAATAATCTCGAATATGGCTCGGTCGATCTGCGCGCGACCCCGCGACGCCTAGCGATTAGTGTCGCCGACCTGCCAGCGACCCAGCCGTCGCGTATCGTCGAGCGCAAGGGCCCGCGCACTGACGCACCGAAGAAGGCGCTGGAGGGTTTCGTCGGGTCGATCGAGATTTCTTTGGAAGAATGCGAGGTACGCGAGGACAAGAAGGGCAGCTTCTATGTCGCAGTCTGGGAGGAAACGGGCCGTCCCACCCGCGAGGTCCTGTCCGAGATCGTGGTGACGCTAGCGAAAAATATGCCTTGGCCAAAGTCGATGCGCTGGGCCGACACGCGGTTCCGCTGGGTGCGGCCGCTGCACGGGGTGCTCGCTATCTTCGATGGCGAACCGCTGGAAGGCGGTCTCGACACCGGGGATGGGATGCTCACATTCACCGACCGGACGGCCGGGCACCGCTTTCATGCGCCGGACGAATTCGCGGTGGATAGCCTCGCCGATTATGACGCGAAGCTGCGAGACGCGTTCGTGATTGCGGAATCCCAAGAGCGCGAGGGTGCAATACGCGCGCAGATGACTGCAGCCTGCGTGCAGGACGGCTTCCAGGTGCCGGACGATGACGAACTCTATGCCGAGGTCGCGGGGCTGGTTGAGTGGCCGCGGGTCCTGATCGGCTCGATCGACCGCGATTTCATGGCGCTGCCGGCCGAGGTGCTGATCTCGTCGATGCGCGAGCATCAAAAGTATTTCGGGCTCTCGGGCGTGGGGGGCGAGATCGCCCCGTCCTTCGCCTTCGTGTCCAACATCGAGGCGGTCGACCCGGCGGCCGTGATCGCCGGCAACGAGCGCGTCCTGCGGGCGCGCCTGTCGGACGCCAAGTATTTCTGGGATCAGGACCTGAAGACGCCGCTGGCGGAGATGAGCGAAGCGCTCGACGGGATCGTGTTCCATGCAAAGCTCGGCAGCGTCGGTGACAAGGTCGAACGCGTCGCGCGTCTGGCGCAATGGTTCGCGTCGGTTGTGCCCGGCGCCGACGCCTCAACGGTGGCCCGCGTAGCCCGGCTGGCCAAGGCGGACCTAGTCAGCGGCATGGTCGGCGAGTTTCCCGACCTGCAGGGTATCATGGGCCGATACTATGCGAGTATGCAGGGCGAGCCTTCGGACGTGGCCGATGCGATCGCGGAACATTATGCGCCGCAGGGCCCCTCGGACGCCTGCCCGTCGGCGCCGACAAGCATCGCCGTTGCGATCGCGGACAAGGTGGACACGCTTGCCGGTTTTTGGTCGATTGGCGAGAAGCCAACCGGTTCGAAGGACCCGTTCGCACTGCGACGCGCCGCGCTGGGCATTATCCGGATCCTGCTCGAGAACGGCTTGCGCATCAGCCTGCGCGATGCTTTTGCCGAGGCCCGCGCGTTGCATGATTGCGCGGACACTGCGATCGACGACGATCTGCTGTCGTTCTTTGCGGACCGGCTGAAGGTATATCTGCGCGACGATGGCGTGCGCCACGATCATATCGAGGCGGTGATTGGCCTGCAGTCGACGGGGGACCTAGTCGAGGTCGTCGCCCGCGTCCATGCGCTCGACGTGTTCCTGAGCTCCGACGACGGCACCAACCTGCTGGTGGCCTATCGGCGCGCGGCGAATATCGTGCGCGCGGAGGAGAAGAAGGATGGCTCCACCTATGACGGCAGCGCCTACGAGCCGGGGCTGGACGAAACCGATGAGATCGAGGCTGCGTTGTGGGATGCCCTCTCGCGGACCGGAGCGGGGATTGAAATGGCGCTCGCCGAAGAGAATTTCGAGGCCGCAATGCGGGGGCTCGCCGAATTGCGTCAGCCGGTCGACAGGTTTTTCGACGAGGTGACGGTTAATGTTGACGACTCTTCCGTCAGAAGGAATCGATTATGCCTCCTCGCGCGGATCCAAAAGGTGATGAACAATGTCGCTGAGTTCTCAAAAATCAAAGGCTAACGGGGCACCCATGAACGGATCATCCGAAAAGTGGGTCTACAGCTTCGCGGCGGGCGCGTCTGATGGCAGCGCTGAGATGCGAAACCTACTTGGCGGCAAGGGTGCCAACCTTGCGGAAATGAGCAATATGGGGCTGCCGGTGCCGCCGGGCTTCACCATTACCACCGACCTTTGTACCTATTACTATGCCAACAGCGAGACCTACCCGGACGCGCTAGACGGTCAGGTCGAGGCCGCGCTTAAGGCAATCGAGGCGGATGTCGGTGCGGTGTTCGGCGATACCGATAATCCGCTGCTGGTCTCGGTGCGTTCGGGTGCCCGCGCATCGATGCCGGGCATGATGGACACGGTCCTTAATCTCGGACTGAACGATGTCACCGTGGCCGGGCTTGCCGAAAGGTCGGGCGATGCGCGCTTCGCCTTCGACAGCTATCGCCGCTTCATCCAGATGTATTCCGATGTGGTACTCGGTGTGGATCACTACATGTTCGAGGAGGTGCTCGAGCAGCATAAGCTGGACAATGGGCTAATCCTCGACACCGACTTGTCTGCCGACGACTGGCGGTCGATCGTTGCCCAGTACAAGGCGATCGTGGAGCGGGAGTTAAACATGCCGTTCCCGCAGGACCCGCGCGAGCAGTTGTGGGGTGCCATCGGCGCAGTGTTCGGTTCCTGGATTAACCAGCGCGCCGTTACCTATCGCCGCCTGCAGAATATTCCCGCGGAATGGGGTACGGCTGTGAACGTTCAGGCCATGGTATTCGGCAATATGGGCGACGACTGCGCGACCGGCGTCGCCTTCACTCGCGACCCGTCGACGGGCGAGAATATTTTCTACGGCGAGTATCTGGTCAACGCGCAGGGTGAGGATGTGGTGGCCGGCATCCGGACGCCGCAGCATTTGACCATCGCGGGCAAGGAGCGCAACGGGTCCGACCTGCCGGCGATGGAAGAGGTGATGCCCGACGTGTTCAAGCAGCTGGCGGGAGTCCGCGAGACGCTCGAGGCGCATTACAAGGACATGCAGGACATCGAATTCACGGTGCAGAGCAACAAGCTCTACATTCTGCAGACCCGGTCGGGAAAGCGAACCGCTGCGGCGGCTGTGCGTATCGCCGTCGAGATGGTCGCGGACGGGCTGATAAGCCAGCCGGACGCGATCCTGCGAGTAGAGCCCGGCCAGCTGGATCAGCTGCTGCACCCGCGCCTCGATCCAGATGCGGCGCGCAACGTTCTTAGTAAGGGCCTGCCGGCTTCGCCGGGCGCGGCATCCGGACAAATTGTACTATCCGCCGATTTGGCGGAAGACTTGGCACGCAAGGGCGAAGACGTGATCCTCGTCCGAATCGAAACCAGCCCCGAAGATATTAACGGCATGCATGCGGCGCAGGGCATCCTGACGACCCGCGGCGGCATGACCAGCCACGCGGCCGTGGTGGCGCGAGGTATGGGGCGACCCTGCGTCGCCGGCGCCGGCGAGATCAACGTGGATTACGATAAGGGTCAGGTACGTGTCGGCGACCGCACGCTCGCGGCGGGCGACCAAATCACCATCGACGGCGCTACGGGCGAGATTATCGATGGCAAGGTGCCGACGATCGAGCCGGACCTGTCTGACGATTTCGCGAAACTGATGGAGTGGGCGGACGGAATCCGGCGCCTCAAGGTGCGCACTAATGCAGAAACTCCGGTCGATGCACGCACTGCGCGTGACTTTGGCGCAGAGGGCATCGGCCTTTGCCGTACCGAGCACATGTTCTTCGATCCCGAACGGATCGTCGCCGTGCGCCGCATGATCCTGGCCGAGGACGTGACCGGCCGTCGTGCAGCGCTGGACGAGTTGTTGCCTTACCAGCGGCAGGATTTCGTCGAACTGTTCACCATCATGTCGGGCCTTCCGGTGACGATCCGGCTGCTCGATCCGCCGTTGCATGAGTTTTTGCCAAAATCCGACGAGGAGATCCGCGAGGTCGCACGTGCTGCGGGGAGCGATCTGGCGATGATGCAGGATCGGGCGGTGCAGCTTTACGAATCCAACCCGATGCTCGGCCATCGCGGTTGCCGGCTAGGCATCACCTACCCCGAGATCTATGAGATTCAGGCCCGCGCAATTTTCGAGGCTGCGGTGCTTGTCGCGAAGGATTCCGACGAGACGGTGCTGCCTGAAATCATGATTCCGCTCGCGGCGACGCGTAAGGAAATCGATATCCTGAAGGAGCGGATCGACCAGGTAGCCGAAGCGGTGTTCTCGGAATCCGGTTCGCGCGTGGCGTATCAGGTCGGCACGATGATCGAGTTGCCCCGTGCGGCACTGCGTGCGGGCGAGATTGCCGAGTCGGCGGAGTTCTTCAGTTTCGGCACTAATGACCTGACCCAGACCACCTTCGGCATCAGCCGCGACGATGCGTCAAACTTCCTGAACGATTATGCGCATCAAGGAATTATCGATGTTGATCCCTTCGTGTCGATCGATGTCGACGGGGTGGGCGAGTTGGTCTCGATCGCCGCCGAACGGGGGCGTGCCACGCGGGCAGATATCAAGCTTGGGATTTGCGGCGAACATGGCGGTGATCCGGCCTCGGTCAAATTCTGCGATCGCTCGGGTCTGGACTACGTATCCTGCTCGCCCTATCGGGTGCCGATCGCCCGCCTGGCGGCCGCGCAGGCCAGTGTCGAAGCTGACGGTTAGCCCTGACCAGCAGTGCTGCAGCATTAGTCCAAATAGGATGTAATAGAAGTTATCATCGATAATTTATTCTAAAAAGGAACACTTGGTCGGCAAACTTATGGGCGATTCAGAGGATTTCCGGCGGCGGCGAGCTTGCCATCGTCTGAACCCAAGGCATCGATCCGGATTGAAACGAGGAGATGATCGCCGCATCGGGACCGGATTTCGCCGACATTCTGGCCCTGCAGGAATACAGGTTCACCTGCGATCTGGCGTTCATGAGTGGCACGAAAGGCGCTTAACTGCCGTTTTACTAGGCCGCGGTACTTCGTCCGGGCGGTCAGTTCTTGGCCAATGTAACAGCCTTTCTCCCAGTCGATACCGTTGAGGCGGTCGAAATTGGATTCGAGGAGGGTTGATTTCTCGACCTCCATGTCGCGCGATCCGTCAGGAATCTCCAGAGAAATTCGCAGCGCGTCGTAGTGCGTGAAATCTGTTTCCGGGATTCCCCGGCTGTTTAGGACGGCCTCAACAGACAATTGATTGCCGAGGAGACGGCATCCGAGCGCGACATCGCGTGGATCTGTGTAAGCGAGCGTGTCGGCGATTACACGCGTGAACCCGGGATTGGCGTCTAGGCCCATTGCTTTAGGTGCCTCGGGACCGAATACAGCGAACACGGCCATGTCTTCTGAATTTTCGAACTGCGCGTCTGCGCGCAGGCGGAAACGCGAGAGGCGCTGGATCAGGTCATCCGCGCGCCCTGCCTCGCAATCAATCCAGAGGCGCGCACCGTCCGTCATGACGAAGAAATCATGAAGATACTTTCCCTGAGGCGTAAGAAGGGCGCTGTAAACGGACATGGTCTCGGACACTCGCTCCATGTCCTGAGACACTAGCCCCTGCAGGAAGCTCCGGCAGTCTGCGCCGTTGAGCGCGACGACGTCACGGGGCAGCTGAACGTACGAGGCAGACATAAAAATCCTCCGTGGCTGGTCTCGATTCCTAGCTTGATAGTCGGCGTGTCCCGCCTATCTGGCAACCCGCGCGCATTCTTTTTTGTACCAAGAATTTGGCGTGGCGCTGGGTAGCCGAGTATAAGCCTCACCGTCATGCGAATACTTTATGTCGGTCCTAGCCGGATAGGTGACGCCGTCCTTTCGTCAGGTCTGCTGGACTCCCTGTGCCGCAACTATCCCGATGCGCGGATTACCATCGCGTGCGGTTCTTCGGCTGCGTCTTTGTTCGAGGCGGTGCCGGGCCTAGACCGAATCATTGTGATGCACAAGAGACCGCGCGGGGGTCACTGGTGGGACCTGTGGCGTCAGGTGGTCGGACAGCGCTGGTCGCTGGTCGTCGATGTGCGGCGTTCCATCATCCCCTGGACCGTCCTGAATGCACGCCGTGCGATCGCGCCGCCGAGTTCACATTATGACGAACACGCGGTCGTCTCGTTCGCCCGGACGCTGGGCCTTTCGGGTTTTCCGCCGATCCCGCGGCTGTGGATAGCCGAGAAACACCACGCCGCGGCCGCTGCGCTGATGCCTACCGAGACGCCGGTCATAGCGGTTGCGCCGACGGCCAACTGGCAGGGAAAGATATGGCCGGCGGACCGGTTCGTGGACGTCATACGACGGCTGACCGGGGTGGAAGGCGCGACGGACGACGCCGTGCTTCCGGATGCGGTGATCGCGGTTCTAGGTGCGGAGAACGAACGCGATGCGGCGGCACCGGTTCTGGATGCATTTACTGCGGCGCGCGTTATCGACTTAGTGGGAACTCAGGATTTACCGACCATCGGCGCTTGTCTGACCCGGTCGTCGTTGTTTGTGGGAAATGATTCGGGTCTGATGCATATGGCGGCGGCCGCGGGAATTCCCACGGTCGGGCTGTTCGGGCCAAGCCGCCCGGAGCGCTATGCGCCTTGGGGCTCCCGGGCCACCTGGGTGACCACCGAAAAACCCTATTCCGAGCTCGTGGGTGGGAAGGGGTATGATCACCGGACCACGGACACGCTGATGGACAGCCTGTCTGTCGATGATGTGGTGCGGGCTTCCACTAGCCTATGGTACCGCGTGGAAGAAGACAGAGAATGAGTGCAAACACAGATAAGCCGCGCCTGTCCGCTCTCGTCGTCGCGCATAATGAGGAAGCCGAGCTCGATGACTGCCTGACTGCACTGGCGTTCGCCGATGAGATCGTGGTGGTCTTAGACCGCTGCACGGATCGGTCGGAAGAGATTGCGCGCACCTATGGCGCAGTGATCGAGGTGGGGGCGTGGGAGATTGAAGGTGCGCGTCGAAACCGTGGGATCGAGATATGCACCGGCGACTGGATACTCGAGGTCGACGCCGATGAGCGTGTGACCGATGCCTTGTCTGCGCATATACGCGAGACGATCGGCAGGGCACCCTACGGGCATTTCCTCATCCCCTATCATAATTATGTTGGTGACCGGCTCGTGGAGTTCGGCTGGGGGGCGGCTTGGGGAGTGACCGCGACGGTTCGCCTGTTCGCAAACGATTCGGTGCACGGGCCCGCAAAAATCTGGGGCGAACAGCGCATCCATCCCGCACTGGAACTAAAGGGAGAAGCTGGCCGCCTCGATGTTCCGATGGTTCATTATGTCGATCGCAATATCTCGGATATGATCCATCGCCTCGACCGATACACGAGCGCGCGCGCCCGCGACATGCGTCAGACCGGTGAGCTGGGCAGTTTCGCGCGCAACGTCCGGCGCATCTTCTCGCGCTTCTGGAAATGCTATGTCTCGCGGCGCGGATATCGGGAAGGACAGTATGGTTTTCTAATCGCGCTGATGGCAGGGCTCTACCCGATCCTCAGTTATCTTAAGGCGCATCTGGAGGACGAGTAGCGGTGCGTTTGCTTCAGGCCATGGCAGGTGCGGAAGTCGGCGGTGCGGAGGCGTTCTTCGTTCGCTTGGCGATAGCATTCGCAGATGCGGGTATTAACCAACGTGTGATCATCCGCCGAGATTCTTTCCGCGCCCGGGCCCTGCGCAATGGTGGGCTCGATCCAATGGAGTTGCCGTTCGGCGGGCGAATGGACTTCCGCACGCGCCCGGCGCTGCAGCGCGAGATCGACCGTTATAAGCCGGATATCGTCCTGACCTGGATGAGCCGTGCCACTTGGGCGACGCCGAAGTCTGAGTCCCGCGACGGGTACAAGCTGATCGCCCGACTCGGAGGATACTATGATCTCAAATATTATCGGCATTGCGATTATCTGATCGGCAACACGGAAGACATCGTCGAGCATATCGTCAGTCAGGGCTTCTGCCGCGACCGCATTGTCTATCTGCCCAATTTTGTACACCCGCCCAAGCGGGCGAAAGCGTCGCGGATCGGTTTCGATACGCCCCTAGACGTGCCGCTCCTGCTGGCGATGGGACGGCTGCACGAGAACAAGGGCTTCGATGTATTGCTGCGCGCGCTCGCCGAGTTGTCGGAGACATGGCTGTGGATTGCTGGGGAGGGTTCCGAGGCGGGGGCACTGTCGCGCTTAGCGAACGAACTGGGCGTGGCGGATCGCGTCCGGTTCCTCGGCTGGCGGGACGACCCTGATGCACTGATGCAGGCGTGTAACATCTTTGTGTGTTCGTCGCGCCATGAACCTCTTGGAAACATTATTCTGGAAGCCTGGGCGGCAGAGAAGCCAGTCGTGGCCGCCGCTGCCGCCGGTCCCAAGAGCCTCATCGGTGATGACGCGGCCGGCATCATGGTTCCGGTGGACAATCCAGGTGCTCTTGCGGCCGGTGTCCGCAGCCTCATTGCCGATCCCGGTAATGCTGCTCGGCTTGCCGTCGAGGGGCACCGTCGCTACCAAGCGAACTACACCGAGGCGGCCGTCGTTGCGCAGTATCGTCAATTCTTCGAGCGAGTTGCCTGACTATGTGCGGTATCGCAGGGGTCATGGGGGCCGATGGGGTGATGGCGGACGCCGGTGTGTTGCGGCGCCTCGTCGATGCCGTGCGCCATCGCGGCCCCGATGGCGAGGGCGCCTATACAGCGCGAAATGTTGCCCTGGGCCAGACCCGGCTCGCTATCATCGATTTGGAAACGGGTAACCAGCCGCTCTACGAACCTGGCGGCGCTGTCCTCGTGGCGAATGGCGAGATCTACAATTATCTGGAGCTGCGCGGACAACTGGAGGGCGAGGTATTCTCTACCCGCTCGGACTGCGAGCCGCCGCTGCATCTTTACCGGAAATACGGTCTAGACTTCGTGGAGCATCTGCGCGGCATGTTCGCCATTGCGTTGTACGACCCGATCGAGGGGCAGCTAGTCCTCGCCCGCGACCCTTTCGGGATCAAGCCACTCTACTATGCCCAGACCGGTAAGGGATTCGCCTTCGCATCCGAACCCCAGGCGCTGATCGAATCCGACATGGTCGTACCCCAGGTGAATGACACTGCCCTTTCGGAGTTGCTTCAACTTCAGTTCACGACGGGTGCGGAAACGGCCTTCGATCAGATCATGCGTGTTCTGCCCGGTGAAACCGTTGTAATCCGCGACGGCCGCGTGGTCGCCCGCCGCCGCCGGTCCGCACTCCCCGCCGACGGGGTGGCCGAGTGGTCCGAGGCGGAAGCACTCGAACACCTCGACGTTGCGTTGCGCGACAGTGTCGAGGTGCATCAGAGATCGGACGTGCCCTACGGCATGTTCCTGTCGGGGGGCGTGGATAGTTCGACATTACTGTCGTTGATGGCGGATCTCAACGATACGCCGGTGCAAGCCTTCACTGCGGGATTTGTTGGCACTTCGGTTCCCGATGAGCGTGAACATGCGCGCGCGCTGGCGCGCATCACCGGCGCCGAGATGATCGAGCTCGAGATCGACTCAGAGATGTTCTGGCGCGATCTGCCGCGCATCGTCGCGTCGGTAGACGACCCGGCGGCCGACTATGCCATGGTCCCCACCTATTTTTTGGCGCAGGCCGTCAGGTCGGCGGGCTTGAAGGTCGTACTGACCGGCGAGGGCGGAGACGAGCTCTTCGCCGGGTACGGGCGCTATCGAAGCGCAATGCGGCCCTGGTTGCGTGGCGGCCGCAGCATGCGTGCGCGTGGTGTATTCGACGGGCTTGGGGTGTTGCGCGAGACGCCGGCCGGCTGGCGTGATGGGATTGCCGCTGCCCAGCAGACGGCCGACGCCGCGGGCCATAGCCGTTTGCAATCTGCTCAGGCCGCTGATTGCGCGGACTGGCTACCCAACGATCTGCTGATTAAGGTGGACCGTTGCCTGATGTCGCACGGGGTCGAGGGGCGAACCCCCTTCCTTGATCCGGAGGTGGCGTCGGTTGCCTTTCGCATGCCGGACGGGCTGAAGGTGCGCGACGGGCTCGGCAAGTGGGTCTTGCGCAAGTGGCTCAACGGCACGTTGCCAGAGGCGAGGCCTTTCGAACGCAAGCGGGGGTTCAGCGTTCCGGTTGCCGAGTGGATTGAGGAGCGCGGTGCAGAAATCGGCCGGCTGGTGGCACAGCAGCCCGGGATCGTTTCCGTCTGCGAGCCGCGGGCGGCGGAGGCGCTGTTCACGAAGTCCGGAAAGCGTGAGGGCTTTGCGGCATGGGTATTGCTCTTCTATGCGCTGTGGCATGGCCACCATATTCTGGGCCAGCGTGACAGTGAGGATGTCCGCGCTGCGCTCGAGGCCGGACGCCGCGCTGCCTGAAGCCAACTTCGCTGTGACCGGCTATCACTTTGGCAACACTGGCGCCTTATCCACGCGCAAGGTCATCGGATTTCGATAAAATCAGGTGCATCCGTGTAGATGTCGCCGGATCAGACCGGCCAGCAGATACTGCCACGCAGCAGTTGAACGCCCGAGCTGCCCGCGAGGGTCGACTTACCGAACATGGACAAGTATGCGAAGCAGGTCATGTTCGCCGAACGGGCGATCACGGTGGTCAGGGCTTTGTGCACCGGAATACCTGCCGGTGAGAACCGAGCCCCTGACGAGCGAGTATCGAGTCTGCACCATAGAGGCAGTGCAGATATGCCGGGCTCCGGCTCTCCGGGCATGATCGAATCGTTTCGACTGTTTTTCGGGGACACAAACTTATGGGCACCGTGCGGAATGGACCAGAAAATTTTAAATAATTCAACCTGTTGCCGGGTCCGCGAACAGTGGGTCACTCTTTGAGCTGACTCCCGGCACCCGGAGCCCTATATTCCTAAAACATTTTGTGCACTGCACCCAAGGCGCTCCTTCGACCGGGCGTCACCAATACCGGGGAGAAAAAACTATGACCGCATGCATCGTTGGCTGGGACCATCTGAAATTCGGCAAGCGTGAGGACGACGACATCGAGGACATGATCGTGTCGGTCGCGACGGGCGCCATGCGCGACGCCGGCGTGGAGCCGAAGGACGTGGACGCGATTTACCTCGGGACGTTCGGTGGCGGATTCGTGCGTCAGGAGTTTCCGGCCTCGCTTGTCCTGCAGTCTCATGAGGATTTGCGTTTCAAGCCGTCGACCCATGTCGAGAATGCCTGCGCCACCGGCTCGGCGGCGATCTATCAGGGGATCAATCATATCGCGGCAAGGAAAGGTCGGATCGTGCTGGTCGTCGGCGTGGAAAAGATGACCGAGGTCTCCGGCGAGGTGCTCGGCGGCATCCTGTCGAAAGCATCCTATCTGCGCGAGGAATCGGCCGCCAGCTTTGCCCAGATCTTCGGCCAGATTACCGATGCCTATTTCCAGAAATACGGTGACAAGTCTGACGCTCTCGCGATGATCGCGGCGAAGAACCACAAGAATGGCTGCGACAATCCTTATGCACAGCTGCAGAAGGATCTCGGTTATGACTTCTGCCGCAACGTGTCCGAGAAGAACCCGGTGGTCGCTGGGCCGCTTAAGCGGACCGACTGTTCGCTGGTCTCGGACGGGGCCGCGGCGATCGTCCTGACCGACGTGGACACGGCGTTAAAGATGGACAAGGCGGTGTACTTTCGTGCGGCCCAGCATGTGCAGGACTTCCTGCCCATGTCGAAGCGCACGGTGACTGACTTCGAAGGCCCGGCGGAGGCCTTCGCCCGCGCATTCGCCGAGGCCGGTGTCTCGGTCTCGGACCTCGGTTTTGCCGAAGTGCATGACTGCTTTACCTCGGCCGAACTCCTTTCGTACGAGGCCATGGGCCTGACCTCTAAGGGTGAGGGCGAGACGGCGATCAAAGAGGGCTGGACCTATGCGGATGGCAAGCTGCCGGTGAATCGTTCCGGCGGCCTGAAGGCCAAGGGCCACCCACTAGGAGCAACTGGTCTGTCGATGCACGCGATCGCATCGATGCAGCTCACGGGGACGGCGGGAGATTTGCAGCTGGATAATCCGAATCTCGGCGCCGTCTTCAATATGGGCGGTTCCGCGGTATCGAGCTACGTCTCGATTCTCGAGCCGCTGCGTTAGTACGCCCGAACTAGAACGCAATCATGAGCGATAGGTTCAAGGCTGTCCTGCTCGAGCAGGGTGATGACGAAAAAGTATCTGCGTCGATCAAGGATGTGGACTTCGCCGATTTACCCGACGGCGACGTGACCGTCGCGATCGACTATTCGACGATCAACTTCAAGGACGGGCTGGTCGTCAACGGTAATATCGGTCGCCTCGTGCGCGAGTTCCCGCATGTGCCTGGGATCGACTTCGCGGGTACCGTGGAGGCGTCCGAAAATCCCGACTTCGCGCCTGGCGACAAGGTTGTGCTAACCGGCTGGCGGGTTGGTGAAATCCACTGGGGCGGGCTCGCGCAGAAGGCGCGCGTTAAGGGGGACTGGCTGGTGCCGCTACCCGACGGGCTGAGTACGCAACAGGCAATGGCGGTCGGCACGGCGGGCTTCACCTCCATGCTCTGCGTCGATGCGCTCGAAGCCCATGGGCTTGTCCCCGACAATGGCGAGGTGCTGGTCACAGGTGGTGCGGGCGGCGTCGGCAGCGTCGCGATTGCGATTCTCGCAAAGCGTGGCTACACCGTCGTGGCTTCGTCGGGCCGGCCTAAGCTCAATGATTATCTGACCGAGCTCGGTGCTACCGAGGTGATTGATCGTGCCGACTTGTCCGAAGCCGCCGCCCGGCCGCTGGAGCGCGAGCGCTGGGCGGGCTGCGTGGACGCGGTCGCGGGTAAGGCCTTGGCAACGGTGCTGGCGCATATGAAGTATGGTGGCTCCGTCGCGGCCTGCGGGCTGGCCGGTGGCAACACGCTGGAGACTACGGTTCTGCCCTTCCTGCTGCGCGGGGTAAACATTCTGGGAATCGATTCCGTGATGCAGCACAAGGTGCATCGCATTCGGATCTGGCAACGGATCGTGGAGGACCTGCCGCTCGACAAGCTCGACGCCATGACAAGTAAAGCGCCGCTTGCCGATGTGCCCGATCTGGCCAAGGCGATCCTCAAGGGCGGCTTGCGCGGGCGTACGGTGATTGACGTCAATGCCTGACCAGCGAGCGGTCAATCCTCTCTTAACCTGCGATCTCTAGACTTGCTGGCTGACTGAGGTTCGATCAATGAAGCTACAATCAGAAAAACTACTTATCGGGGCCGCGCTGGCGGCGGCATTCCTGCTGTCCGCCTGCGAAAATCCATGGCGCGAGTATCTGCCGGACTTCGATCAGGTCCTGTTGGCCGGGTAGCTCGAGGACGAGGCACCGCTGCGGTCGGTCGCACCCCTCTACTGCTATGAAACGATCGGCGCGAATGATTGCTACGACGCGCCCAAAAGTGCGGCGGCGCGCGTGATACCTTCGGACTCGCAACTGATATGATCCCGATCACATGTGGCCAGGCTCGCGTCGCCGCGGATCGACAGGTATCGAATGCGTTTTCTGCACTGGCCCCTCCTGCTTGGAATGATCGTCGGCCTGACGGCCCTCGTCGTCGCCGTGATGCCCGGTAGTGCGTTGAGTGCGGATGTCGTGCGATGCATGAATATCGACCTGGCATTCGACGACGGGAGCGCGATGGAGGATTTCGGCTCTGCTCCTAGGGCATTTCTGTCGGGTGGACGCGCCGACCTTTTCGGGCCTGACGCGCCCTCCTAGCAGCCCCCGAGACCCGTCGCGAGGTCGATACGCGGACTCCAACCGGGTAGGGGTACGCCTTCCCATGGTACCATGACCTCGCCCGAGCGATGCGGTCGACCACCCCAGCGGATGTCGATATTCTCGCCATTGGCACGCATCCAGGTCTCCGCGATGGCGCGCAGGGTCACGGGTTCACCCGACGGCAATGTATGGCTCGCGCGGCCGCAGACCTCGCCCGAGTACAGAAGATTTCCTGCATGCACGAAGCCGTCGACCAGATCGTCTACATGCACCAAGTGCAACAGCTGATCGCCGGGGCTTGCTTCGACCGACGTCTGGTTCGCCGCGGCGTCGCGTAGCGTGGCTAGAAATTTCCGGCGCGGGTCGTTGGGCCCGTAGCTGTCGTAGATCTTGAGGGTGACCGTGTTCAGGCCCGCTTGTCCGCAGTAATAGTCGATGATGTCGTCGGCGGCCTGCTTGCTCGCTGCATAGAAGCTGTTCGGCGACGGTGTCGGGTCGCCAGGTGTGCTGCCGGCGTTCTGCCAGGCTGTTCCGGCGACGACGAGTGCCGGACATCCCGCTGCCGTGGCGGCCTCGCAGACCCGTGCCGTGAGGGTCACATTGTCGGTGATCACGCCGTCGATATCTGCGTGGGTATGGCTACTCGAGAAACGTGCCGCTAGATGGAAGACAACGTCTGGGGTGGCCTGCTTGACGATGTTGATGAGCCGGCTACCGTCGTCGTGCGCGGGGATGGCTTCGGCCTGGCCCGGCAAGGCGGCAATGCGCGCCGGGTCGCTGCTGTCGCGCACGATCGCCGTGACCGACACGCCGGCGTCGTGGAGACGGTGCGCGAGATGCCCGCCGATAAAGCCGGTCGCGCCCGTGACCACGGCGGTGCAGAACTTTACCGGAGTGCGGGTCTCAGTCATGCTAGGCGCCGGCGGCGAAGTCAGGATACGCGCCGTCGCGCTCGGACATTATCCGTGGCGCGGACGGCCAGGCGATGGCGAAGGCCGGATCATCCCAGCGCACGCCGCGTGCAAGTTCGGGCACGTAGGCAGCTCCCATCAGATACTCGACCGTGCTATCGTCCTCGAGGGTCAGGAAGCCATGCGCGCAGCCGGGCGGGACGAACAGGGCATTCTGCGCGTCCGTATCGAGTTCGGTCCCCACCCATTGGCAGAAGCTGTCGGAGCCGGGACGCAGATCCACGGCGACGTCGAAAACGCAGCCCCGGATGCAGCGGATGAGCTTGGGATCGGGGGCGGGGTCGGCCTGGTAATGCATCCCGCGAAGCGTCCCCCGATGGTGGTTGCGGGAGATATTGGTCTGGACCACGTCGAACGCGATGCCCGCGTCGCGAAACTCGTCCGTGCAGAACCCACGGGCGAAGTCGCCTCGTGCGTCGGCCACGGGCGCGGTTCGGACCTCGACTACACCGGCGATCGATGTGGGAATGAACATCATGACAGGATTGTCAGCTCCGGCAAGGCGACCACGAAGCGGCCGCCCCAGTCCGCGATATGGTCATGGGCGACGGTGATCTCGCGCTTCAGGTTCCACGGCAGTATAAGCACATAGTCGGGGCGGCTGTCGCGCAAGCGGTCGGGGGCGACGATGGGAATCCTGCTGCCCGGCAGGAACCGACCCTGTTTCTGGTCGCTGATATCGGCGACGAAGTCGATCTGCGATGCGTCCACGCCGCAGAAGTTCAGGAGCGTGTTTCCTTTTGCCGCCGCACCATAGGCCGCCACGGTTTTTCCGGCGCGCTTTGTCTCGCCCAGAAAGGCCTGTACCCCGTCGCGGATGGCTTCGACGCGGGACTGGAAGCCGGCATATCCGTCGCGCCGGTAGAGCCCCATCGCCACCTCGTCATCCCGGACCTTCCGGAGCCCGACGCCTTCCGTGCGTTGGGGGCCGTCGCGTCGCGCCGCGAAGATGCGCAGGCTCCCGCCATGGGTGGGCAGTTCCTCGACGTCGAACAGGTACAGCCCGTGGCGTGTAAACACCTTATCGACGACTAGCAGCGAGAAGTAGGAGAAATGTTCGTGATAGATCGTATCGAACTGGGCATCCTCGATGAGCCGGGCCAGATGAGGAAACTCCATGGTGAGGACACCGTCGTCGGCCAGCAGACAGGCCAGTCCGGCGACGAAGTCGTTGAGGTCGGGGACATGTGCCAGCACGTTATTGCCCAGCAGCAGGTCGGCGCGCATGCCTTTCTCGTGAAGCGTTTGCGCGAACTTGAGGCCGAAGAACTCGGCCAGTGTTGGGACGCCGTTCGCGTTGGCTGTCTGCGCGACATTGGCCGCTGGCTCGATCCCGAGAACGGGGATGCCGGCTTTCATGAAATGCTGCAGCAGATACCCGTCGTTGCTCGCGACCTCGATGACGGAGCTCGACGCATCTAGGCTGAAGCGTTCGGTCGCCATCTTCGTATAGGTCTCGGCATGGGCGACCCAGCTCGTCGAGAAGGACGAGAAGTAAGCATAGTCCGAGAAAATCTCTTCGGCGGTCACCACGTCCTCGACCTGGACTAGCAGGCAGCTGTCGCACACGCGCGCGTGCAGCGGGTAGTGCGGGTCAGCCTGGTCGGGCGCCGTCAGGTAACTATTGGCCAGAGGGGTTTCGCCGAGATCGGCGAAGCTCGTCGTCAGCTGGCTGCCGCAGAACCGGCAGGTAAGGGAGGTTTCATCGGACGCGCGCATCACGTCCCCAATTCCTGATAGGCGTTGATCTGGGACTCGACCAGTACGCGGGGTGGGGTGCCGGCATGAAACTCGGCATGCCAGCGGGCGGCCCAGGCGGCGGCGTCGGCCTGGCTCAGGCGCGGCCGCCAGTTCAGGACCCGGGCGGCCAGCGATGCGTCGAGCGCCAGGTTCTTCGCTTCGGCCGGGCCGTCCTCGGGCTCATGCACCCAGTCTTCCACCGCCTGCCCCTCGGCCCGGATCGTCTCGATCACCCGGTCCAGGAGCCAATTCACCGGCTGAGCCATCTCCGTGTCGGGTCCGAAGTTGAGGGCGTAGGGCAGGCTGTCGTCCTTCGCGCGCACCAGCGCCTCGGCGTAGCGCAGATAGCCCGCGAGAACATCGAGCACATGCTGCCAGGGCCGGGTCGCCGTCGGATTGCGGACGCGCAGGGCTTCGCCGGCCTGCATGGCCCGGAACAAATCAGGGAGTATGCGATCCTCCGACCAGTCCCCGCCGCCGATAACGTTGCCGGCCCGCGCGGTTGCGAGGCGCGGTGCGCGGTCGCGATTGTCGAAGATGCCGCGCCGCCAGCCCGCACTCAGAGTTTCCTGCGCCGCCTTCGAGGCGCCGTAGGGCTGGTCGCCGCCCAGCGGGTCCGTCTCGACGAACGGGCGAACGCTGTCGTCGTTGCGGTAACACTTATCGCTCGTGACCACGAGGATCGCCCGTAGGCCGGTGCTGTTGCCGAGCTTCTCCAGAAGATTCCCGGTGCCTTGCACGTTTGTCGCGTAGGTCCCGAGGGGATCGCGGTGGGCGCGACGCACGAGGGACTGGGAGGCGAGATGGATCACGACGTCCGGATTGGCGGCGGCGCAGGCGATCTCGACGGCATCCCGGTCGCGAATGTCACCGGTCATGGAGGTAAGGTATGTCCAGTCCCCGAGGTCGCGGAACAGGTTCGGGCCCGCCTCCGGTGCGAGGGCGAAGCCGTGCACATCCGCACCGAGCATTTCCAGCCAAGCGCACAGCCATGCGCCCTTGAAGCCCGTATGTCCGGTCACGAGTACGCGCCGTCCGCGCCAGAAGTTCCGGTCCGGGGCGCTCATCGGAGCGCTATCCCGGTGCGTGGCGGCCGCGCACGCCGCACGGTGCGCGATGCCGGAATGCGCAGCAGGTATCCCGCGGTTCCGAACAGGCGCGCGAGGTCGCGCCACGCCTTTGCCCGGCGCAGGGTGACCAGGTTGCCGAAGGTCTTTCCGGCGAAACGCAGCAGGCTCGGCCAAGCGATCGCGGCGCAGGCGGTGCGGCCGTGATACTTCTGCTCCAGATAGAGACGCGACCAGGCCATGTGCCAGTGTTTCTCCCAGCGGTAGGCAGCGCTCGGGCGCACCGAGCCGCCGCCGCCATGAAAGACCCGCGCATCGGGCACCAGGATTGCGCTGAACCCGGCCTGCCGAATGCGCATGCAGAAATCATCATCCTCGTAATACAGGAAAATCGCCTCGTCGAACGGTCCGATCGCCCGGTAGGACGCCATGCGTAGAAGCACCACGGCGCCGGACAGATAGTCTGCGCAGACAGGTCCGTCGGGCGGCCGTTCGCTGTCGCGGGCCGGCAGCAGGCGGCGGTTGAAAAGGATGACGTCGTGGGCGGGCTCGTATGTGCCGGTATCATCGAGGACACGCGGCGCCAGCAGGGCCGCGTCGGGATAGGCGTCGGCGGCCCCAATCAGGGCGGCGAGTGCCTCCGTATCTACCCGGGAATCCGGGTTGGCTAGCAGCGCGAATTCACGCGTGACCTTTGCCAGGCCGAGATTCGCGCCGGCACCGTATCCGACGCCGATCCGGTTCTCGTGCACGGACACGGCTGGTGCCAGCCGGCGAACCATTTCGGGCGTCCCGTCGTCGCTGGCATTATCGATGACGATGATCTCCGCATTCCCGCCTATACCGGCGAGGCAGGCCTCGATCACTGCGCCGCTGTGATGGGTTACGGTCACCACCGAGACGCGTTGCCACGGGTCTTTCTGGGATACGGTCATGTCTTCGGTGCTGGTGGCCACGTCCGGAGCCGATCGAGGTTAGGAGAGGACCGGGATTTTGACCCCGGCTGCCGCGTCGCGACAAGGGAAGTCGCGCTTAGTCGAGGATCATGTCGCGGGCCAGTCGGAACAGTTGCCCGTCTGGGTCGGCGAGCGATTCAAGCACGCTGAAATGATGACCGCCGGGCACGCTGCAGATGCGAGTGTCGGCACCGTGGTTTCGACAGTGCACGGCGAACGCCTCTGCCTGACGGTGAAACTCCCGTCCCTCGAGGGACCCGAGCGCGATAACGGTTCGCGCCCGGGCGCGCGGGAGCTGGAACATCGGGCTGAGCGCGGCGGCGCCGGCCGCATCGAGGCCAAGGGGATCGCCGATGGGCGTGTAGCGGATCGGCTCGAGGTCGAAGATTCCACTGATCGGCATCGCGCTTTTCAATATGTCTGCCGGCAGGTCCGGGGCAAAGGCCGGCCAGTCCGTCGTCATCACGGCGCCGGTGAGGTGGCCGCCGGCGGAATGTCCGCTTACCTGAAGCCGATCCCGGTCGTAGCCGAGTTCCACGCCGTGCGCCCAAAGATGCGCGATGGCGCGCCGCACCTGATCCAAAATCTTGGCCGGCGTGACCTCGGGGCAAAGTGAGTATTCGAGATTCGCGAAGCCAATGCCGGCCTCGAGGAAGGGTCGCGCGAGGAACGCATAGGTTTCCTTGTCGTTCCACTGCCAGTAGCCGCCGTGAATGAAGACGTGGAGCGGCGGGTTGCGCGCGTCAGGCAGGAACAAATCGAACCGGTCGCGCGGGCCATCGCCATATGTGAGATCGATCCGCCCGTTCCCGGCTTCAGCCCGCAGGTGGTCGCTGCGCGCGTTGAAGTCGGCGATGTAGGTTTCGAAATCCGGGACCTTGCCGCGGTTGTCATACTCCGCGAACAGGGTGTCCGCGTCATAGTCGAGATAGACGATGTCGCCCATCGAGGTCTCCATTGCTTCAGCCGGACTGCCGCTCAGTCCCCGAGATCGTCTCGTAGAGGTGGTACATGGCGGCCGTGTCGATATCATACATGCCCATGCCGACGGCGGCCCTCTGGTTTTCGGCCGGGCGGACGGCTAGTCTGAGCTCTCGAATCTGACCCCAGAAACTCGGTTAGGGAGCACGACCATGGCGAAGGTGACACTCGAACAGGCAAACACGATCATCGCGGCCAGCCAGGCCAAAGGACGCGAGCTCGATATTGGTCCATTGACCATAGTGGTCCTCGACGATGGCGGGCACCCGGTGTCGATGCAGCGCGAGGACAAGAGTGGAATCATGCGGTTCGAGATTGCCTTCGGTAAAGCCTGGGGTGGGCTGGCAATTGGGCGCTCGTCGCGTGCAAACGAGACTGACTTCCTGACCCGAGAGCATTTTGGGAACGCGGTCGCGGTCGCGTCGGGTGGCCGGGTGATTCCGGTGGCCGGCGGGGTGCTGATCCGTGATACGGACGGCAATGTCGCGGGCGCTGTCGGCGTCACCGGAGACACGTCGGACAATGACGAGGCGTGCGCGGTCGCGGGCATCGAGGCCGCGGGCCTAACCGCCCACGTCTAGTCTTGTATCTGCGCCGGGACGACTATCCGCTGTGCCGGCTGTAGACCCGAACGACGATTAGGAAGACGAACAGACTCAGAACCGTCGTAGCCGTCTGGGTGAGGCCCATCTGCAGCGACAGGTCATGTGGCAAGTTGGCGACGATCAACGACATGACGAAGGCCCAGCCCATATGCAAGCAGCCGCCTAGCGCGGACGCTGCCCCCGCAAAGGATGGCGGGACGGTGTTCAGCGCCTGCGCGTAACAGATCGCCAGCACCAGCCCAGTGCCGAAGTTCGAAACNAGGATNGCGAAGACGATNCCGGTCGGCGTTGCTTGGCCGGACAGGGCGAGCCCGACTTGGAGCAGGCCTCCGAGGACGCCCAGAACGNTCCCGACGCCGACGATAAGGTCNACTGGCAGGATACGGATGAGANGGCCGGAGGTGAAGCTNCCGGCGATGAATGCGATCGGGATCACCATCAGGTAGGTGCCGTANAGCTTGGGGCTGACCCCNAGCTGGCTGATCAGGACGATCGGTGAGGCGGTCATGAATACTTGGAANATCGCACTCTGGAACGAAATCGTCAGGCTGTAGCCCATGAACCCGGCGCGACGAAANAGGGCGAAGTAGCCGCGGATGAGTTGGAAGATGTCGGTCCGGTTTCGTGCGTGTGGTGGCAGGGTCTCGCGCAGGACAGGGGTTGCGACCATCAGGGATAAGGCGCTGAAGGCGGCGGTCGCGAAGAAAACAGCGCGCCAGTCGAAAAGCGCCGCCAGCTCGGCCCCTATCAAGGGCGCTACCGCCGGTCCCACACCGAGCGCGATCGCCACATAGGACATGGCTTGGGCGGTCGCCTTCCCGTCGTTTGTGTCACGCACTGTCGCGCGCCCGACGACGATGGAGGCGCATGCACCGGCGGCCTGTAAGAATCGCGCGGCGAGAAGTTGCCATATGTCGGTCGACAGGGCGCATGCGAGGCTAGCGACCATGAAAAGCGCTACGCCGCCCATGATGATGGGGCGGCGGCCGAAACGGTCGGATAGGGGCCCGACAACCAGCTGCATGATTGCGAACGAAATCAGGTAGGCTGGAATGATGAGCTGGGTCCGGCCGAGGCTAGTCCCTAGATCGCGCGCAATGTCTGGCACGGCCGGCAGGAAGATCGTCAGCGCCAGCTGGCTCGAGAACATCATCGCGAACAGGACCGCGAGTGAGGATCGCCGCAGGGCCATGTGTGCAGCTAGTAGAGGTTGGCGCGGCGCGCGCGGCCCCGCAGCAGGGCGAGGACCGTGTCGATTGTCGGGGTGGGCACGCCGGCGATCGCACCCATCTCGACGACCACGGTCACCATGGCATCGATCTCCATAGGTCGCCCTAGTTCGAGGTCCTGCAGGATCGACGGCTTGAACTCGCCGAGCTCCGCCCCTAGGTTGATCCGGGTCTCGACGTCCATGGTCGCTGACAGGCCCAGCGCTTCGCCCACATTCACAGCCTCCTGCATCATCGCCGCCGCGACGGGGCGCACATCCCTGTCGTCGGCGAGTACCTTCAGGGTCGCACCGGTCAGGGCACAGATCGGTCCCATGCCCATATTGCCAAGAAGTTTCATCCAGATCTCTCCGTGGATATCGTCTGTTGTGCGACCGTCGAGACCGGCGCCAGAGACTACCTCAGTCAGCTGATCAGCGGGTGTGGACATGCGTCGAGTCGCGTCGCCGATGATGAACAGATCGCCGGCGGCATGGTTGACTACGCCCGGTTCTGGCATGGATGCGCCGACGTGGACCACGCAGCCAAGGAGGCGGTCGCCGCCTAGAGTATTGTCCAGCTTGCCGTCCGGGTCGGTTGCGGTGAGGGTGCGGCCCGCTAGCGGCCCTGTCAGTGCGTGACAGAACCACCAAGGTACGCCGTTCATAGCTGTCACGACCGCAGTATCGGAGTCCAGCAAGGGCGTGAGCGTCGAGGCAAGCCCGGGCAGGGCCGGTGCTTTGACGGTGATGATGACATAGTCCTGAACGCCGAGATCTGCCGCTGCATCTGATGCCGCGATCTCAACGGTGAAGGTCTCCTGCGCGGTGCGCAGGGTCAGCCCCTGAGTCTGGATAGCCGCTAGGTTCGGGCCGCGCGCGATGGCGGACACATCATGCCCGGCGCGTGACAGTCGGGCGGCGAGGATCCCCCCGATTGCGCCGGCGCCAACAACGCAGATGCGTAACGGGGATTCAGCCGAAGAGGGCATTGTCGACCCAGCTGGCATGGGCGAAGAGGTCGGCGTCACGATGGTGAAAGCCAACCAGCTGAAGGCCCAGTGGCAGCCCGTCGGCGGATAGGGCGGGTAGCGTCAGCGCCGGTGCGCCCATGCACGACGCCGGTGAACACATAACCGGGTGGCCAAGATTCTCGAGCCCGACGGGCGCGATTTCGGGCGCGGTCAGGCCAATCATCCCGTCGATTCGATCAGAAGCGGCGAGGTAGCGGGCGCGGAGCGCGTCTTTCCAGGCAAGCGC
>PBPM01000009.1 GCA_002724635.1 Rhodospirillaceae bacterium
GTCGAGGATCGCATCCAGATTGGACCTAAATGTGTCGAGCGAGAATGAAAGCAGACCATGAGGCTGCGTACCTATTTCCGGCACGACCGTGCTGGGATGTGTGTCGGTTACCAAGTAATCCGTTTTGTCCAGCAGGGTCTCGAGGCCCGGCTGCAGCGCATGAGCGTGGAAGGAAAGATCGACATAGCGGGGATATGGCCGATCGTCATAATCCGCCTTCACTGCGGCCATGCTGAGCGGCAGCTCAACGATCGAGCGCCCCGGTGATCCGGGGCCGCGATAATCATTCAGGGCCGGGCGATACGACGTTTGCGGCGTTTTCCCCCAATCAATGCTGACATGATCATCTTGGCGGGTGCGTCCGGGCATGGCGGAAGAGTCGACTTCGATGCCCAGCGCCTCGAGTATCTCCATCAGCTCGACGGACCCGTAATTGCCACCCATCCGTGTCGCGCGCGGCGTCCATCCGCGCCGCCTGAGCGCTTCGTGTGCGGCCGCGAGGTTCGCGCGAAGGCGATCGGGGTGCTTCTCCTGGATCCATCGCCCATCCTCTCTTTTATGCAGATGCGGATGCCAGGCGATTTCGTGGCCGGCGGATTCAAGTATCCGCAACAAATCGTCGAAACGATCTAGCATGGCGCCCGGGTCGCCGTATATCGTGCCGATCTGGTCATCCGCGCGCGGCAGCCATGTCGCGCGCACCGGCGTCCCGAGATTGTCTTGTAGGTCCGAGAGGATTTCAGCGATGGCCGGCACCGCTTGTTCGACGCCGTGCCAGCTCAACGTATCCGAACCGTAATCGTCACCGATGCTCGGGTCGAAATGATCCGGATCCAGATCGAAGGTGAGGGCGACCAGCATCTCGTTATTTTCCGCGGGCGTGGTGTCGCGTATCTGCAACTCAGTCGTCCGCCGCAATGTCGAAACGGATCAGTTTCTCGGCCGTGTTGGCGCGCGCGCGTGCTTCGTGCGGATCCGCGCCGGTCGCGAGAATATAGCCCAGCCGGTCTCCATCGCTTTGGGCGCGAGAAATTCTGTCGCCGACCTTGACGAAGGGATTCGCTTCGACGCCGGGGAGCGAGTTGGCATCCTCGAAACCGGAAAAGCCGATCACTTGACCGCGTGCACTGGGAAAGAATCGAAGGACGACCGCTTGTCGCGCGATTGACGGCGCGTTGACGGTGGCGCCAATGGCGCGTCGTGCCGTGGAAGTGACGATGTCGTAACCGCTGGCTGCGGGAACCAGTCCCTCGAAGACCATGAAGCCGGCGCCCCGCCCCGCCGCCTCTACCAGAGCAGGCCCCGAGGTTGGATCGTGCATGATCTCGACATGCCCCGGTCCGTCTCGGTAGCCGACGGCTTCCAGCGCATCGACTGCGAGCGCGGCTATGGACCGCTGAGTCTTCGGCGAATCCGTCGGTGTCGCGAGTTCGTTTGCGACGGTGCCGCCGGTGTCCGGCACTTTTTCTTTGACCGTGATGGCCAAGACATATGTCGAATCACCGTCGGCAAAGGTTTCGACAGTATACTCCTTGCCCGGAAGTACAGACTCGACGATGGCGCGCTGCGATCGCGATCCCGAGATCGCGTGCGCGAGAGCTTGGGAGCGATGGTTCCTGCTTGTATGCGTTTCCAGGCGAGTAACACCGCGGCTACCGGCAGAGTCGACCGGCTTCACGATCACCGGGGCCTCTGCGTCGGTAATGGCCGTCAGTCCTGCATCGACTGACTCGACTATCCGCCAGAAACCGGGGTTGCGCAGGCCTGCTTCCTCCCAGGTTCGGCGTTGCGCGGCCTTGTCGGTAAGTTGATGAAGAACTTGAAGCCCTGGTCCGGGCAGCGAGAAGTGCACCCGAAGTGCTCCTACGGCCCGGACGCCAACTTCTGCCGCAAATGATATGGCGCCCGCGAGCGTGATGTTCGACTCGGCCACGGCGTCGATGACGCTTTGCGGGTCGCGGATATCGACAACGACCCCGTGATCGGCAGTTGCCAGTCCGGGAGCATTCGCATCACCGTCCATCGCCAGAACGCGCATCCCGGCGCGCTGCGCGGCAAGGATGCCGGACATCTGCCAGCGCCCAGCACCCACCGACGCGAGCCACGGAAGTGTATCGACTGCAGTCACGATTTTCCGTCAGTCGGAAGCGCGTAGGGCGCCGGCGGTTCTGGCTCCTTACTGCGTGCGCTGATCCGGGTGAACTCGTCGAGGGGTGGTTGTGTTGTGAAGCCCATGATCTGTTTCTGGCGCGCGGTCAGTTGCGCGTAGAAGTCTGCGGGCATGTTCTGCGAGAAATCGAATGCTGTCTTCAGGAACCAGCGGACATAAGTTGAAAGGACGCACCATCTGGTGTTGACCGATCTGTTCGCTCCGCCGCCGTGCCAGACGGCACCGTCCATGATGAGAACGCTTCCGCGTGGCCCGGTAATCGAGATTTCTTCGGGCACTGCTGTGTCGTCCGGCGGGAACTCCGCGCGTCGCTGTGTGCCGGGGACAATGCGTGTCGCGCCGTTCTCGTCAGTGAAATCTTCGAGCATCCACGTCACGACGGCCATCAGCGGAAAGGCCCCGCCCGGCAACCGCGAATCGATATGAAGTTGCTGCGCAGGCCCACCGGGCATCGGCGTGCGCCCTGTGTTCTGGCGCAGCACGACGGGGTCGTCCTGCTTGTATGAGCCCTGTTGGAGAAAGCGTTCGACGATACCGAATACCGGCTCGGGATCGATGAAATCGAGAAACGCGAGATTCTTGTTGTGCAGGTTGTAGACGATCTTTTCGTCTTCGTGAAAGTTCAGTCGGTGGCCCGCGGCGGCATTTGCGGCGTAGTAAGGCGACATGAGCGTGTGCGTATCTTCGAGCATGTCGACGAGCTCGGAACAGCGCGCGCGAGGCAACATATCGTCGAGCAAGACATAACCGTCACGGTTCAATGCGATGACGGCGTCATCAATTTCAGTCATCGATTCCGCTCCCGGTAATGTAGCAATCCGGGAAGACGTCCAGAAACGCATCGAGCAGCGCCCCGGTGCTGCCGCCGATAGATCGGCTCCAGGAGGCCAAAAAACGGGCTGTTGCGATAGGGATTTTCCGCCACCGCGGAGAAAATACTCTTCCGCACGTAGAGGTCGTGCAGATCGTCTTCACCCGGAGGCGGGGGCATGCGGCAGAAGCCGCACGATACGCAGCGCTGAATGTCGAATGCCGTGATTCGCTCACTGAAGTTCGCGTGATCCACCCGCAGCTGGTGAATGAACTCCGTGCCCTGACAGACCTGACATGCCGCGGGTGCATCAACGTCATGCATGCGCTGCGGTCCCGGCGCCAAAGCCCTTTGGGAAACGGCCTGCGCGCCTCACGGTGCCAGATCGCCCCACTGCAGTGCCTCGCCTGCCGCGATGTGCCGGGTGGGGTGCATCCCGACGACGGCGTTGGCGTGGCGCGCGCGCAGTCCGATCGCGGGACGCCTGATGTCGATATCGCCAAGACCGATCACGGCGCCAGCTTTGAGGTCGCGCACCGCGTACAAGCCCTCGCGCCGTCCGAATTCACGTTCGGCGGGCAGCATATCCTTGCGGGCGTCGCCGAGGGCGGCAAATACCCGGCGCGTTTCCTCTATGACCCGGGTCAATTCGTCGGGCTCGAGCGCATAGAAATGATCCGGACCCTCCGCAGATCGGTCATGGGTGAAGTGTTTCTCAATAACATCTGCGCCGCGTGCGGCTGCGGCGAGCGTGACTGCGGTCCCGAGTGTGTGGTCAGAAAACCCGACCGGGGACCCGTAGATATCACGGAAGAGGTCCATTACACGCAGGTGCACATGCTCGGGAGGCAACGGATACATGGCGCCGCACTGCAGGAGCGCGATGGACCTGTTGCCGCGCGCCAGACAGCGGTCGACCGCTTCTTGCACGTCGACGATGTCGCACATGCCTGTGGAAAGGAAGATCGGTTTCCCGGTGGCCGCGATCCTGTCGACGAGATCCAGATTGGTCGCCTCGGATGAGGCGATCTTGTGCGCCGGCACGCCGGCTTCTTCGAGCACTTGCACGGACTCGATGTCGAACGCCGAGGCCATGAAGGTGATCTGACGTGCCGCCGCGTGTTCGGACAAGGCCGGAACCCAGTCCGGGTTGAGCTCGACGGCCTTGAATGCGGCGTGCGTGTCTCCGCCTTCGGGGACAAGGATGTCGGCGCGGAAAAGCTGAAACTTCACCGCGTCGGCGCCGGCGTCGCTGGCGATGTCGATCAGTCTTCGCCCGGTGTCGAGACTCTGGTCAAAGTTCGAGCCAGCCTCGGCGATGAAGTAGGGCCGGGCGGCGTTGCCGACATCAGTGCCGGCGACTTTGAAGCTTGGGGCGAGATAGCTATCCATCGAGCAGGTCCAGAAGGCGTTGTGTGCCGCGTCCATCAATCGCGGCGGGTCCGGCGGTTGCCATGATGCGCCGGTGTACGGGGTCACGGATTAGCGTCGCTACCAGGTCCCGCACGGCGACCGGGTTCGCGGCATCGAACCTGCCGGCGTCGACACAACTGCCGAGTGCGGCGAACGGTCGGTTGGCGATGTCATGATTCTCGTCGATCGAGAGCAGGACCGATGGCGTCCCTGCAAAGGCCAGTTCGTACTTTGTCAGCCCGCTGGCGGACAGGGCGAAATCCGCGCGGAATATCTCGTCGGCCAGGTTTTCGGGTGCGTTCACAAGTTCCGTGTTGTGCGGCATGCGTTCGGCACGCGATGCGATTGTTCTGGCCTGGCTGGACCGAAATCCGGGCCCGATCACGATGCGTATTTCGAGCGGATCATGGATCAGCTCGAGCACATCGAGAAAGAATTCCGTAAGCCCGACCGGGTCGCTGCCACCAGCTGTAACCAGTATTTTTGTAGCGATCTTGGGGGTGTCGCGTGCGGTGTATGTGTCATCGAGATACTCATGGGCAAGCGCGAAATACTGCAATCCGCGGACATCGACCTTGGCGCCCGGCAGCACCTGCTCGCTCTCTGCGCCGGCATAGGGGATTGCAAGAATGTCTGTTTCCATGGCCGAAAGCGCGCTCAGGCATTCCTCGCCTTTTGCGTCGATTAACAACGTGCGTGCGCCCGCGGCCCGGGATGCGCGAAGCATGTCTTGCGCGCTTGCGAGGTGCGCGCGGGTTTCCCGATGAGAGAGATCGAATACAGCGCTGTGCGCGTCCAACAGAACCTGGCCGGCATCGAATCTGGCCGCCGGATCGAGTTGACGGCAGGCGTATCCGGCGTTCCGGACATGCGAAAGCACCTCAGCGCTCGCCACACCCAGAACGAGCTCCGGCGTGCCACCGCGCGCCCGGATAGCATCGGCAATGATGAGGCACCGGTTCACATGGCCGAAGCCCAGCGAGCCGCCCCCGTCTGTCCGCAGCGCGTGGCTCGGGGTAGTCATACCAGTGACTGGTCAATCAGTTCCTCGAGCGCGGAATTGTAGGAATCCCGGTTATAGTCGTTGGTGCCGATCTGCCGCCGGATCGCATCGAGTGCGTGGTCGATTCTGACTTCGGATTCTGTTCCGATCGAGATCCTGATGAAACGGCCGGTGCTAGCGCCATATGCGGAACCGGGCACGACCGCGATGCGGTCGTCCACGATCATTTTCTGCGCGAATTCGATGTCGGTGCCCGCGAAGCCGTCGATCGACAGGAAGAAGTAGAAAGTCGTCGATCCCGCTAGCACACTCAGGCCGCGCTCTGCTATCGCTTTTGCCACGCGGTCGCGCTTTTGCTGTAGCGAGGCGATCTGTGGCTGGGTTGCGGCAATCATGTCGTCAAAATGGCTGGCACAATAATTGGCTAGGAATGTCGGTGCGCAGGTGAGCAGGTGCTGGTTCAGCTTAAGTATGTTGTCGACGAACTCTTGCGCACCCATGAGGTACCCAATTCGCCAACCGGAGACGCCGAGGTTCTTGGATAGTGAATTGATGACGAGGGCGCCCTCGAAATCGGGTGCGACACTCGCCAGCGAGGCGAATGTGCCCGGCGGAGCAAAGTCGCTGTAGGATTCATCCAGCAAAAGATAAACGCCCCTAGCGTGACACGCAGTGTACAGGGCTTCGATCTCGTCGCGCGTGTAAAGCCGGCCCGCCGGGTTGTTTGGGTTGTTGATGATCAGCATGCCGGTCTTCGAAGAGATGGACGCGACAATGCCGTTGATGTCGGCATCATACGGGATGTGTCTTGCCGTCGCGCCGGCGAGGACCGCTTGCTCGGGGTAGCTCAGCCAGCCCGGTTCGTGAATAAGCACCTCCTTACCCTGCTCGACCGCCGCAAGCATGGCCATGAAAAGGATCGGCTTGGAGCCGGCGCTGACCAGTATCTGGTGGGCCGGGTCGACCGTCGCGCCGAAGGCGTGCGCATAGTGAGCCGCGATTTTTGCACGCAAGGCTGGAATGCCGCGGGAATCCGAGTAGTGCATGCCGGCCGCAAACTCGTCCTCGCTGATTTCAGCCATTGGCTGGTCGAAGAATGCCTCGCCGAGCGATAGTGTGATTACGTCCTCGCCCCGCCGTTTCAGCCGGTATACCGCGTCGTTTATGCGCACGGATGCGGCCGGTCCGATGTCGCGAACGGTCTGACGGATCGGGAAGCGGGAAGCTGACATGGTTATCGTTCCGGGGTTAACATCGTTGCGTTGATCATCCGTGATGCGTTGGGTCGTCATTCACGCGGGCCGAAGTGGCCGCCGGCGCAGCTTTCAACTCCGGAAACTTGGCATAGAAATCGGCGGCGAACAGGCCGTACTCGAGGACATCCTGGTACTCGCCGCCGACCAGGACGTGCTGCCGCTTGGTGCTCTCGAGCTTTGCGCCGACGTACAGCGTCTTGCCCGAGGCTGCCTTGTTGCCGGCCGAGTTGCCCATGGTGAACTTGCGGACGCCGATCACGCTGAAACCGAAATGGACGATGTGTTTCCACACATCCTTTGCGTAACCCCTGCCCCAGAAATCGCGCTCGCCGATCAGGGTCGAGAGGTCCGCGAGACCGTTGGCGTGATCGTAGAACTTCAACTGGATATTGCCGATGTGGGCACCGGTTGTCAGGTCGAAGATTCCGAGCAGTAGCGTGTCGGCGGAGGCATTAGCACTTTCGATATAGGCCCACACTTCCTCGGCGGTGTGAAGCTGCCCTAGACGCTGGCTGAACTTGTTGACCTCATCGTCATTGAGCCAGTCGCAGTAACGGTTGGATGCGCGCGCACGGTTCAGCGGGCGCAGTGTGCACATCTCGCAGTCGATCTGCAGATCGAGGCCGCCGCAGGTCTGCAGCAGACTGTCGGAGGCCGCGTTGCGGCTCATATGCGCGCCAGCCCCGCCAGGGAGGCGATGGTCGCGACGACACGTTCCACATCCGCGTCGTGCATCGTCGGATACAGGGGCAGCGAGAGCGAGCTCTCATAGTACGACGCCGCGCCGGGCAGTGACGCCATGCCGTAGCGTGCGCGATAGTAGGGCTGCCATGGGACAGGAATATAGTGAACCTGGGTACCGATGCCTGCCTCAAAGAGCGCATTCATCAAGTCGTTTCGGGTGGTACCAAGTGCGTCAAAGTCGAACCGAGCTATATACAGATGCCAAGCGGGTTCGCATCCGGCCGCGCGCATCGGCGGCTGGACCGCCGGTCCGAGGGGCGCCAGCAGACGGTCGTAAATTTCGGCCAGCTCACGTCGTCGTGCCACGAACCGGTTGAGTTTCGCCAGCTGGCTTCGGCCGAGCGCGCAATGCAGGCTGCTGGCCCGGTAGTTGAAGCCCGGTTCGTGCATCTCGTAGTACCAGCGCCGGGGCGAGCCATTCTCGTCTTTCCCCAGAGCGGCGTCGACAAAACGTTCCGCGTCTCGAATCATGCCGTGGTTGCGCGCATCGCGCATCCGTTGTGCCAGTTCGTCGTCGTTCGTGGCGACCGCCCCGCCTTCGCCCATCGCGATCGTCTTAACTGGATGGAACGAGAAGGTCGCCATGGCGCTGTGTGCGCAACTACCCACCCTGTGCATCTCGTCTTTCGTGTCATAGGTGGTGCCCAAAGCGTGGCAGGCGTCTTCAATGACCGTCAGGTTGTGTGCGTCTGCGAGTTCTTGCAGCACCCCGGGAGCTTCACACTGGCCGGCGATGTGTACAGGCAGGATCGCGGAGATGCCATTGTTGGCGGCGCCTTCGATCGCCGCCGCAGCGTACTCCGCTGTCATCAGGCCTGTTTCCGGGTCGACATCGGCGAAGACGATCTCCGCGCCGGCGATTCTGGCCATATTGGCGGTTGCGAGAAAGGTGTTGGCCGGCACGACCACCTGCATGTTTGGACCAATTCCGGCAGCCATGATCGCTAGATGCAGTGCGGCGGTTCCGCTACTGCAGCTGACAATGTGATCGGCGCCGACGACATCCGCCAGGGCCGATTCGAAGGCATCGACCTCGGGTCCCTGTGTCAACCAGTCACCGCGCAGGGTCTCAAGCACGGCGGCGATGTCTTCCTCGTCGACCGCCTGGCGCCCATACGGAAGGAAGCTNGCCGGACTGCTGTTGCGTGTCTCGGGATNGTGGGNNGATTTTTTCATGCTACCGCAGACCGGGTGACCCAAGGGCCGCCGCGGCGGAAAGAAACGAGGGTGTGCCGGCGCGTGTGTTAGTCCTTGGGTCGCCCGGTCAATTTCCGCGCCGAATCGAGCCGATACCGGTCGCCCGACTAAGCATCAAACACTCTAGACCGTCCGTTGATTCGTGCGATTTTCGAAGTTTTTTCGCGCGGAACCAGAACGTATCCACTTGTTGTTCATGACGTGAACGATTATGGCTTCCCGCGTGGAATGTCAAGCGGGCAAGTCCTTAAAGACGCGTCTGAATCTGGCTTTCGAATGTCCCCGATCGCGGCCCGGTCGTTCGGATAAGTGATCGTTGATGCGTGGACAGGGCACGGTGGCGCGGCTATCTATGCACATCTCGCTCCGCGGCGTGGTTCTTCCGATATAGATGGAACTCAGATGAAGCTTTTCGCACCCGCTGCAACGATACTTTTGCTCGGATCCTGGCCCTTCATCAGCTTTCTGAGCACGAACCGGGACGAACTGCTCATTTATGGCGGGGCAGTCAGTCTCTACGCCGTGCTTTTTATTGGACTTGTTGCCGGTCTGGGGCTTGTCGCGCGTTTCACTCTCGGCGCTGAGCGTTTCCCGGCAGCAGCGCACGTGATTGCGGTCGGCTCGGTCCTTTTGTTCAGCTACCTGCCGATCTCTTTTGGCCTGTCGCGACTGGGCATTGCGCTGGGGACTGTCAAGATCGGCATTTGGCTTGTCGTCACGCTGATGGTGCTTGCGATGGTATGGCGGGTGTCCCGGGCGTCGCAGACGCGCGCGGTGCTACTTGCCGCCGCGATTGTGATGACGGTCGTGCCGGCGTTCAATCTCTTGCAGTTTGCGACAAGCCGGGCCGGCGCCGGTGATCCGGCCATGAAAGTCACGGCGGTGGCGGTGGCTGACCGGTTGCCGAATGTCTACTGGTTCGTGTTCGATGCCTATGCGCGTGACGACGTTCTGGCCGACTATTTCGGTTTCGATAACTCCGAGTTCCTGAGTGCGCTCGAGACCCGAGGATTCGACATCCCCTCTCAATCCTGGGCCAATTACGCGAGCACCAAGCTTTCAATCAGTTCAACCGTGTCGATGGACTATTACCTGCCCGTCGGCGAGAAGCTGCACCCGGTCCTGTGGACGGACAAGCTGCAGGGCTTCAACCCGGTCGTCGACCGGTTTCGCGAGCTTGGCTACCGGTATATCCACGCGGGACCCGGCGGCAACAATCTGAAAACCCGCTGTGGCGGTTCGGAGGATCTTTGCATCACTGCGGCGCCCTCCGGCACGATCGGTGTCAGTGAGGCTGAGGTCGGGCTCTTGCGGCTGACGCCGTTCTTTCCCGTGATCCGCAGGCTATTCCCGAATCTGCTGAGTTTCGATTTCACCAAGCTGAGCGACATTCTTCCGAAACTGCAGCCGAGTGGCGAGAAGTCGCTCTTTCTCTTCGCCCACGTCCTGTCACCGCATCCGCCGCAACGTTTCAACCCGGATTGCTCCCGCGTTGCGCGCATCGGTTTCGATCTCGCCGGTGAGGACTATTCAAGCCTTCGCGACACCTACCTGAACGATCTGCGATGCCTTAATCCGATTATTCTGGAGGCGGTGGACGCGATCGTGGAGAGCGATCCGGGCGACCCGATTATCATCCTGCAGTCGGATCACGGCCTGCGCGGCGACTGGTCGCGTTCGGTCGAGGGAAAAACACCCCGGACGCCAGCTTTGCTGGCGGCCTACGCCAATCTTCACGCTATGCGGACTCCGGCCGGCTGTGATAGTCATCTCGGCGAAATTTTCAGTCCGGTCAACACGTTCCGAATCGTCTTTGGCTGCATTCAGCAAGAGGCACCGGACCTGTTGCCAACGCGACGATTCACCAAGGCGAGGAACATTCTCGATGAAATTGAAGACGGGATCAGCGTTCCAGACCGATAGGCGCGTCGCGAGGCGCCTCGGGGCGGACATCCCAACGGTTCTGATCGTGGCAGGTGTTTTCGGTGCCTTGGCGACTCCCGCGCATGCCTATATCGACCCCGGTGTCGGGGGCATGCTGCTCCAGCTGCTTCTGGGCGGACTCGCGGGCGCCGCAGTAATCCTTCGGCTCTACTGGCAGCGGGTGACCGACACCTTCTATCGCCTGACCGGGCAGCCCGAGAAAATCTCGCAGCCGGCCGACTCCGATAAGAAAGCCGGCGAGTAGCGGTCCGCGTGCGCTGCCGGCAAGTTTCTTAAGCCCGGCCCGCATTCTCCGCCTTGACAACTGAACCAGGGAGGGCGCGCATGTTCGACGGTTTGCGACGTTAGCTCGCCGCGTGGGGAAACGCGCGACAGTTCGTTCGCGATTGCACGGACCCGCAGGCCCTGACGATCTATTCCGAGGGGTCCGCCTATGCCAGCTTTCTGGATCCGGTGATAGCTGTCCTCGCCGAAACGCGTGATGCACCGGTTTTCTATCTCTCCTCCGATCCCGTCGATCCAGTCCTCGCGAATCCGCCGGCGCATGTGCGGCCCTACTTCGTGGGTGGTGGGGCGCTGATCTATGCGTTTACAAACATCAGCAGTGGCACTCTGGCTATGACAATGCCGGACCTGAACACGTTCCACCTAAAGCGTTCGGTGCACCCGGTTCACTATGTCTACCTGTTCCACTCGATGGTGAGCAGCCACATGATCTACCGCGAGGGCGCCTTCGATCACTACGATTCCGTACTGTGCGTAGGGCCGCATCACCGCGAAGAGATCCGTGCTTGGGAGTCGATGCGCGGCCTGCCGGCGAAAAACCTTTACGATCACGGCTACGGTGTGCTCGATCGCCTGCTTTCGACGCGCGCGTGTTATCCCGGACCGGACGCTGGGGCGAGCGCCGATAATGGCTACGATCTGCTGCTTGCGCCGTCCTGGGGCCCGGAAGGTGTGCTGGAGACGATCGGACCCGAGCTGGTCTCGGTGTTGGTCGAGGCTGGGCATCGGGTCACCGTGCGCCCGCATCCGCGGACCCGAGACCTTGCGCCGGCGAAGATCAGGGCGCTTGCTTCCCGTTTTTCGGAACACCCGAGGTTTTGTATGGAGTCCGACACGACGAATTTCGATTCCCTGCATTCCTCCCATCTGATGATCAGTGACTGGTCGGGGGCAGCTGCGGAGTACGCGTTCGGTCTCGAGCGACCAGTGCTGTTCGTCAACGTCCCGCGCAAGGTCAACAACCCCCAATGGGAGAGCCTTGGAATCGATCCGCTCGAGGCTGCCTATCGGGAACATGTTGGTACGATTCTCGATCCCAGCGATTTGGTGAGCGCGCCGTCAAAAGTTGCCGCGCTGTGCGCAGACCCCGCGGCGTTTGCTGAGCGAATCCGCGATTACCGTGATCGATACGTATACAATGTCGGGACCAGTGATCGTACCGCCGCCGAGGTGATCTCGGCGATCGCGGCCGACCCAGTTGATGGGCTCGTGCATCCGCGATAATTTCGCGCTTTTCTCGCCGGCCTTCGGAGTTAACAGTGTCCAGCAATACGAACGTCATCATCATCGCCGCGGGCCTAGGCAGCAGGCTCGCGCCACATACGGACGATACCCCGAAATGCATGCTCGACTTCGCCGGCAAGACGTTGCTGGAGCGGCAGGTCG
>PBPM01000010.1 GCA_002724635.1 Rhodospirillaceae bacterium
CCAGCCCCTGGATCACGTTCGTACCGTGACCTGTTGTTGAGGCCTGTGCCACCGAGCGCACCGGACGATACTCGGTGCCAGTATAGTACTCAGTCACCCAGATCAGGAGGCCGGTGACAACCAGACCGACGACAGCGCATAGGAACACGTCCATGCCCGAGAAAGTCTGGTCACCCACCGTGAAGGCCGCGTCGAAACCGATGACCCATGACGTCACGCCGGCAACGCCGACCAGCGAGAGGATCGCCGAGGTGATGAAGCCCTTGTAGAGCGCGCCCATGATGTTCTGGCTCGCGCCCAAACGGACGAAGAAGGTGCCGATGATCGAGGCGATGATGCAAACGCCGCCGATGGCCAGCGGGTAGACAATCATCTGGTTCAGCAAGGCGTTGCCGGCCAGCAGGATCGAGGTCAACACCATGGTCGCGACCACCGTGACCGCATAGGTCTCGAACAGATCAGCCGCCATGCCCGCGCAGTCGCCCACATTATCGCCGACATTGTCCGCAATCACAGCCGGGTTGCGGGGGTCATCCTCGGGAATGCCCGCTTCGACCTTGCCGACCAAGTCGGCGCCGACGTCCGCACCCTTGGTAAAGATACCACCGCCGAGACGCGCGAAGATCGAGATTAGCGAGGCACCGAAGCCCAACGCCACCAGCGCATCGATAAGCTGACGCTCCGAGGCGCTACCCTGCTGCTGCAGCCAGACCATGAAACCGAAGTAACCGGCGACCGCGAGCAGCGCCAGGCCAGCGACCAGCATGCCGGTCACGGCGCCCGCGCGGAACGCGATCGACAGGCCCTCCGCCATCGAGCTACGTGCAGCCTCGGTGGTGCGCACATTAGCCCGTACCGAGATATTCATGCCGATATAGCCCGTCGCACCCGACAGAACCGCGCCGATGATAAAACCGAGCGCAACCGTCCAACCGAGGAGAAAGAACAGAATCACCGCAATGACGATGCCGACGATGCCGATGGCACGATACTGGCGGTTGAGATAAGCCGCCGCGCCTTCCTGGACGGCATTAGAGATTTCCTGCATGCGCTCGGTGCCGGCGCTGGCCGACAGGACCGCGCGTGAGGCCCAGATTCCGTAAAGCACGGCCAAACCGCCACATGCGATGGCGAACCAGACGATGGGAGCCATTGTGAATATCCTTTGGTTTCTTGGTTGTTGGGCCGCAAGGGCGGAGCAGCGAATGCCGCAAAGCAGGGCCGAATCACCCGGGCCCATAAAAGCGGCGGGAACATGCCAAAAAGGCAGCGGCATGGCAACCGCACGAACATATTAAGAATTAAGCCGGCCGAGTCGTATGAGGCTCAACGAGGTGCCGATCAGGCCGGAGCCACCGCAAGCCGTGAGCGCAGCCAGAAAACGGCGATTACGACCGCAACCAGCAAGGGCGCCGAGGCCATGTTGACCGCGAAGAAGCCGAGTTTCTGGTAGACCACGCCGGCCGCCAGCGAACACACTGCGACCGTGCCGAAGACGAACAGATCGTTGATGCCCTGCACCTTGGCCTTCTCCGCCGACGTGTAGGTACTTAACAGCAGGGTCGTCCCGGCGGTGAACATGAAGTTCCAGCCAAGACCGACCAACGCCATGCCGATCCGCAAGTGCATCAGCGAGTCACCGCTGAAGTTGACCGCAAGGCAGACGACCGAGATCACGGCGCCCGCGAGGATAATGTTGAGGTCACCGTACTTCTTAATCAGCCAGCCGGTGAAGAAACCGGGCGCGAACATGCCCAGAACATGCCACATAATGACATTGTTGATGTCCAGCTGACCGAACGGATGGGTCGGATGCAGATGCATGAAGATTGGCGTCGACAGCATCACGAAGTTCATCACGCCGTAGCCGATCATCGCGCTCATCAGCGCCACGATAAAAGTGGGCTGGGCAGCGATCTCGCGCATCGGCCGGGTCGGGCCGCTAAGCTCCTGCTCGGTGGGCGGCGGGATATCGGTAAACAGAAGCAGAACTACCATCAACCCCTGCATGACCAGGATTATCACGAAAACGCCGCCATAGAGGATTGGCTGGATGATGTCGTAACCGATTGAGGAGAGCGTCGGTCCGACCAAACCGGCGAACACGCCGCCCGCGAGAACGAGGCTCACCGCCCTAGCCTTGAAGCTGTCGTCAGCGGCATCAACCGCAGCGAAACGGAATTGCTGGTTGGCACCGGCCGAGGTACCGAACAGTGCCGAACCGACGCAAAAAAGGAAGAAGCTCTGGACGAACAGCGCGTAGATTATGAGCCCGGCGCCAACGCAGCCGATGACTAGGAAACTGATGAAGCCGCCGGCACGTCCGATCTTCTTCATCAACAGCGCCGCGGGCACGGTCGACGACGTCATGGCGATGAACTGGCAGGTGATCGGCACCGTCGCCCAGCCGGCATCCGGCGCGATGGTGGCGCCAATGATCGAGGAGACGGAGAAGATCAGGACCATCTGGGTCTGGCCAAAAGCCTGACACATGGACAAAAGTGTAACGTTACGGATGCTGCGCTGATTCATCATGGCGCGAACATCCTGCATGGCCCGCTAAAACACAAGTCGAAGCTGTGAATAGCAGCCCTGCGCTAGTCGCCCCTCTACAGCTGGTCCTTCGGTAACAAATTCTCGACCTAAAGATCGACAACTACATCTGCCCCCAGTTCGCGGGCCGGCTTGGAGCGTCTTCCGTGAAACCTCGGGGGCATGGCTCAAATCGTGGACCCGTCCTCAGCCCGCGCCGCCTTTCCAGAAGTGACTGTATCCGCCATTACCCAACTCGACTGCATCCCCATTCGCATCGCGCACGATCACCGTAGATCCCCCCGGAACCGGCGGGATCAAACGCCCGACGCGGGTTATCCGAACCGCGGTCTTCGCGGCGATTAAAGAGACCGTGTCCCGCGCGGCGAACGGGGCGCTGAAAACAATTTCATAGTCATCACCGCCGGTCAAAAGCCAAGTCTGTAATAGTTGATTGTCCGTTACCACGCGTTCGGCGGCATCCGATAGCGGCACCAAGTCCTGTATGATTTCAGCGGCGAGCCCCGACGCCGCACAGATATGTGCGAGATCAGCAACGAGCCCGTCCGAAACATCTGCCGCGGCTGAGGCAACGCCGACCAGTGAGGAGCCAACGCCGACGCGCGGGTCGGGCCCGAAAAAGCGGGCCGCGAGTGCCGCTGCATCGGAAGGGTCTTCCGCATGGAGGCAGCCCGTGGCCACGGCCAGGCCGAGCGCCGCATCACCGATGCATCCGGTCACGTAGATGTCGTCCCCGACGGCGCCACCGGACCTCGTTATTATTTTATTTTCTGTAACTTGCCCGAAAATATTTACAGTTATTGTCAACGGACCGGGGGTCCGGGTTGTATCGCCGCCGACTAGGAAAATGCCGAACGCATCCTGTTCCGCCGCCAGCGCTCCTGCGAAGGCCGACAACCAGTCCTCGTTGGTGTCGTCCGGCAGCATCAATGCGAGGGTATAGGCACGCGGGCGCGCCCCCTTCGCCGCGATATCCGACAGGTTCACGCGCAGGGCGCGACGGGCGATGTCATCGGGGCATGTGGTATCCGGAAAATGAACGCCGGCGACGATAGAATCGGCAGAGATTACAAACTCCATGCCCGGTTCAGGCCGCAGGACCGCGGCGTCGTCCCGCAGCGCCATTGCGCCGGGTTCGCCTTCGCTGAGCGGCGCGAAGTGGCGCCGGATCAGTTCGAACTCATCGATGCGCTGCGCCATTCTCGGTTCCGCCCCCGACGGGGTTGTCAGACGCCTCGTCTGGCGATGCGTCGAGAGCGGGCGCCGTATCGTCACGCACAACGCGGGCCAGCCGGTCCAGTACCGCATTGACGAGGCCTGGCTCTTTGCCCTCGAAGAAGGCGTCGGTCAGCCGGACATACTCGCTGATGACCACCCGCGTCGGGATATCATCGCGCGAGCGCAATTCGTAGGCACCGGCGCCGAGGATAGCCCGCAAAAGCGGCTCGAGACGTTCCATCGTGTTGCGGCCGTCAAGGCATCCATCGAGCGCCACAACCAGATCGCCATGATCTCGGTCGACACCGCGCACCAGGTCCGCGAACAAAACCTGGTCCGCGTCCAGCGGCACCGAATCCTCATCGCCATCGCCGACGCACGGCGGCTCGGTGCGGTGTTGAATAAACTCCAGCACGGTCTCATCGGCCGCCGCCCCCCGGATCTCCATTTGGTAAAGTGCCTGCACTGCGAGCAGCCGGGCCGCGGCGCGTGCGGACGCGCCAAGCCTGCGTGCCGCCGGGGTGGTTTCTACAGAGCCCACGGACATTAGCGGGGAAACAGTTGTAGGGAGCTCTTGAACCCGATCATGCGCAGGCAAGCATTGGCCGCATCGGCCCCCTTGTTGCCCCGGTCTACCGCAGCGCGAGCCATCGCCTGTTCGCGATTCTCCGTGGTCAGGACGCCGAAGCCCAGCGCCAAGCAGTTACCAATTGCCAAATCCTGAAGGCCGCGCGCCGTCTCCTGGCATACATAGTCGTAGTGGGTGGTCTCGCCGCGAATGACGCAACCGAGCGCAATATACCCGTCGAACCGCTGCCGCCCGCCAGAAAATTCCGACGAACGCATGGCCATCGCAATGGCAGCTGGAATCTCAAAGGCGCCCGGGATCTCGTAAACCTCGTAAGAAGCGCCGGCCGTATCGAGCACCGTGAGCGCACCCTTCAGCAATTCTTCCGCAATCTCTTCATAGTATTTCGACACCGCAACCATGATGTGGGCTTCATCGGCCATCAAATGCTCCTCACTCGCCAGTCGCGGCATTTTCCAGAGGCACGGGACGCGTCTCAATCAAACGCAGGCCGAAGCCCTCGAGCCCGACGATCGAGCGCTGTGAATTCGATAACAGGATGATGTCGCGCACCCCGAGATCGACAAGAATCTGAGCGCCTACGCCATAGTTGCGCAACTCGTTTATCGGCTTGGTCGGCGCACTTGAGAATTGCCGGATACGATCGGATAGGGACGTCGGCGAGGTATCTCGGATCAGGACGATGACACCGCAGCCGGCCTCGCTGATCAGCTCCATCGACCGCTGGAGTATGCCAGAGTCCGGAGCATCGAGGCTACCCATCGCATCGGCTCCAATGGAGAAGGAATGCATGCGTACCAGCACCGGCTTGTCGGGATCGATATCGCCCTTCACGATCGCCAGATGCTCGGCATACTCTACCGTGTTGCGGTAGACCCGCCACTTATAACTGCCCCCGAAGCGCGAATGGAAGTCATGCTCCATTAGCTGTTCGACGATACGGTCGTGGCGGCGCCGGTAGGCAATCAGGTCTGCGATCGCGCCGATCTTGAGACCGTGATACTGGGCGAAACCGATGAGATCCGGCAGCCGGGACATGGTGCCGTCATCATTCATGATCTCGCAAATCACCGCTGATGGGTTGAGGCCCGCTAGGCGCGCAATGTCGACGCCCGCCTCGGTATGCCCGGCCCGCACGAGCACGCCGCCGTCGCGCGCCGCCAGCGGAAACACATGGCCCGGCGTGATAATGTCCGCTTCGGTCGAAAGCGGGTCGATAGCCACCGTGATGGTGCGCGCGCGATCGGGCGCGGAAATGCCTGTAGTGACGCCTTCCGCCGCCTCAATCGATACCGTAAAATTCGTCGCAAGGCGCTGGCCATGGCTCTGCGGCATCATGGGCAGGCCCAGCTGCTGAGTGCGCTCGCGGGTAAGCGACAAGCAGATCAGGCCCCGGCCGTGGGTAGCCATGAAGTTGATTGCATCGGGCGTCGCCATCTGCGCCGGGATCACGAGATCACCCTCGTTCTCGCGATCTTCATCGTCGATGAGGATGAACATCTTGCCGTTGCGGGCATCCTCGATGATGTCCTCGATCGGCGAAAGAATCTGCCCGTCGTCCAAGGCGCGTTGCACCTCTTGCGGAGACACGCTGCGCAAGTCGTCGATTTTATCTGCCACAACTATTCCCGTTCCAAAAGGCGCGCGACGTAGCGCGCAATCACATCCACTTCGATATTCACGCCCGCGCCGACAAGCAAGTCGGCAAGCGAAGTGTTCTCCCAAGTATGGGGGATGATGTTGACGCCGAAGACCGCATCATCCACCTCGTTCACAGTGAGCGATACCCCGTCCACCGTAACTGAGCCCTTCGACGCAATATAGTGCTTGAGCGCCGCAGGCACCTCGATGGCGACGCGATGATTGTCACCTTGGCGTTGCAGGCGGGTCACGCTGCCCACGCCGTCGACATGACCGAGCACCAAATGTCCGCCCAGCTCATCCGCCGCGCGCAGAGCGCGCTCGAGATTGATTCGCGTGCCGACATCCCAATCTCCGCTCGTGGTCTTGTCATCCGTCTCGCCCGAAACATCGGCGGCAAAACTGGATGGCCCCTTCTCCACAACAGTCAGGCAGGCACCATTACACGCGATCGAGGCGCCGAGATCGATGCCCGCAGTCTCGTACGCGGTCGCGATCGTCAGACGACGCCCGACGGCCAACCGTTCCACGCCGGTGATCCGGCCCACATCCGTTATGATTCCCGTAAACATCGCGCTTGGTTAAGGCACGCGGGCGAAAATTTCCAGCGTATCCTTACCCACCGGCGTCCGGGAGAGTGGCTTGAAGTTCGGCATATCGGCCATATCCCCGACGCCGAGATCTCCGAATGGCGGCAGTCCGTCGCCGCCAATAAGCGATGGCGCCCGGTACCAGAGTAGCCGGTCAACTAGGTTTGCGCGCAGGAGCCCCGTCGCCAGGCGCGCGCCGCCCTCGACCATGAGACGCGTCACGCCGAGTGCACCCAGCGCCTGCAGGGCCGCCGCCGGCACCGGCTGGCCATCCGCGACCTCCTCGATCGGCACGACCATCAAACCCGCCCCCTCGAGCGCCCGACGCCGCCCCTTGTTGATCCGGTGCGCCGACAATATCCAAGTCTGAATATCGCCGGCCGTCTGAACCAGCTTCGAATTCATGGGCAGGTGCAACTGGGAATCGAAAATCACGCGCACCGGCGAGCGATCCGCCATTCCCGGCAGCCGGCATGTGAGGTTTGGATCGTCGGACTGCGCCGTCCCGATACCGACGGCGATAGCATCATGCCGGGCGCGCAGGAGATGGGCGTGACGGCGCGCAGCCGGCCCGGTGATCCACTGCGAATCGCCAGTGCGCGTCGCGATCCGGCCGTCCGAGGTCGTCGCGGTCTTGAGGGAGACCATTGGACGCCCTGCCGTCACCCGCGTGAAGAAGCCGATATTGATGTCTTCGCCCTGTACCCGGCAGACATCCGTTTCAACACGGATCCCGGCATCGCGCAGGCGGGCAATGCCGCGCCCAGCGACCCGCCTGTCCGGGTCACCGCAGGCCACCACCACTCGCCCGATCTGGGCGGCGATGAGTGCGTCCGCGCATGGCGGCGTGCGGCCCAGATGGCTACACGGCTCTAACGTTACATAGGCCGTTGCGCCGACAAGTGCCTCGGCGCCGAAGCGCGCTCGCGCGTCGTCAAGGGCGACCGTCTCGGCATGCGGCCGGCCGCCGCGTTGGGTTCGGCCGCGCCCGAGCACGCGCGGCAAGGGATCGGCGGATACGATGACGCAACCCACCGCGGGGTTCGGCGAGACTTCGCCGAGGCCACGCCGCGCAAGGCGCAGCGCCGTTTCCATGAAATCCTGATCTGTTTGCATGCGGCCAGCGTCGGGGAAATACCGCCTGCAATCAATCGTTTTCGATCAGTTCGCCGTCGGCCGCCAGTCGCTCGTTGCCGATGAAATCCTCGAAGTCGCGGACCTCGCGGAAATTCCTGTAGACCGATGCGAAGCGGACATAGGCGATGGAATCGAGATTAGCGAGCGCATCCATGACCGTCTCGCCGATGGCATCGGAGGAAATATCTGTCTCACCAGAGGACTCGAGACGGCGCACGATGCCGCTGATCACCCGCTCGACCCGCTCGGCATCCACCGGCCGCTTGCGCAACGAGATGCGCATAGACGCCTCGAGCTTGTCGCGGTCGAATGGCACCCGCTGGCCATTCTTCTTGATAACCGTGAGGTCGCGCAGTTGTACGCGCTCAAAAGTAGTCCAGCGTGCCCCGCAGTCCGGGCAGGCACGCCGGCGGCGGATCGCCGTGTTGTCCTCGGTCGGACGCGAATCCTTCACATGCGTGTCAGAGTGACCACAGAACGGGCAGCGCATTGATTTTCCCCTCGCCTCTTAATCTTCTTTTTGCGCGTTCGGCCCGATCAACCTGTCATGTAGATCGGGAACCGAGCGCACAACTCTTCTACCCGGCGGCTGACTGATTCCTCTACCTGCGCATCTCCATAAGGATTGCCACTCAGGCTGTCGAGGACCTCAACGATGAGCTCGCCTACCAGCTGGAACTCCGCTGGACCAAAGCCGCGCGTTGTTCCCGCCGGGGTCCCGAGCCGGATACCGGAAGTGACCATGGGCTTCTCGGGGTCGAAGGGAATACCGTTCTTGTTGCAGGTCAGGCTCGCGCGTTCGAGCGCAACCTCGGTGACGTTGCCTGTTAGAGACTTGGGCCGCAGATCGACCAGCATCAGATGCGTGTCCGTACCGCCTGATACGATGTCGAGTCCGCCCTCGACCAATGTCGCCGCCAGCGCGCGTGCGTTTTCCACCACGCGGTGGGCATAGGCATTGAATTCGGGCTGCAGCGCCTCGCCGAACGCCACCGCCTTAGCCGCGATGACATGCATAAGCGGCCCGCCCTGCAGGCCCGGGAAGACGGCGGAGTTAATCTTCTTACCGAGATCCTCGTCGTCGGCGAGGATCATGCCGCCACGCGGGCCACGCAGGGTTTTGTGAGTCGTCGTTGTAACCACATGGGCGTGCGGGAACGGGCTCGGATACGCACCACCGGCAACGAGCCCCGCGAAATGCGCCATGTCGACCAATAGATATGCGTCGACCTCGTCCGCGATCTCGCGGAAGCGTGCGAAATCGATGATCCGCGGATAGGCCGACCCGCCGGCGACGATAAGCGCCGGCTTGTGCTCGCGCGCAAGTGCGGCGACCTCGTCCATGTCGATCAGCGCATCGTCGCGGCGCACGCCGAACTGGACGGCGTTGAACCACTTGCCCGAGAGGTTCGGCGCGGCACCATGGGTCAGGTGCCCACCCGCCGCCAGCGACATGCCGAGCACCGTATCGCCCGGCTTGCACAGGGCGAGAAAGACGGCCTGGTTGGCCTGAGCCCCGGAATGGGGCTGAACGTTGGCGAAGGTACAGCCGAACAGACGCTTCGCGCGGTCGATGGCCAGCTCCTCGGCCACGTCCACGAACTCGCAGCCGCCATAATAGCGCCGCCCTGGATAACCTTCGGCATACTTGTTGGTCAGGACCGAGCCCATCGCCTCGATGACCGCGCGGGAGACGATGTTCTCCGAGGCGATCAGTTCGACCTGCGACTGCTGGCGTCCGAGTTCGCGCTGCATAGCGCCGAACACGTCCGGATCGGTCGCGGCCAACCCCTGATCGATAAATCCGTTGGTCTCATTCCTGGCCTTAGCGGCCCCGCCCGTCATCGACATCCCTGTTCCTCTAATCACTCGTCAGTTAGTCTAAAGAACTTCTCCCACCGGGCGCACCGACAGGCCATCGCTAACCGAGCTTGCGGACGCGGCGATCGTGCCGTTCGCCACCCGGAAAAGCCGTATCCAGAAATATACGCAGGCAGTCATGCGCCACCTCCGGGCCGAGCAGCCGGGCACCCAGCGCCAGTACGTTAGCGTCATTGTGTTCGCGTGCAAGCCGCGCGGAGGTGGCGTCATGACAAAGGGCCGCACGCACACCCGCAATTCGATTGGCCGCGATCGAAATGCCGATGCCCGTACCGCAGATGATCACCCCGCGCGCGGCGTCGCCGCAGGCCACGGCCTCTCCGACGGCGCGTCCAAAATCGGGGTAATCGACGGACGCGTCACTGTCGGTGCCGAGATCGATAACATCCAGGCCGCATGCCTCGAGTTCCTCTTTCAGAACCTCCTTGAGGGCATATCCTGCGTGGTCGGCGGCGATCGCGATCGTGCCTTCGCTCATAAATGAAATCCGTTAAAGCATCGCTGGAGTTGTGACATCAAACCGAGCCCGAATTACCACATCTCGTAATTGGCTACCAGCGATACACAAGCTGTCGCGTTGAAATGGTGTGGACAAGGCACGCGTGTTTCTTGATGCGGCGCAGCAAAGCTGATGAAATGAAGCGCCAGTCAAGAGGATGTTTTTATGAACTCTGCTTTCCGCCGCTAAGACCGTCACAAGACCAGTTCCCACCATTCATTTCGATATTTCCGAAAACTACTGATGATTATTTCAGAGACGTATTGACTGCCCTGCACACGCATGCGATCAAAATTCCCTTGTGCACTCACAGCCGCTCGGCACTGGGGGACAGAAATGACAGACGGCAATCCGGAAAACCCGAATCGTGGTGAATTGCTTCGCATGACGACCCAGGTCGTGTCCGCCTACGTTGGCAATAACCCGGTGGCGGAAAGCCAGATCTCGGATGTCATCCAGTCCGTCTATGGCAGCCTCGAGGGACTGGGCAGCGGTGCCCTAGGTTTGCAGACTAAGCTGAGGCCTTCGGTCCCGGTGAAACGTTCGATCACTCCGGACCACATCATCTGTCTTGAAGATGGTAAGAAGCTCAAGATGCTGAAACGCTATCTGCGAACCACCTACAACCTCACTCCTGAAGAGTATCGCGCGAAATGGGGTTTGCCGGCCGACTATCCGATGGTCGCTCCCAATTATGCGAAGCAGCGCTCGGCATTCGCCAAGGAAATCGGCCTAGGCAAGCGCAAGCGCTAGCCCACACCCGCCAAATCTCAAGCTTATGTACACCACCGGCACACCGCATAGGTAGTGCCGACGCAAACCGGAGTATTCGATATGAGTATCGCATCCGAAACGTTCGACACCGCGACCACGCCTTCGGGCTCGTCGGAGACTTTGCGCTTTCAGTGGGACGACCCACTTCTGCTGGACGACGCGCTGAACGAAGACGAGAGGATGGTGCGCGACATGGCCCGGGCCTATTGCCAGGACAAGCTGATTCCTCGCGTTCTCGAAGCGAACCGCAACGAGACGTTCGACCGCGATATTATGAGCGAATTTGGTGAACTAGGGATGCTCGGCTCGACGCTGCCGGAAGATTATGGCTGCGCGGGCGTAAACCATGTCTGCTACGGGCTAATCGCTCGCGAGGTTGAGCGGGTCGATTCGGGCTATCGCTCGGCCCTGTCGGTGCAGTCGTCGCTGGTGATGTGGCCGATTTATACCTACGGATCGGAGCAGCAGCGCCGGAAGTATCTGTCGAAACTTGCGTCGGGCGAATGGGTCGGCGCCTTCGGCCTGACGGAGCCCGACCATGGTTCGGATCCGGGCGGAATGGTGACCCGGGCAAAGTCAGTGGACGGGGGCTATTTGGTATCCGGTGCGAAGATGTGGATCTCCAACGCGCCTATCGCCGACGTGTTCGTGGTCTGGGCAAAGGACGACGAAGGCGTGATCCGCGGCTTCATCCTCGAGCGCGGCATGGAGGGCCTCGCAACGCCGAAGATCGAGGGCAAGTTCTCCTTGCGAGCGTCCGCCACAGGTGAGGTCGTTATGGACGAGGTGTTCGTGCCGGAGGAAAACCGGCTACCCAATGCGCGCGGCCTAGGTGGCCCGTTCGGCTGCTTGAACAAGGCGCGTTACGGAATCTCTTGGGGAGCCATGGGCGCCGCGGAGGCCTGCTGGCACGCCGCGCGCGACTACACCCTCGAGCGCAAACAGTTCGGCCGGCCGCTGGCCGCCAACCAGCTGATCCAGAAAAAGCTGGCGGACATGCAAACCGAGATCACGCTGGGCCTGCATGGCAGCCTACGTCTCGGCAGGCTGATCGACGCGGACCGGTCAACGCCGGAGATGATTTCGCTGATGAAACGCAACAATGCCGGCAAGGCCCTCGACATCGCACGGGTGGCGCGCGACATGCATGGCGGCAACGGCATCTCGGACGAGTATCATGTCATCCGGCACGTCATGAACCTCGAGTCCGTGAACACCTACGAGGGCACTCACGATATCCATGCGCTGGTCCTCGGCCGCGCTCAGACCGGACTTCAGGCGTTTACAGCGGTCTGACGCAGGGCCACCCGGTCAGCAGGATTTCGTATTGGTTTCCGGCAAGAAGTTCACGCAGAACCTAGTCGCGTCTTCACAGCTGAGCTCGGCCTGCTTGAGGCCACACATCATATTGCCGCCATCTGTTTCGCCCTCGAAATGACCGCAAGTCTGGCAGATGCCCAAATCCTGTCCGCCACAGCGTGTCTGCATGTCGGCGCATAGCCGGTTCAACCCGTCGGACATGGTTTCCACGATCTCCGCCGGCAGGTTCGCGATTGCCCGATCGAGGCAGTTGAGCGGATCCTCCGCGAGCAGGCCTGTCCCCAGCTCGGTCAGCTCGATATGACGCACCCGGCGATCCTCGGGGTCGGGCACCCGTCTGAGGTAGCCCTTCTTCTCGAGCGCGTTCAGCGTCTGGCTGGCCGTCCCCTTGGTCGTGCCGAGGAACGCCGCGAGTGCGCCAGGAGTCCGGGAGAAGCGATTCGCCTGTCCGATAAACCGCAAACAGTCCCACTGGGCGGGGTTTAAGCCATGACAATATTGTAACCCACGGGACATCCTGCCGATACGATCCAGGAGCCGCAAAAGGTCTTCCTTATTAACAATATCAGTCACTTGCGAGTGAGCATTGTCTTGTTCTTGCAGATCGCAAATCGTTCATTTTTTCTTACCATCTTATAACAACAAGATACTATCGACTCGATATTACCTTGCAATAACGACCGCCGATGCGTATATTCTTTTTGTATCGACCCGAAATAAACAACTCGATCATTCATTCGGGATATAGCTCCCTACCTGTTTTGTCAAAGGACTGAAATATCATGGCCGCATTCGCATCACAGGCAATCGAACGGGGAAACCGCCACTACGCCAGCACCGTGATGAAAGCGCCGGTTCTCGAAAAGGAGCATGAGTTCGATCTCGCCCGCCGCTGGCGCGAAGACCGGGACGAGGCCGCGTTGCACGAGTTGATTGAGGCCTATGCCCGCTTCGTTTTGCGTATGGCGTGGAAGTTCAAGGGCTATGGCCTTCCGGTCGGCGACCTCATCCAAGAGGGCAATATCGGTCTGATGGAGGCCGCCCAGCGTTTCGATCCGTCGCATGATGCACGCTTCTCCACCTATGCATCTTGGTGGATCATGGCCGCGATCCAAGACCATATCCTGCGTAACACCTCTATCGTGCGCGTCGCCACGACGCCGGCCCAGCGGCGCCTTTTCTTTAACCTGCGCAAGGTCCGTGCCCAGCTGGCGACGGGGCCCGATGGGACGCTCACTGACGCGGATCGTGAACGGGTAGCTGACCGACTGCAGGTCAAACCGGGCGACGTCATGCGGATGGAGGCGCATCTGGGCGGCCCGGACAACTCGCTGAATGCCAGCTTCGGCGAGGAGTACGATTTCGAGTTTCAGGATCTGCTCGAAGACGAAGCGCCTAACCCCGAAGACATCACTGCTTGGCAGCATGATGGCGAGGTCCGCAGGGCTTGGCTGGAGGATGCGCTGCGAACACTCGACAACCGCGAGCGCCAGATCATCGTCCGCCGTTTCCTGACCGAGGAAAAGAACACGCTGGCGGAGATCGGCGAGAGCTTTGGCGTCAGCAAGGAACGCATCCGCCAGATCGAGGCGAAGGCCTTGAACAAGCTGAAGAAAGTCCTAAGCGAACATGGCGAGGACGCGACCGCGCTCTTGTCGAACGATCTGCATGCCTAATCGTCAAGGCCCGGCCGGGCTGAAGATGACCCATGAAAAAAGCGGCTTTCCATGGTTACCGCCTTCGTAGTTACACGAAGGCGTAAGTAGCACTAGGGCACGATCTCGAACCGGCAGAACTCCGCAACGCGCGGCCGGAATCCCAGGTGCTGGAGCCAGAAATGCTCCACATCGCACAGGCACTCATTCGCCGCCGCGAGATTGCCCTCATCAGAGGAGTAGTAGCCGCCGGTGGGACTTGGTCCACTGGGCCGTTGCGGCTATGTTTCCGGCCGTTCAGTTGACATCTCAGGAGCGGTCATGGCCCGCAGCCCCTCGACACCGGTTGGTGTCTTCCCGCAAACCCGCATGCGCCGGAACCGGCGCTGGGACTGGTCGCGCCGAATGGTACGGGAGAACATCCTCTCGCCGGATGATTTCATCTGGCCGGTCTTCGTGTGTGACGGGACGGACCGGACGGAAAAGATTCCCACGATGCCGGGCGTGACCCGCTATTCGGTCGACCGGCTCGCTGCCGCTGTTGGAGAGGCCAAGACGCTGGGCATCCCGTCGGTGGCGCTGTTTCCCGCAACGCCCCCCGAACGCAAAACGCCCGACGGGTGCGAGGCTTGGAACGCCGACAATCTTGTCTGTCAGGCGATCCGAGTAATTAAGGACGCCCATCCCGACATGGGGGTCATGTGCGATGTCGCCCTCGACCCTTTCAATTCTGACGGTCACGATGGGATCGTGCGCGACGGGCATGTCGTGAACGACGAGACCATCGAGGCACTATGCCGTCAGGCGCTGGTCCAGGTCGAGGCAGGTTGCGACATCATCGCGCCGTCAGACATGATGGATGGTCGGATCGGCCGGCTGCGCCGCGCGCTCGATCAGAGCGGGTATGACCATGTGCTACTCATGTCTTATGCGGCGAAATTCTCATCCGGTTTTTACGGACCGTTCCGCGATGCCATCGACAGTTCCGGCTTCCTGAAGGGCGAGACCAAGGACACTTACCAGATGGACCCGGCCAACAGTGACGAGGCCATGCGCGAGGTAGCGCTGGACATAGCCGAGGGAGCGGACATGTTCATGGTCAAGCCGGGCCTGCCCTATCTCGACATCATCCAGCGAGTGAAGGAACAATTCGGGGTTCCGACCTTCGCCTACAATGTCAGCGGCGAGTATGCAATGCTTCGATTCGCGGCCGAAAACGGCGCAATTGACTATCGGAAGGTCATGATGGAAACCCTGATGGCGTTTAAGCGGGCCGGTTGCAATGGCGTCCTTACCTATTTCGCAATCGATGCGGCGCGGCTCCTGAATGGCGAGTAATGACGTCGTGGCGACGCCGCCCGAACCACTAACCGTTCGTTACAATAGAAAGGTTCATACCCTGCGCCTGCTCGCGATCGTGGCGCTCTGCGGCATGTGCCTAATCATCCCGTTTGCCGCAGAGGGGCCGCGCGAACAATCTTGGCTCTTCGCCTGCGTGCTGATGGCGGCAGCGTTTGCGTGGGCGATCGTTACCACCTTCCGGATCAACGACCGCAGCCCACAGGTCCAAGTGGACACAAATGGCCTGTTCGTGCGCGAGTGGCACTGCGGGACCATTCCTTGGGACAACATCCGGTTCATCGGGCATTCGAGCCAGGTACGACGTGGCATCATCGCGTCCATCACCCGCACACGCCGGAAGCCGTATCTGCTGTTCCAGCTTGCGGAATTGCCGGAGGTGCGCCCTCAGACGGCGCCACCGCTTTCCTGGTTCCAGTTCCTACGCGCTGAGTTTGCTATCCAGGAGCCTATCTTGCAGCAATACGGGCTCGACACCTCCGTCAACGAGATACTTGCGGCTATTCAGGCACAACTCGATCACTGGCAAGAGGGAAAACCGTCCGAGGATGAAACGGACGCGTCCAGCCATCCTTCCTAAAACACACGTTTTCTATGTAAATCTTTTATTTCACGTTTCTCTCTTGTCATTCCGCCGACGCGAACTACCTAATGGTTAGGCTTCCGGAAATAGACCGCAGTAATACCGCTGCCGGCAAACTTCTGCAGGAGAGACGAACATGACCCTCCAGATCGGCAACACCGCGCCCGACTTCGAGGCCCAGACCACCGAAGGCATGATCACTTTCCACGAATGGCTGGGCGACAGCTGGGGCGTCTTGTTCTCGCACCCGAAAGACTTCACGCCGGTCTGCACGACCGAACTCGGTTATATGGCTAAACTCAAGCCCGAGTTCGATAATCGTAACGTCAAGATCATCGGTCTAAGTGTCGACCCGGTCGACGAACACGAGAAATGGGTCAGTGACATCGAGGAGACGCAGGGTACCAAGGTCACCTACCCGCTGATCGGCGACAGCGAACTCACCGTGGCCAAGCTCTATGGAATGCTACCGGCGAGCGAGGACGGCACGTCAGAGGACCGCACCGCCGCAACCAACGCGACCGTGCGCAACGTCTACATCATCGGCCCCGACAAGCAGGTGAAGCTGATGATCTCCTACCCAATGAGCACGGGCCGCAACTTCGACGAGATCCTGCGGGTCATCGATTCCCTGCAGCTCACGGCCAACCACAAGGTGGCGACGCCGGTGAACTGGAAGGACGGCGAGGATGTCATCATCCTGCCGGCCGTCTCCGACGACGACGCAAAGGCGGCGTTCCCTTACGGTTGGAAGGCGCCGCGCCCGTATCTGCGGATCGTGCCGCAGCCGAAGTAACGCAAACCAACGCAAGCAATCGGAGGGGCGCGCCTTCGCAGGCGCGCCCTTTCTCGTTCGCGACAAGACCCGTCGTCAGGCCCCGAAGAACCGCAGCATGACACGGTCGTATCAGCGACCGGACCGGCCGTGAAACCCGATATGCCCGCCGCCGGACGCCAGCACGATGGCAAAGTTGTCCAGCGCGGATGGGGCAAAACGGCGATAGATCTCTGCCGGAATCCACGAACCGTCTTCGGCGCGGATCAGCAGCGTCGGCACCCTGATCTCATCGAGACGCGGCCCGGTGGCGTTCCGGGCGTAGTAATCCTCGGCGCCGGCGAACCCGGTGACCGGCGCATCGGCGGCACCCCACTCACATAGTTGAGCTGTGAGAATCCCTTGAGTTTCAAACCGCCGAAAAACCGTGACCACATCACATCATGCCTCTAACGTCTGCCAAGATCCGCGCGCGAAACTAGCGCAGGCCGACAACGCCACTAAGCACCACAAAGCTTCGCAGGGTTTGCCATGAGCACCATCCAGATCAATGCATCCAAACCCGAAGACAAGGCCGCAGATGTGCTGGTTAATGCCATCGCGGAAATCGGACGGGAGCGCAACTGGTCGTGGCTGCGCTGGTTCACGGCCGAGGACAACTATCGCAGCTACGGTTTCTATGACCAGGTCGCGCACGCAACGCCGCGTAAGACCTACCCGGTCGACATCTAGGCCGACCATGCGGCTGATCCGAGCCTTCGCCGCGCTGCTGGCGGCCGTCAGCGCGATCCCCGCGGGGCTCATCTTCCTCGCGGCGGTAATCGTCGTGGGCATCTTCCTGACCGCAGAGACCGATCTGGGCGGCACCGTACGCCTCTCGGGGCTCGACGGCCCGGTCTCGGTGATCCGCGACCCGAACGCGGTCCCGCACATCTTCGCCAAGAGCCGTCGCGATGCGTATCGGGCGCTCGGATACGTTCACGCCCATGACCGTTTCTTCCAGATGGAGTTCATGCGTCGGACTGCGTCGGGCCGCCTGGCCGAGGTGATCGGCGCGCCCGGACTGCGCACGGACCGGTTCATGCGAACCCTCGGCGTGTACCGGCTGGCCGAGGCCTCGGTCGAACAGCTCTCGCCCGAGGCGCGTGCGGTGATCGACGCCTATGTCGACGGCGTCAACGACTGGATGAACAAACCCGAGCGCAAGCGGCCACCCGAGATGATTGTCCTCGGCCTTCCGTTCGAACCCTGGCGCGCGGCCGACAGCGCGGCCTGGGTTAGGCTGATGTCGCTGCTCCTGTCGGGCGACTTCCAGACTGAGCTGCTCCGAGCCGACCTGCGCCATGTACTTTCGCCCGATCAGCTAAACGACCTCTGGCCCGATGAACCATTGGACGCGCCGACCGCGCAAGCGGGACGCTTCGGAGCCTTCTCGTATCTCGCCGCCGCGATCCCAAACCTATTTCCCACAGGCAGCGCCTCGAACGAGTGGGTCGTCTCGGGCGATCGCAGCGCATCGGGCAAGCCACTTCTCGCCAACGACCCGCATCTGGGCTTTACTGCACCGGGTATGTGGCATCTGGCGAGGATCGAGACACCGGACTTCAAGGCATCAGGCGGCGCGCTACCCGGCCAGCCATTCTTTATTATTGGCCAGAACGGCAACCTGTCATGGGGCCTGACCACGACACATGCCGACACCCAGGACCTGTTCATCGAACGGATCGACCCGGACGACCCCGGCCGGTATCTCGTGCCCGGCGGCAGCGCCGCCTTCGCCACGCGGACGGAAGATATTCGAGTCCGCTTCGGCGGCAGTCCTGAAACCCTCACAATCCGTGCGACAAGGCACGGGCCTGTGCTTTCGGACATCATGCCGAATACCGCACGCACCGCCGCGCCGGACACCGTCGTTGCGTTGGCCTTCACCGCACTGCGCGAAGACGACCGGACGGCCGATGCCGTCTACGGAATTAACAGCGCGACGACGGTCGAGGAGTTCCGAGCCGCCCTGCGTGATTTCCATGCACCTATGCAGAACGTGGTCTACGCCCACCAGAGCGGAAGCTTCGGCTTCGCAACCCTTGGCCGGCTACCCATCCGGCCGCGCGGTGCAGGCCTCCGTCCGGTTCCCGGCTGGACCGGCGAGTATGACTGGCGGGGTTTCGTTCCGTTTGACGATCTTCCGCAACGCGACGACCCCGCAAGCGGCATCATCGTCAACGCGAACAACCGGGTCGCGACGAAGAGCTATCCCCATGTGATCAGCAACGACTGGCCCGAGGGTTTCCGAGCCGAGCGGATTCAGAATCTGCTGGCTGCTCAGGAGCAGCACACGCCCGAGAGTTTCGCCGCGATCCAAACCGACATCCGCTCGCTCGGTGCGCGCGAATTGACGGACGCGATGCTCGCGGCGCTGCCGGACGACCGACGGCGGGACGAGATCCCGTCCCTGATGGCGGCCTGGGACGGCATGATGGACGCTGCCCGCCCAGAACCGCTGATCTATGCCGCATGGTCGGAGACGCTGCGCGAACGATTGCTGGATGACGAACTGGGCCTGTTCGCGGACCGTTATCACGGCGTGAGGCCGCGCGTGATCATACGCATGCTGACCGACCGGGCCGGCTGGTGTAACGACACGCGGACGGACGCCACCGAGATGTGCGCGGAAATCGTCGACGCGTCGCTCGATGACGCGCTTGCCGGCCTCCGTCGCGATCACGGACGGGATACAACCAAATGGCGCTGGGGCAATGCCCATCGCGCCGCGTTCGCGCACCCCCTCCTCCGCTTCGCGGGACCCCTGGGGCGCATTCTCGCACCGACGGTCGCAACCGGCGGCGGCGATCACACCGTCAATCGCGGTACCTTCTGGAACGCCGGCGGCAACCGCTTCCCGCATGTGCACGGCGCAGGCCTGCGCGCCATCTTCGACATGGTCGACCCCGCGAGTGCGCGCTATATGATCGCGCCCGGCATGTCCGGCCAGGTCGTCTCAGCGCATTATGGCGACCTCGCAACCCGTTGGAGCGACGGTGACTACATCGTTCTAAACAGAGGCGCCGACGAACTTCGCACCACCGCCATCGCCGAACTCACGCTACAGCCATGACCGTCACCATCGCCAACATCGAGGACGCTGCCGAAACCATCGCCGCGCCGACACAGACCCCCTGTTGCCGACCGATATCGAGAGCGAACAGAACTGCCGAATGAGCATCGTCCTTCTGCGCGAGAACGTGATGCCGATCGAGAGCAACGAGCAGAATTTCAGCGACAGTACGCCCCAGACTGGGCCGCGACCGAATGATTTCGTAGCGAGCGAACCGGACACTAACCCGGCGCGGCGGACCGCCGCCGAGGACAGAGAGACGTGCGGCTGACGCCCGGTTCATGCGCTTTACGCGAACCGGGCGAGATCGCTAGTATTTGGACGATTTTTGTCGAGCCTGCGCCCGGATCCCTGCATGACCACCCAAGCGCCCAAACGACCGCTCGTCTTCTACCGAACGGGCCCGATGCCATGCCCCTATCTGGACGGCCGGGTCGAGCGCAACCTGTTTACGGAATTGCGCGGGGGGCAGGCGCAGAACCAGCATGATCAGCTGGCGTTGGCCGGTTTCCGCCGCTCCCATCACATGGTCTACCGGCCGGCCTGCCCCGGCTGCAACGGCTGCGTCCCCATCCGTATTCCAGTTGCGGCGTTTGGTCCCAGCCGGTCCCAGCAAAGGGTCTGGAACCGGAATGCCGATCTACGCGTCAACTGCGGCGGTGCCATCGCCAACTATGAGCAATACAACCTGTTCTTCCGCTACCAGCGAGCGCGCCACGCAGGTAGTGAGATGGCGGCGATGTCGTTTTCGGATTTCCGGGCCATGATCGAGGAGTCGATGGTCGAAACCGAGCTGATGAGCCTCCGCCACCCGGACGGCACCCTCCTCGGCGCCTGCTTGATAGACGTGCTGTCGACTGGGCTGTCCGCGGTCTACAGCTACTTCGAACCTGCTGCCGACCGACGCAGCTTGGGCACTTACAGCGTCCTGCGGCTGGTTCAGGAGGCGCGCGCACGCGCGCTGGACCATGTGTATCTCGGCTACTGGATCGAGGACTGCGCCAAGATGACCTACAAGAGCCGCTTCCGGTCGATCCAGCATCTGAGCTCAAACGGCTGGACGGACGCCTCCTTGCCGGGCAAAGGGACGCCAGTCGACGAGCCCACGATCGCGTAATCATCATACTTTTGGATGGGGTTGGTCCCGTTGCACCCCCAAACCCGCTAGCATAAGCTTTGACCGATCGTTTGCGGTCGACCAACGGTCGGCGAATTCGGAACTTCTTCGACTCCCAGTGCGTCGCGTTCACAGTCGGTGAAGTAATCACAAACGCGTATCTTAGGGAGCAATTCATGGAACGACGTAAATTTATGAAAGCCGCCGGCCTGGCCGGCGTCACGGGCGCGGCTGCCGCGGCTTCCGCCTTCCCGAAACCCGCCGTTGCGCAGGAGCGAATTGAGTTTGCAATGGTATCAACTTGGCCGCGCGACTTCCCCGGCCTCGGCACCGGTGCTCAGCGCCTAGCCGAGCGGATTGCAACCATGAGTGAAGGCCGCATAAAGATGCAGTATTTCTCGGCCGGTGAGCGCGTCGGGGCGTTCGACAGCTTTGACGAAGTCGCATCGGGCAACGCGCAGGGCTATCACGCCGCGGACTATTACTGGAAAGGTAAGCATCCAGGCTGGGCCTTCTTCACGGCCGTCCCGTTCGGCTTGACCTACACCGAGATGAATGGCTGGATCCGCTTTGGCGGTGGCCAGGAATTGTGGGATGAACTCGCTGGCGAATTCGGCCTCAAAGGCCTGATGGCGGGCAACACAGGCGTCCAGATGGGTGGCTGGTTTCGCAAGGAAATTAACTCAGCCGACGACCTTAAGGGTCTCAAGATGCGTATCCCAGGCCTCGGCGGGGACGTCATGGCCAAGCTGGGTGCCTCGCCGGTCTCGCTCCCGGGCGGCCAGATCTACGAGAATCTGGTCTCGGGTGCGATCGACGCTACCGAGTGGGTTGGCCCTTGGAACGACGGCTTCATGAAGTTCTACGAAGCCGCCAAGTTCTATTATTATCCGGGCATGCATGAGCCGGGTTCGATGCTCGCCCTCGGCCTCAATGCCTCCTTCTGGGGCAAACTGTCGAAGTCAGACAAAGCAATCATAGAGGCGGCTGCGGCATCCGAGAACGATTGGATGATGTCCGAGTACAACGCTAAGTCCGGTGCCGCTCTTAAGGACCTTATCGCAAACCAGGGTGTCCAGCTGCGCCAGTTCTCGGACGACACCTATGACAGCTTTGGCGAGGCCGCCGAGGAGGTCTTCGATGAGGTGCAGGCGCACAGCCCGCTGGCGAAGAAAATCTATGACAGCTTCGTGCAGGCGCGCACCGACATTGGTGCCTGGACCAACATTTCAGACCAGGCATACGTTGAGCAGCGCAACCGCGTCCTCGGCCTGTAGCCGCGACGACGTATCGAAACATGGGGCGGAGCCTTCGGGCTCCGCCCTCCATGTTCGGTCGGCCTCATAGGCCTGAACGCATGCGTCACGGCGGAGCACCGGGCGCTTCAGGACAGCGAGCACCGCGGATCCCATGACGGATACAACGACAGCGTCACCCGTTACGGATTCGAGCCTCGCACCGCTCGCGTTGCGTTCCTTCGCGCTGTCAATGGTCGCGGTTGCTTTCCTATATGTCCTAAACAACTACCTCATCTTCTGGCGTGACTGGCCGGGCCTTTCGAACCTGTTCGCCCATCTGGGCTGGTTAGGCTTCGACCCGTTACAGAAACCGCTAACCGGCGGACTGGTGACGCTCGGCTGGATTCAGCTGGCAAGCTATCTGGCGGTGATTCTCGGCGTCATCGCCTTCGTACGTGCGACGCCCCATCGGCTGATACACGAGGAGGCTGCCCGACTGGGCGCAATTGCCGCCTATATCGTGCGCGCGGCCTTCTGGGCCATTTTCATCGTCGGCATCGGCGACGCCGTCATTTCGTTCCTGCGCGTCGAGGGCTTTCTCGGCGCAATCGTCGGCGCAGAACTCGAGAAGCAGTTGGGCATTTCGCGGGTCAGAGGTACCTATGTGCACCTGCCGTTAATCGGCATCGCCTGCATCATCGCCTACTTCTCACGGAAACTCGGCTTCACCTGGCTGGCGCTGCTTGTGGTGGTGGCCGAGCTGCAGATCGTCATCGCCCGTTTCGTCTTTTCCTATGAACAGGCCTTCATGGGCGACCTCGTGCGCTTCTGGTACGCGGGTCTGTTCCTGTTCGCCAGCGCCTACGCGCTGATCGAGGAAGGCCATGTGCGCGTCGACGTCATCTATGCAGGCTTCAGTGAGCGTGGCAAGGCGTGGACGAACGTCCTCGGCTGCTTGCTGCTGGGCGCCCCACTCTGCTGGATAATCATTTCGCTCGGCATGTGGTCAAAGGCCGCCGTCATCAACGGCCCGATCTTGTCGTTCGAGGTGACCCAGGCCGGCTTCGGCATGTTCGTCAAATATCTCATGGCCGGCTTCCTAGCGGTGTTCTCCCTATCGATGTTGACCCAGTTCATGAACTATTTCCTCGCCAACGCTGCCGAGCTGCGCGAGGAGCCCGGCCGGCCCGAAAGGCCCGGCGGCCTCGAAGATTAGCGCGCGGAGCCAGCGGCGATGGAAATACTCTTCGTAGTGGTGCTGATCCTGATAATGGCGGCCGCACTCGGTATGGGATTCCCCGTCGCCTTCGCGCTGCCCGGTGCCGCGATCCTGACCATCGGTCTCGCCGCGCTGACGGGCACGGTCTTCACCGGCGATTCAGGCGCGTATTTCGCACAGGACGGACCCATCCAGTGGCTCACCGCCGGTGTCACCAATTTCAGAGGGGTCTACTGGGAAGTCGAACGCGACACGCTGATCGCGGTTCCGCTCTTCGTGTTCATGGGTATCATGCTCCAGCGATCGAAGATCGCCGAAGACCTACTGGTCACGATGGCCCAGCTCTTCGGCCCGGTACCGGGCGGCCTCGGCATCTCGGTCGTCTTAGTCGGCGCGCTGCTCGCCGCCACCACCGGCATTGTCGGCGCGACGGTCGTCGCCATGGGCCTGATCTCACTGCCGGCGATGCTGCGCAACAACTATTCCAAGCCACTCGCGACGGGCACGATCGCAGCCTCGGGCACGCTGGGGCAGATCATCCCGCCCTCGATAGTGCTGATCATCCTGGCTGACCAGTTGTCGAACGCGACTGACCAGGCCAGCACGGCACGCAAGCTCGAGTACAAATTCGGCACGGGCGAAGTCACCATGCCGAGCGAGTTCGACATCACATCGACTAGCGCCGGGGACATGTTCCTGGGGGCCCTTCTGCCGGGTCTCGTTCTGGTCGGCCTCTATGCCCTCTACATCCTCGTATTCGCACTGCTGCGGAAGAACGCGGCGCCGCCCGTTCCCTATGAGGGCCGCTACGACCTCCGCTTCGCCGGCCGCGTCCTGCTGGCCCTGGTCCCGCCGCTGACCCTGATCTTCGCGGTGCTGGGCTCGATCATCATGGGCATCGCCACCGTAAACCAGGCCGGTGCCATCGGCGCGGTGGGCGCGATGATCATGGCAGGCTACCGGCTTAAGGACGGGCAACGGGGCGCCTTCTATCCGGCCATCCTCGCAATCGTATCGATCGCGGCCATTCTCGTTCTCGGCGACCTGTTCGACCTGAACATAAAGTCCATCGACAATGGCAATGATGCGCTCGGCGTCGCGCTGGCCGTCATTGCCGTCATCGGCCTGCTGGTGGCCGTTATCTGGAGCGCCTGGCGCGCGTTCAAGATCGAGGACACACTGCGCGGCGTCATGATCGAGACGGCGAAGACCACCTCCATGGTCTTCATCATCCTACTCGGTGCGGCGATGCTTACCGCCGCCTTCCGCGCATTCGGCGGCGAGGAGCTGGTACGCGAATTCCTGGGCGGCCTGCCCGGCGGCTTCTGGGCCCAGTTCGTAGTCGTGATGGCCGTTATCTTCGTCCTCGGCTTCTTCCTCGACTTCATCGAAATCGCCGTCGTGGTGGTCCCGATCATCGCACCGATCCTGCTCGCCGACCCGGCCGCGAACATCTCGGCCGTATGGCTGGGCGTGATGATCGGCGTCAACATGCAGACGTCATTCCTGACGCCCCCCTTTGGCTTCGCGCTGTTCTATTTGCGCGGTGTCGCCCCGCCGGAAGTCAAAACCACCGACATGTACAAGGGTGTGACGGTCTTTATCGGCCTGCAGCTCCTCGGGCTTGCGATCGTCGGCTTCTTCCCGGGCCTGGTGAATTTCCTGCCCAACAAGTCGTTCCTCACCGCCGAGACGGCGCCGCCGCCGCAAAACCCGAGATTGCAGGAGTGTATCGAGGAGCATCTGTTCACCTTCTACGACAAGAACGGCAACCGGATTCAGGCCGCCATCGACGATGCGCAGAAGCTCGACGTGTCGGTCCTGCCCGATACTCAGGCGAAGGCCTTGCGCGCAGGCCTGGACAAGGCCAGCAGCGTATTCGCGCTAGTCGATGCCGTCCGCACCGCGGACGCCGAAGTGGACCGTATCACGCCCAGCTACGAGCCGCTCCACCGCGCGGTCCGCCGACTCGAATCCGACGCACGAAAGATTGACGAGGAGATCGAGGAAATCGAGCAGGAGATGTTCCAGCTCAAGCGTGACGAGGACAACGAAGGTCTGCGCGAGACGGAACGCGAGATCGAGAAGCTACGCGCACATCAGGCGGATCTGCGCGCGCAGATCCCGGCCGAGTGGCAGGATGCCCGCAAGCAGTTCGTGCATCTCAACGCCGCGGAACGCAAGGCACGCCTCACCTACCGCCGAACGGTCGACGAGTCCTACGGGCCGGTCCGAGATCTTCAGGCGATCCTTGCCGACACGGATGCGCTCGCGGCGATCGGAGCACCGCTGGCTGCACTCCACGATGTCGTGCGCACGGCGAGCCCGGAAGATGCATCGGCCGCGATCCGTGCCTTCTCGAGAGAGCAGCTCTCCGGCCTCAATCAGGTCAACGGCATCCGCGGCCCGCTATCCAAGGCGCGGCGCGCCCTCTCGCCACGGCGGCTGAACCGGGACAAGGCCAATGCAGAAGTCGCGAACGCTATCGCGGCCCATGCCGCCGAAATCGAATGGCGCACCCGGGCGGATGCCGCGCTCTCGGCCGGTCTGCTGACCTATGACCAGGCTATCCGGAACTCCATCGGCCTCCGGCTTCAGGAGCGCATCCCCAGCGAATTCACGAGCGATATCGCACGCTGTCTCGCCGTGCACAGAGACATCTCGCTGAACTTCTAGAAACGCAACGATCACGCAAAAAAACGGCCGCCGCTCGTCCGGAGCAGGCAGCCGTCTTGTCTTGGTCAGTAATGGCGCCTATTCGGTTCGATTCCGGATCGCAAACTTCCAGACGATCGGCAGGACCGCCGCCGCCAGGGCAATCTTGACGAACGCGCCGACGATGAACGGGGTCAGGCCATTCGCCAACGCCGCGTGGAAGTCACCCAAGAAGGCCGAAAGCCAAGCGACACCAAGCACGAAAATAATTGCCGTGCCACCCAGCATCGCGACGAATGTCAGGGGGACACTCCGGTCCCAGCCCTTCTCGCCCAACCAGCCGACGAATATCGCGGCAACAAGGAAGCCGATCAGGTATCCCGTGGTCGGGCCGGCGAAGTAGGCGATGCCACCACCACTAGCGAACACGGGAAGCCCAACAGCGCCCTCCGCGAGATAGAGTAGAATGGTCGTGCCCGCGAGGCGATAGCCATAAGCCATACCTATAACGAGAACGGCGAAGGTCTGCATCGTCATCGGCACCGGCCACATGGGGACTTGGGTGTGCGCCGACAGAGCCATGAGGATGCTGCCCAATACCGCGAACAGGGCCAAGCGTAACAATCCACCCGACTGCCGCGGCCAGATAGCGTCGATCAGTGTGGGCGCTGTGCCTACCATTATCTGCATCAATTCTCTCCCGTGCGTCAGAAAGGATACCTTTGACTGTTACCAGCTTCGCGCGCGAGTGCCAACTTGGGGTGTGCTAACCGATGCCTTAAGAAAAACGCGGTGCCGATGGGAAGCCGCGCGGCACCTTACGCCCCGCCTGCGCGCGCTTTCCAATCCATTCCTTAAGTTCACCCGCCGCGAAGGTCCGGTGCCGGTCGCCGGTGCGTGTGGTCAACCCCTCGGCCATGGCGAAGGTCGCGACATCGGCCAGACTGTCGCCAGAATAGCTCTGCAGCTTGACCCCGCGCCCGCGAGACATCTCGGGCAGCTCGGACAGCGGGAAGACGATCATCTTTCGCTTCTTGCCTAGCACCGCAATGTGGTCGCCAACCGCAGGGGCACAGGCCGTCGCCTCCACGTCGCCCTTCACGTTCAGCACCTGTTTGCCGCCCTTCGTCTGGGCGATGACTTCGTCCTCGGGCACGACGAAGCCACGCCCATCGCTGGATGCGACGACCAGCTTGTCACCCGGCTTATAAACTTTTAGCGCGACGATATCGGTGTCGTTGCCGAGATCGAACATCAACCGGAGCGGCTCGCCATGGCCGCGGCCGCCGGGCAGCTTGTCCACNCCAATGGTGTAGAAACGGCCGTTGGTCCCGAACACCAAAAGCTTGTCCGTAGTCTCGGCTGGCAGCACGAACTTGCCGCGGTCGCCTTCCTTAAATTTGAGCTCCTTGGGATCGACCCCCTGTCCCTTGATGGTGCGCGCCCAACCCTTCTCGGAGCATACGATCGTTACGGCTTCACGCTCGATCATTGCCTCCACGGGTACAGCCACCGGATCGGGCGCGTCGGCGATCTCCGTGCGCCGTCGGCCGAGCTCGGTCTTCGGGCCAAATGCCTTCTTCAGATCCGAGATCTCCCCGGCAAGGCACTTTGTTCGCATGGCCTTGTCGCGTAGCAATGCCTTAAGTGTCTTCTGCTCGCCCTCAAGCCCCTCGATCTCCTCGCGGATCGCAATCTCCTCGAGCCGGCGCAGCGAGCGCAGGCGCATGTTCAGGATCGCATCCACCTGAGCGTCGGTCAGCTTCCAGCGTTTCTTCATCACCGCGCGCGGATCGTCTTCCTCGCGGATGACGGCGATCACCTCGTCAAGGTTGAGGAAAACCACCATGTAGCCCTGCAACACATCGAGGCGGTCGGCGATCTTCTCGAGGCGAAACTTCGTCCGGCGCACTAGTACATCGTGGCGATGACTCAGGTAGGCCTGAAGCACCTCACGCAGATCCATGACCCTCGGTACGGTCTCGGCGTCGAGCACGTTCATGTTCAGCCCGATCCGCGATTCCATGTCAGTGTTTCGGAACAGGCTCTCCATGAGCAGTTCGGCGGTGACGTTCCGGCTCTTGGGTTCGAGCACCAGACGAATATCGTCGGCGGACTCATCCCGGATATCACCCAGCAGCGGCAGCTTCCGCGCATGCATTAACTCTGCGATCCGCTCGACAAGGCGCGACTTATGCACCTGGTAAGGAATCTCTGTTACCACCACCTGATACTGGCCGCGGCCAAGGGATTCCTTCTCCCAGCGCGCACGAATGCGAAAGCTGCCCCGGCCGCTGGCATAGGCCTCGACCACCGTCGCGCGATTCTCGACCAGCACGCCGCCGGTCGGGAAGTCGGGTCCCGGTATAAGCGCCACCAGCTTCGCGATCGTCGCCTTCGGCGTCTTCAGGAGATGTGTTAGAGCATCGCAGATCTCACCGACATTGTGCGGCGGAATGCTCGTGGCCATACCCACTGCGATGCCCGTCGCACCGTTCGCGAGCAGATTGGGAAAATTCGCGGGCAGGACGACCGGCTCGTCACCCTCGCCGTCATAGGTGTCGCGGAAATCAACCGCTTCCTCGTCGATCCCCTCCAGAAGAGCCTTTGCAATCTCGGTCATCCGCGCCTCGGTGTAGCGCATGGCCGCCGCATTATCGCCGTCGATGTTACCGAAATTGCCCTGGCCGTCGACCAGCGGGTAGCGCACGGCGAATTCCTGAGCGAGCCGCACCATCGCGTCATAGATGGCCTGATCGCCATGGGGGTGATACTTACCCATGACATCACCGACGACGCGAGCGCATTTCTTGTAGCCTTGGTCGGGGTCGAGGCGCAGCTGGCGCATCGCGTGGAGCAGCCGCCGGTGGACTGGTTTCAGTCCGTCGCGCACATCAGGCAGCGAGCGCGCCATGATCGTCGAGAGCGCATAGCTCAGATACCGTTCGCTCAGCGCGTCCTTAAATGCCTCCTGGCGAATTTCGCCACCGATGACCGTCATTCCGAAGCTCCGTCAAACACAACACGCCCTTTTAAGGCCCGCGCGTGAGTCACCTCAACAATCGAGCGCATCTTTCTCCGTTGTGCCGGAATCGCGGCCCAGCAGGGCCTCGAGCCGGGTTCGCGCGGGCGGTAGGGGCCGGCCCAGCGGGTCGAACGCGTGGCGCGCCAGGAAGTGCCCTGTGAGGCAGAGGCCCGCAGCGAAGTCGCCCGCGTGGGCTCCATCGCCCCGCCCGTCCGGCTTTAGAAAGCGCGGTAGGACTAGCATCCGTTCCGCATAGGGCGCGCCCGCCTCGCGCGAGACCGCGCGCCCGGTGCGCGGGCTGACATAGACGAGCTCGGTCGTGACCCCGGTGGCAGCACACGTCCGCAGATCGAGGCCGAAGCCCAGTTCACGCAACAATCCCATCTCCCACTGGATGTAGACGGCCGGCCATATCCCCGCGTCGCCGTCGCTTAGGGCGTCAAACAGTGCGCCCGTCGCTTCGAACAGGCCGGGATGCGGCTCGCGCTCGGGAATCACGGCCTGAATCACCGCACACGCCGCCGACAGGGCCGCTAGACGGGCGGGGTCGTCCATGATCTGGGCGGCATAGTGGCGCGACGGCTCGATCGTGAAACGTCCCAGATGCTCGATCAGGCGTGCACGCCAGACCGCCTGGACCAGGTTGCCGGGTTCGACCGTGGCCCGCTTGCTGCGCGACGCGCCGCCATGCACCAAGCCGGCATGACGCCCGTGTGCGCGGGTCAGGAGCTGAACAACCGCCCCCCCCTCGCCATGGGGCCGAGCGGCCAGCACATAACCCGCATCGCGCCACTCCATGTCAGTCGGCCCGTCGCACAGCTTCGCTAAGCATCAAAGCGCAGGCCCCAGTCTCGGAAGTGTCCCGGATCATCGGCCCAGTTCTCGCGCACGCGCACGCGCACGAAAAGGTGTACGGGTCGGTCGAGAATCTCCGCTAACTCCTGCTGCGCCTCGGCCCGGATGCGCTTGATCATCTGGCCACCCTTGCCCAGCACAATCCCCTTCTGGGTTTTACGCGCCACGGTCAGATTCTGCTCGATCCGCACGCTCCCATTGTCGAACTCCTCCCAGCTCTCGGTCTCGACCAACAGGGAATAGGGAAGTTCTTGGTGCAGCTTGATATAGGCCTTCTCGCGCGTGACCTCGGCGGCAAAAAGGCGCTGAGGCAGGTCCGAGATCTCGTCATCGCGAAACAGCCAGGGGCCGGCAGGCATCAGGCCCATAAACCAGTACTCGAGATCTTTGACGCCGCTACCATTCAGCGCGGAAATCATGAATGTACGATCAAAGGACGCCACCTCGTTCAGGGTGTGCGAGAGGGTCAGTAACACCTCGCGCCTGAGGCCGTCGACCTTGTTCAGAACCAGCGCCGTTGGGTTCCGGTGCATCTCCAGCCCAGCAATTATGCGTTCAACATCACCGTCGATACCGCGCTTCGCATCAACTATCACGGCGATGACATCGGCGTCCGCTGCCCCACCCCAGGCCGCATCCACCATGGCCCGGTCAAGCCGCCGCTTCGGCGCAAAGATGCCGGGTGTATCGGTGTAAATGACCTGGACCCGGTCCTGAATTGCAATACCGCGCACCCGGGTCCGCGTCGTCTGCACCTTCGGGCTGACGATCGTGACCTTCGCCCCCACGAGGCGATTGACCAAGGTCGATTTCCCAGCGTTCGGCGCGCCGAGTACCGACACGATCCCGCATCGCATCGCCGCGGTATCTTCGCCCAGCTCAGCCATCATGTTCGAGTCCGAGAGTCTCGAGCATTAACGCCGCAGCCGCGCGTTCCGCACCGCGTTTGCTTGTTCCCGTTGCGCGCACTGGTTCCTCGCGATAGACGCGGACCTCGACAGTGAAGGACGGCGCGTGATCCGGCCCCTCCCGGCCTACATCATGATAGCTCGGCAGGCCACGTGCCTCCGCCTGTGCCCATTCCTGAAGGGCCGTCTTCGGATCGCGCGGCGGCTTAGAGGCCGTTTCGATGAGCGGTCTCCATACACGTCTGACGAATGCTTCCGCGGCCGCAAATCCACCGTCTCGATAAATGGCGGCAATCAGCGCCTCGACCACGTCCGCGACGATCGCCTCGTTGGTGACGCCCGGCGCCGCGCGGATGTGGCGAGCGAGCCCGAGCCGGGCCCCGATCCGCGCTAGCGAACCGGCGTTGACCAGTGCCGCAAAGCGGCGGCCGATTTCGCCCTCGTTCTCGTCGGGGAACCGGTCAAGAAGCATCCGGGCGGCCACGAGCCCGAGCACCCGATCGCCCAAGAATTCAAGCCGCTCATACGAGAACCCGGAATCACAGCTGGCGTGGGTCAGGGCCAGTTCGAGTAACGGGCGGTCCTCGAACCTATGGTCGAGGGCCGCTTCGAGCGCATCGAGGTCGGACCCGCCGGCCATCAGTTGATAGAATCGAAGATACGATTGAACCGGGTCGCCGATACCCAACGCCAAGGCTGCAACCAGCCGGCCGTACCATCGGTGGAATAAAACAGGATTTCCGCCCGACCGATCAGATTCTCGGCCGGCACGAAACCCCAGCCGCGGCTGTCGTTGCTGTCGTCACGATTGTCGCCCATCGCGAAGTAATTGTTCGCCGGCACAACGAACTCAGGCGTATTGTCGGCAGGACCGCGATCCCCAAAGCTCTCTCGGATGACATAGGTGCGGCCGTTAGGCAGCGTTTCCTCATACTGCGGTGCCCGGCGCACCTGGCCGCGTTGGTTGCGGGACAGATGGTCCTCGATGCGCCGGCGCGGCACAGCCTCGCCGTTGATATGTAGCCGGCCGGCCACCATCTGGACCCGATCACCCGGCATGCCTACGATGCGCTTGATGAAATCCTCCCGGTTCGTGGGCGGATAGCGGAACACCGCGACATCGCCGCGGTCCGGCGCACCCCCGAAGATGCGGCCGTTGAAGAAGCCAATTCCCAGCGGCATCGAATAGCGGCTGTAGCCGTAGGAGAACTTGGACACAAACAGATAGTCGCCAATCCGCAGCGTCGGAATCATTGAGCCGGACGGGATATTGAACGGCTGAAACGCAAAGGTGCGTACCACGCCTGCGATCAACAGCGCGTAGATGATCGTACGCACCGTTTCCATGGTGGTGCCGGGTTTCCTGTTTCGCTCTTTCGCCATGCTTACCCGCTTGGATACCGTGATTCGCTGAAGATACGTGCCGAATAGCCGCCCGATGGGACGCAGTGGGGCGGTTTCTAGCCCCCTCTCGGCGATTTCACCAGCCAAGATTGCGGTCGCCGAGGGCGACCAAGCTTATCAGTCGCCCGCATAGGGTATCGCCGAGATGATAACGATCGCCTGCGCCAGCGGCGGTTCGTCGGTCAGCGACAGCTCGATCAGTGCCTTCATGCCAGGCGGCGTGATCTCCGCTAGCCGCGCTGCAGCACCGTTGGTCAGCGCCATCGTCGGCTTACCGGACGGCAGATTCACCACGCCCATGTCGCGCCAGAACACGCCCCTGCGGAAGCCGGTCCCGAGCGCCTTTGAACAGGCCTCCTTCGCCGCATATCGTTTGGCATAGCTGTCCGCGCGGGTCGAACGCCGGTCCGACTTTGCGCGCTCCACCTCCGTGAAGCAGCGCTGCACAAAGCGGTCCCCGAAGCGTTCGAGGGTCCGCTCGATACGCGTGATGTCGATCAGGTCACTGCCTAGGCCAATAATCATCGGATACATGGATGTGACCGCCGCGGACAACGGCGTATCCTCCGCGCTCATGCGCTCGCCTCGCCCTGGGCCTCGGATCGCGCGGTGTCCATCAGCGAGCGCATGCGCTTGATTGAGCTGTCGAGCCCGCCGAATATCGCCTCGCCAATCAAGAAATGGCCGATATTCAGCTCGACGATCTCAGGGATCGCAGCGATCGGTCCAACCGTGTCGAATGTGATTCCGTGGCCGGCATGGATTTGCAAGCCAAGGTCCGTCCCATAGGCCGCTGCATCGACGATGCGTTCGAGCTGGTCGGCGGCCAGCATTGCGTCACCGCCGATCAGCGCATCGCAATAGGCGCCAACGTGAATCTCGACCGCTGGCGCGCCTATCGAATGCGAGGCATCCATCTGGTGACGGTCCGGCTCGATGAACATGGAGACAATCGCCTTATTGCCCGTGAGGCTGTCGACGAAACGCTTGAGATGGTTGTGCCCGGATGCGACATCGAGACCGCCTTCAGTGGTCCTTTCCTCGCGCCGTTCGGGCACTAAGCAGACTGCGTGCGGCGCATGGCGCAATGCGATATCGAGCATCTCGTCGGTCGCCGCCATCTCGAGGGTCAGCGGGATGTCGATTGTATCCATCAAGCGGGCAAGATCGTCATCGGAGATATGCCGCCGATCCTCGCGCAAATGTGCAACAATGCTGTCGGCACCGGTTGCCGCCGCCGCGCGCGCCGCACGCACGGGGTCGGGATGGCCGCCACCGCGCGCGTTCCGAATGGTCGCGACATGATCAACGTTGACGCCGAGGCGTAGTTCAGAAGCCATTGGAGTGTCTCGTTCTTTTTGGGCTCGCCGGTAGAATTGGCATTCCGGCGTGCGAGGTCAAGCAGCGTCGGCTGCGCTGCTCCTAACTGCGGGCACGCTCGACCGTGCTGACCGCACGCCGGCCGCGCAAGCTAGTGACGATGTTGCTCAGATGCTTCGCGTCCTCGACCTCGATGTCGACGACCATGTCGAAGAAGTCCGCAGTCCGGTTGGTGAATTTGAGGTTCGAGATGTTACCGCGCGCCCCGGCGATCGTCTCGGCCATCTCGGCAAGGCTACCGGGCTCGTTCATCAGCGTAATATTCAGCCGGCTCACCTGGGCGCCGATACCGTCCCGCTCCCTGTCCCAGGCCACGTCGATCCAGCGCTCCGGACTGCCCGAGAAGGCCTCGAGAGTGAGGCAGTCGATCGTGTGTACAGTCGCCCCCTTGCCGGTGGTCATGATGCCGACGATCCGGTCGCCGGGCAGCGGGTAGCAGCACTTGGCCATATGTACCGCAATGCCCGGGGTCAGACCGCTGATCGGTACCGCATGCTCCCCCTGTGCGGGCGTCGAACGGCGCCGGCGCAACGAGAAGATGGAGCCTCCCTTCTTCTCGCCATCCCCGTCGGCACGGTTAGGAAAGATCGAACGCACGACATCGCTTCCCGTGTAGACCCCCTGCCCGACCATCGCAAAGAGGTCATCATGAGAGTCGGCATGAAACTCGCGCAGGGCCGTTTCGAGATTGATGTCGGCCAGCGTCTCTCCGAACCGGCCGAACGCCTTCTCGACGATCCCGCGTCCGAGGTCGACATACTGACGCATCTGCACCTCACGTAGGACCCGGCGAATGCGAGCGCGGGCCTTGCCGGTCATAACCAACTTCTCCCACTCGGGCGACGGGGTCTGGTTCTTGGAGGTCAGAATTTCCACCTGATCGCCATTCTGAAGCACCGTCCGCAGGGGCAGGTTACGGCCATTGATCTTTGCGCCGACGGCCCGGTCTCCAATCTCGGTGTGAATCGCATAGGCGAAGTCGATCGGCGTCGCGCCGCGCGGCAGCGAGAAGACGTCGCCCCGCGGCGAGAAGCAGAAGACCTGATCGGAGAACATCTCAAGGCGCGTATGGGCGAGGAAATCCTCCGGCGCAGACGCATTCTCGAGAATCTCGAGGAGCTCCTGCAGCCAGCGATATTGGTGGCTCTCCGCCTTCGTCGCAATAGTCCCCGGGCCCGATCCCACGTCTTTGTAGATCCAGTGGGCAGCAACACCGCGTTCGGCCACATGATGCATCTCGGGGGTACGTATCTGGATTTCGATCCGTTGATCAGCCAGCCCAAGAACGCTCGTGTGCAGCGACCGGTAGCCGTTCGGCCTGGGGGTCGAGATGTAGTCCTTGAAGCGGCCGGGCACTACCCGGTAGCGGCTGTGCACCACGCCTAGAGCAGCATAGCACTGCGGCACGGTCGGCACGATGACCCGGAAGGCTATGATGTCGGACAACTGCTCGATCGATGTCTGCTGGCGCTGCATCTTCCGCCAGATCGAATAAGGCGATTTCTCACGCCCCGCCACGTCCGCCTCGATCCCCGCGTCCGCCAGAACATCGCGCAATACGGCCACAACACTCTCGACGACGTCCTCTCCCTCGGCGCGCAGGAAACCGAGCCGGCGCGAGATCGACGCCCGCGCCTCGCTGTTGATCTCGCGAAACGCACGGTCCTCAAGCTCGTCCTTGATCTCGTGCATGCCGATCCGCTCGGCAAGCGGCGCATAGATATCCATCGTCTCGCGAGCGATCCGCTGCCTGCGTTCCTCGCTGCCGACATGCTCGAGGGTGCGCATGTTGTGGAGGCGGTCGGCGAGCTTGACTAGCAACACCCTGATATCTCGGCTCATGGCTAACAGAAGTTTTCGGAAATTTTCCGCCTGTTTGGCCCGGTCGGACTGGAGCTCGAGCTGGGTGAGCTTGGTGACGCCCTCGACCAGCTGCGCCACCTCCTCGCCGAACAGCTCGGCGATCTCCTCGCTGGTTGCGTCAGTGTCCTCGATCGTGTCATGCAGCAGCGCCGTGATGATCGATGCCGTATCGAGGTGATAGTTGGTCAGAATTCCCGCCACCTCGAGCGGATGGCTGAAGTAGGGCTCCCCCGAAGCGCGCGTCTGAGAGCAATGCGCGTCCATCGAAAAGTCGTAGGCGCGCATAAGCGCGTCCGCATCCGCGCTCGGATCATAGGCTCGCACCCGATCCACCAGTTCGACTTGCTGCATCATCAGCCGATCATAACCCCGCCCGGGGTCTGACGAAAAAGCCCGGATGCACTATTGTGCGCCCGGGCCTTGTTCACATGCGTACCTGCCGCGCGGGCCGGCGTAGAGCGCCTGACTAATCTTAGAGTCAGCTGGCGTTCTCCTGACTTCCTTCCACCGCATCGTCGAAGCGCATCTGCGGCATCTCGGGCTCCGCGCCCGGCTCGAGGTCAGCCTCTGGGGCATCCTGAGTAACGCCCGCGATGTTGGATTCGGATTCAAGCAGCTCGATTACCTCGCCCTCTTCCGGCAGGTCGTACTCGACATGCTTCTGCTGGCTCACAATCAGCGCTTCTTGGAGGTTCTCAAGTTCGACCGTCTCGTCCGCAATCTCGCGAAGCGCGATCACCGGGTTCTTGTCATTGTCGCGCTCAACCGTGATCGGAGCACCGGCGGAAACCTCCCGGGCGCGCTGAGAGGCAAGCATGACCAAGTCGAACCGGTTCGAAACCCTCTCGATGCAATCTTCAACTGTGACGCGGGCCATTCGAATATCCTCTATGAAATTACGCCTGTTATAGGGACAAAATGCCGAAAAGCCAACAGTTTGGATGCCGCACCAACGACTTTCGCGCGCCCTAGACGTCGAGCGGGTGCAAATCCGCCCGGTCGTCGGCCTGCGTGAAAAGCGACGCCGCCGTCTCGCCGCCAACCGGATGTCGCCAATCGGGGGCCAAGTCTAGCAGCGGCCTAAGGACGAAGGCTCGCTCCGCCATGCGCGGATGCGGCAAGATCGGCCAATCCGCAGAGACCCGACCGTGATAATCGAGCAGATCCAAGTCGATTATCCGCGCCGCGTTGCGCTCGGCGCGAGTCCGCCCAAGGCACGCCTCGACCGAATGCAGCATTTCCAAGAGCGGCCCGGGCGCCAGCTCGGTTTCCAGCGCCGCGACGGCATTCACGTAATCAGGCTGATCGGACGCCGCAACGGGCGCACTGCGATACCAGCCGGACAGGGCCGCAACCCTCGCTCCACCACGCCCGATCTTTTCAAGCGCTGACAGGAGGGTCTCGCGAGGCGGCACGCCGTCGCGCCCCGGCAGGTTGGCGCCGAGCCCGATCAAAATCATGGCGCGCACCCGTGCCGCTCGCGGCAGCTACCGTCTGGACAGCCCGCCTGATGCGAGCTAATTAGGCGGCCATTGAAGCCACCGATATTCATGTTCGCGAGCGGGCCCATCGGCTTCTCGATTTGCGCAACGCGTTCAGGGATTTGAGACAAGGATTAAAGGACATGCTGAGTTCCGAGGAAAAGACCGTTGTATTCATCGACGGTGCCAACCTATATGCCATCGCCCGCGGGCTAGAATTCGACATCGACTACAAGAAACTGCTGGCACTGTTCCGCGAGCAGTCGAACCTCATCCGGGCCTACTACTACACGGTCCTGATCGAGGATCAGGAATACTCGCCGATCCGGCCTCTCGTCGACTGGCTGGACTATAACGGTTACACACTGATCACCAAGCCCGCGAAGGACTTTACCGATTCCCACGGCCGCCGCCGTATCCGCAACTCCATCGATGTTGACCTAGCGGTAGACATGCTCGAGATCGCCGAACGGGTAGAACATGTGGTGCTGTTTTCAGGCGACGGCGGCTACCGACGACTAGTCGAGGCGGTCCAGCGCCGGGGCGCACGGGTTACCGTGATCAGCACAACCGCAGGGAACGCCTCCTCGGTCGCCGACGAGCTGCGGCGCCAGGCGGACATGTTCGTCGACTTGCGCGATCTGCGAAGTGAGGTCACGCGCGAACGCGCGAG
>PBPM01000011.1 GCA_002724635.1 Rhodospirillaceae bacterium
TCCTGCAGTACCGTTGGCGGATTTGCTTCACGCTGGCTGGTCCCCCGCCTTCGTGGTTGGACGGCTGAGACGCCAGACATCGACATTAGAATTTCCACCTCCAGGGACCTCGTGGGGCTGCAGTGCCAAGGCATTGACCTCGCCATCCGCCTGGGCACGGGCAAAGAACCGGACTTTCATACAGAGATTTTACTTCAGGAACAGGTGGTCCCATTGTGCAGTCCCCGGCTCCTTGTCGGCGACCCGCCACTCCGCCAGCCGGACGACTTGGTGAACCATCAGCTGATCCACTTCACCCCAGCAGCTGGTCAGCTTAACACCCGCTGGGCCGACTGGCTCGAGATCGCCGGGGTAGAGGGAATCGACCTCAGCCGGGGAATCTTTTTGAACGATGGCTCCGCCGCCCTCAGTGCGGCCATTGCGGGACAGGGCATCGTCCTCGCCCCCAAAGTCATCGCGGGCAGGGAAATCGAACTGGAAACGTTGGTCATTCCTTTTGATATAGAATTGCCGACCGATCATGCATGGTACATTATCATGCCACCCGCCAACCTGGACCGCCCAGAGATTCTTGCCTTCAGGGACTGGCTGTTGGCGGAAGCGGCTAGCTAAGAAGTATTCGAGAGGAATTACTGATGAAACTATACTTTGCGCCACGATCCCGCGCAGTCCGGACCGCGTGGTTGCTCTTCGAGCTTGGGATCGAATTTGACATTGAGAAATATGAGCTGGGCGCAAAGGAAATGCGCACGCCCGAGTTCCGCTCGATCAATCCGAACGCCCGTGTACCAGTGCTGGACGACGGCGATGTTCGGATGACAGAAAGTGCAGCGATCGCTCAGTATTTGCTTGCCCGATACGATACGGAAGGCAAGTTCTCGCCGGCTGTCTTGTCTCCCGAATTTCCCATATATCTGCAATGGCTTCATTATGGTGAAGGCATGATCATGGGCGCCATGAACAACTTTGTGGTAGAGACCGTTTTTCTCCCACCGGAAAAGAGTTCGCAGGTTCACGCGGACCGGGCATTCAAGCTAATGGACCGTTATTTGCGGGCCGTAGACGCCCACCTGGCCGACCAGGAGTATTTAGCCGGGGCGTTCTCCGCCGCGGACACTATTACCGGCCACGCCTGTTATATGTCTGAATGGTTTGGAGTGACGTTCGACGAAATGCCAAACCTGGGAGCCTATCTCGACCGCATCAAAGGGCGGCCCGCCTTCCAAAAGGCTTTGGAACTCTAGAATGATCGACGCTCATTACTGGCCGACCCCTAATGGCTGGAAGATTTCCATTGCGCTGGAGGAAATGGAGCTCGATTACACCATCGTGCCCGTGAACATTGGGCGCGGTGACCAGTTCAAGGACGACTACCTCAAGATCAGCCCTAACAACCGCATGCCGGCCATTGTGGACCACGACCCGCCCGGTGGCGGGGAGCCGATCTCAGTGTTTGAATCCGGTTCCATCCTCAGTTACCTCGCGGAGAAGACCGGCAAGTTTCTCTCCACGGATGTGCGGGGCCGGACGGAAGTGCTGGAATGGCTCATGTGGCAGATGAGCGGTATGGGCCCCATGTTCGGCCAGGCCGGTCACTTTCAGTTTTATGCGCCCGAAAAAATCGATTACGCCCGGGAACGCTACCACACGGAATCTCTCCGGCTCTACGGCGTGCTGGACCGGCAGCTCGACGGGCGGGAGCATATCTGCGGCGACTACTCCATCGCTGACATGGCGTGCTGGCCCTGGGTGGTGACCTACAAAAAGCAGGGAATCGATTTATATGAATTTAAAAACGTGCGCCGCTGGTACGACCAATTGAAGACGCGCCCGGGGCTCCGGCGGGGATATGACGCCGGGAAAGAGTTCGGTAAGCCAAAGGGCGAGTGGGATGAAGAGGCGCGGCAGCATTTGATGCCGAAGGCGAGGTAGAATTAAGTGCTCAGGTTATAACTCCCCTCCCCCCCCCCTGCGGGGGGGGGGCAGGGGGGGGGGGTTATAAATATACGCCTATCTTTAAATGCTTATTTCGGGCGGACGCCCTACCGCACACCCTCCTCAATCCTCCCCCGTCAAAGGGGGAGGGGAGGTTGTTTTCGTACTTACCTTCGCTCGCTGCACCGCCACCTCCAGTGCATTTGAAAACCGTGACCGGTCTTGCTTGCTGAAAGACCTTGGCCCGCCGGTAATTTTACCCGCCTCCCTTAATCCCGTCATCAAATTCCGGGTTGCGACGGCAGCGCCTATTTTCTTTTCGTCGAGCACCTCTCCGTTAGGTTTGAGGACCAGGGCGCCGGCTTTGACGCAGCGGTCGGCAAGCGGAATGTCGGAGGTGATAGCAATGTCTCCTGCCCCGATCTCGTCAGCGATCCAGTCATCGGCGGCGTCCGCCCCTTGGGCCACGATGACAAGCTCAATAAGCGGATCCTGGTAGGGCCGGATGCCGCCGTCGCTGACGATGTAGGTTTTGACCTGGTGGCGTTGTGCGACCTTCAACACCTCGTCTTTCACGGGACACGCATCGGCATCGACGTAAATCGTGGGCAACGCGATTACCAGCCGGGCTTGAAGGCCGGGCCGTCTTTGGTCGGCCAGTCTGGGTTCTGGCGGGCTTCCAAATCCTCTAGCATGGAGTGGATACGGTCGATGTGCCGATCCTTTTCATATCGCCGGTACATGAGGGACTGGGACCGCATGGGGTCGCCGGAATAGTACTGCTCGTAGAGCCGTTGGCGACCGGCGAAGCTGGAGAGTGACGCATCATACGCGAGCCGGTTCAGCTTTATCCGGCTGGAGGAGTCTAGGTTAGTTGTCTGGAAATATTTTTCCACGTCTTCCTTGGCGTCGCCCATCAGTTCCGCAAAGGAGGGTACACCGACGAGCCCCCCCGCTCCGAGCGTATTCACGATCTCGCATTGGCGGTTGTAGAACTTCCAGAACATATTCTGCCAGACGGAGATATGGCGCATACCGGGCGCATAGGTGCCGAANGGTGTTTTTTGGGCCTCTGCCTCCGCGGCNACCCGGCANGTNTTGGTAAANTCGGCAATGGCGATNGTCTCGGCGAGCATGACCTGGACGTGATTGTGTTCNTCGATTTTGGTGGATTTCGCGATGGCCANGGCCACCGCCATCATGAACTCTGCTTTCGACGTCGCGCGGACAACAGACTGGTGCATGGCGTGGGGGCCCATGCCGGTGCGGGCGCGGATGACATGCTCGGCTTCTTCGTCCCGGAAAAGGAAAACCCGCTCCCACGGGACGAGCACATCATCAAAAAGCGCGACGCCATCGGACTCGTCGAAGCGGAGAGACAACGGCCCATCCATGGGAGAACCGGCTTCATTGTGCGCCACCGATGGCCGACACATGAACTTGAGGCCCGGAGTCGAACACGGAATGGCAAAGCCAAACGCGTAATTGGTTGTCTTGTGCCGCTCATCCGTCTGCCAGGTGACGCCGGCCGGCATAACTATCATTTCGTTGGAAAGAGCGCAGAGGGTTGCCACCATGCGCGCGCCCCGGACGACCATGCCGTCGTCTTTCTCATCCACGATCTGCAGGACGATATCGGACTCCTGCAGATGCGCCGGGCGGGAGCGGTCTACCTGCGGATTGACCAGCACATGGGTCATCACGCTGTCATTCTCTCGGACATATTCGTAGTAGTTGCGGACGTTCTCCCGGCCGTCGAAGTCGGGGCGATCGAAGGCCTCGTAGGCCGATGCCCAGGCCGAGACCATGACATTCATATAATCCGGGCTCCGCCCCAGCATGCCGCAGGTTTTGTCCATCCAGACTTTAATGGCATCCCCTCGGGCTTTCACGTCTTCGGGTGACTTTGGCTCAATATGGCTGGTGCCGATACGGTCGCCGGTGGAGGGAGAAGCATAGGTCAGCGTGTCCTTAAATGCCGGATCGTGCTGCATCTGCAGCAGCTCCGCCATGGTATCCGTCGGACCGGCAAAGCGATGGTCTTTAGTAACATCCGTGACCAATTCCCCATCGATGTAGATCTGGCGGTCATCTTTCAAAGAGTCGATATATTGCTCGGCGGTTCTGATTGGCATGAAGGCTCCCCTCTTATCTTCTTAAGCACAGATATTCGGAATTTTGGAATGTAGCGCAAGCCGAATTGCAAATGATTTCAGTGTGTGAGCATTAAAACCGGCGGTCTTTCTCGGCGTTAAGGACGTCAGCGACCCAATCCGCCATGTACTCGACAGCGATCTTCGAATTGTCCACCTGGCAATGTTCGACCCCACCGGTCTCGGCCGTAAAGACTTTCAATTCGGTACGCGGACTATTGACGGCAGCATTGATTGTTTTCTCAGCCATCTCCAACGGGATCTGGCGATCCGACTCCCCATGAAGGATGAGAAAGGGGCACCGGATGTTTGGCAGCGCCTCGTCCAAAGACATGCGTGACGTTACCTCTAAAATCCCGACCCGGCTGGAAGTCCCCAGTACCCAGTTCATATGTTCTTCCCAATGAGAAACGGAGAGGCTGGTGCCGGTGCCATCCAACCGCTTTCGGGTGATCTCGCCGTAGTCATTGATAGCGCCCCAGGCGACCGCACATTTGAGCCGGGGCTCGAACCCCGCAGCCCGCGGGGCGTAGTAACCACCGAGGCTGATGCCCGCGATGCCGATCCTATCCGCGTCCAGACCTCCCCGGGTTTCAACATAGTCCAAGGCTGCAGCAGCCGGTTCTTCCAGCTTCGGCGTGAGTTTCATACCGCGCAGCCGCAAAGCCTCGCCAATGCCGGGGTGGTCCACGAGGAGCGTGGCGACTCCCCGAGCCGCATAGGTCTGGGGAAGGCCCGCGAGATACAAATACTCCTTCATCACATCCAAGCCGTCGAAATGGATGAGACAAGGAACAGTAGCGCCCTCCCCGCCATCGGCCGGATAAAAAAGCGCGGGCAAGCTGGCATCCTTATACGGCACCTCCACACGTTCCACCGGAGATCCCAAGCAGTCCAATCCCGCCTGAAAACAATCGAGCATAGATCGATAAGTCAGCAGACGTTCTTCGGAGTCTGATTTTCCCATACGCTCGCCAGTCATGAAGTAGATGGCGGCGCGATGGTATTTTTGGCCGGCGCTGAGAGTGCGGCCGGCTTCGGCGTCCTGGTCCGCGAGACGCTTACTCCGCTCCCCAAGAGATACCCAGGCATCGTGCCAGGCCTGGTTGGCCTCATCATCGTTATTGCCGGCGAGCGGCTTTATGGGAGCCAAAACTTCATCCGCCTCCGACATGATGGCACCAGCGTTGAGCGCCATCTGCAGCGCCATGGACCAGGGATAATTGTCCGGAAAGTACTCAAACATCATGGCGGGAAATGCCTCCATTCTTATTAGGGGTCAGCCGGCAGCCGCCTGACAATCTGCGGCGAGTCCGGCGCGTAGCGGTAGCAACGGAAGATGTAGTTGGAGTGCGTATAAGTGGGATGGGGTTCCGTAGAGACATAAGGCGACGTGTAATCCCAGACGATCTTCTTGTCGGGTGTGACTTCAAACAACCGCCCCCAGATGCCCTCGCAGATCAGTGTATTGCCACTGTACAGCGGCTGGCATCCGCTGATGAACCAACTCAAGAACGACCGGGCAGGCGTAATTGCCCACGGTGGCGGGCAGGTCCCACTGGTGGACCACGTGACCGTTCATATGGATCAGAATCGTGTTTTCGAAGCCGAGCGGCGTGACGATGGTGTAACCCGGTGTGGATTTATTTTTGTTATGGGCGAGGACGCCCGAGCGTGGATCAGGTGCTGGCATTTGGATGATGCCCCATTCG
>PBPM01000012.1 GCA_002724635.1 Rhodospirillaceae bacterium
CTCGATTTTGAAAAATTCGTCGCTGGATATACCGGATTCCCTACAGCGGGCCATCGACCGGGCGGCCCCGATGCTGCGTTTCTATCGCCACGGTGATGGCGGGTTTGCCCTGTTTAACGGCGCTAACGAAGGTAAAGCCTGGCTGATCGACGTTGTTCTGACCAAAGCCGAGGCGCGCGGCAAGCCGTTGGCCTCTGCTGTTCATACGGGTTTTGAGCGGATCGCCGCCAACCGCACGCTTCTCATTTCCGACACCGGCACGCCGTCGCGGACCGCGAGAGGAACCCACGCTGGATCGCTGAGCTTCGAAATCAGCGTCGGCAAGCAGCGGATGATAGTAAACTGCGGTGCCTATACGGGCAGGGACGAAACCTGGCGCCTGGCCCAGCGGGCAACCGCCGCCCATTCGACCCTGGTGGCTGAAGACCGGAATTCAACCGAAATCCGCCCCGACGGCACCATGGGCAAGATGGTTGCGGATGTCTGGTGCGAACGTGTGGAAGCCGACGGCAACACTTGGTTGGATGTCCGCCAGGACGGCTATACTCAGTCCCTAGGCATTCTGCACCGCCGGCGTATCTATCTGAATGCCTCCGGCACGGATGTGCGGGGCGAGGACACTCTGGAAGGCGAAGGAGATCATAAATTCGCAATCCGCTTTCATCTGCACCCGTCGGTGAAGGCTTCGCTGGTGAAAGACGGCGCGTCGGTTCTGTTGCGGTTGCCAGACAAATCGGGTTGGCGCATGCGCTGTTCCGGCGGCGTCGCCAGTCTGCAGGAAAGCGTCTATCTAGGTGACGGACAGGAAGCCCGGCGAACAGAACAGATCGTCATTTCAGGGGCATCTATGCAGGGCAGTGCGCAAGTGAAATGGGCCCTAAGCCGGCTGACGGACAAGTAAAAGCTTCTACTAAAGCTGCCAGCGCCGGTAATTGACGGGGAGGTCGCACCCCCGCCACATGCCCTTCACATCCGCGATCACGCCGTTGTCGTCCAGAAGACGGGCAAATTCGTCTGCCCCAAAATTCGCATACACATCGTGGGCCACCGCCCCGACAACGCATTGATAGTCGGACGCATCATCCAGCGACGCCAGCAGATCGACATCGTATTCGTGGCGGGCTTCTTCCGCGTCCGCAAAGGCATCGTGGACCTCGACCTGAAATCCGCGCCCCTGCAGGGCTGTGATGATGTCAATGACCCGTGAATTGCGAAGATCGGGGACGTTTTCCTTGAAGGTCAGACCCAGGACCAGAACGCGGGCGCCCGCGCCGCGGCCCTGCTGGGCCAGTTCGGAGGCGATGCATTCAGCGACATAGGGCCCCATGGCATCGTTGATGCGCCGGCCGGCAAGAACGATTTCTGGATGATGCCCGACGGCGACAGCCGCGTGGGCAAGATAAAACGGATCGACCCCGATGCAGTGTCCTCCGACCAAGCCGGGCCGGAAATTCAGGAAATTCCATTTCGTGCCGGCGGCTTCTAGCACGTCGTGAATTGAAATGCCCATCTTGTGAAAGATGGTCGCTACCTCATTCACGAAGGCGATGTTGATATCGCGCTGGGCGTTTTCGATGACCTTGGCTGCTTCGGCGGTCTTGATATCCGCCGCCCGGAACACGCCGCCGGAAGTGACCGCGCTGTACATTTCGCACAATAGATCGGCGACATCCGGCGTCTGGCCAGCGACGACCTTGGTTATCCGGTCCACGGTGTGTTCCCGGTCGCCGGGATTGATGCGTTCGGGTGAATACCCTAGGAAAAAATCTTTGCCGCAAGTCAGGCCGGATGCCTGTTCCAGGATCGGGCCGCAGACGTCTTCGGTGATACCGGGATACACCGTGCTCTCATAGACGACGATAGCCTCCTTTTGCAGGATCTCGCCCACCATCTTGCTGGCGCCGCGGACGGCGCCGAGATCGGGCTGGTTGTTGGCGGCAACGGGCGTAGGCACGGTGACGATATAAATACTGGCGCCCGAGATATCCGACGTATCCGCCGAATAGGTCAGCGTGCTGTCGCGCAGTTTTTCGGGTTCCACCTCGCGCGTGCGGTCCACGCCGGCAAGCAATTCATCAACACGGCCCGCATCTATATCGAACCCGATTACATCGTAGCTTCGGGCCAGGGCCACGGCGAGCGGCAAGCCGACATAACCCAACCCGACGACCACTATTTTACTATCTTTATCCATGGGAACCCATGGTTTTGCGAAACCACGACCCTCTACTTCGAATGACGGGGGGTGTCAATCTGCGACGCGGCGCCCCGTTCACGTCAAATGCCAGACAACAGGGCCAAATTAACAATTGACCCCTTCCGAAGTGCATGTACTAGTCCGATGAAGAACCGTTAACCGAACTGGGGGCCATCGTTGTCCACCTCATACGCCGTTGTCGTTCCTGCCTATAACGAAGCGGGCAACCTGACCGAACTGTGCGAAAGGATCGAGAAGACTTTTGCAGAGTTCGGAAACCGCGAAAACTTCGAAATTCTGATCGTTGACGATGGATCGACGGACGGAACGGCAGATCTTCTACAAACGCTTTCGGCCGATAAACCTCTCGTCCGCTTCATCCGTTTCCGTCGCAACAGCGGCAAATCGCTCGCCCTGATGGCAGGGTTCCAGCACGTGGACGCCGATATCGTCGTCACACTGGACGGCGACTTGCAGGATCACCCCGAAGAAATACCACTGCTGGTGGAAAAGCTGAACGAAGGCTTCGATCTTGTCACGGGCTGGCGCCAGGGCCGCCAGGACCAGACGGTCCGAAAGATCGGATCTCGAATTTTCAACGGGACGGTCCGGAAGGCGACGGGACTTGCTCTGCATGATCTGAATTGCGGGTTCAAGGCGTTCCGCCGCGAAGTTGTGGCGTCGATTTGCCTTTACGGCGATTACCACCGCTATATCCCGGTTCAGGCCCATCTTGACGGCTTTCGTGTGACTGAAGCGCCGGTTTCCAACAGCGCGCGCAAATACGGCGTGTCGAAATACCGGACATTCCGGTACCAGGGGTTTTTCGACCTCCTGTCGCTGCTGTTTATCCAGAAATACGGTCTACGGCCGCTTCATTTCTTCGGCGTCGTCGCCGGCGCCATTATCCTGCCCAGCCTGTTGATGTTGGGATGGTTCGCCTATCAGCAAATCCTCTACTGGACTGGACACGGCGAGCAATACCTGGTGCTGAACCGCCCTTTATTCGCCGCCAGCCTGACCGCCCTGATGGTCGGCGTGGTAATTATGCTAACCGGCTTCGTTTGCGATTTTATTCTGCATCATCAGATACGCGACCGGATTTCCGCTATCATCGGTTCGCGAACAGAAGACCCGCCGTCAAGACGCCGTAACTGATCGCTAGCAGTTTTTTAGACGCGGACTAGTAACGGGCGCCGGCGCGGGATGTCTTGAACGAATTCACAATAAAGTACTTGAATCCGGCCCAGAGATACCGTGTCGCCCGCCCAAAGGGCAGGTGCAGGAAGTTCTTCAGCGCGCGACCGATCGACCGAGGCCGCCAGTAAAAGCGGCGCATTGCCGTCTGGGCCATGGTCTCCAGTTCCTCACGCGTCCGCCCGTTGGGGATCCACACAGCCGAGTTTTCAGAAAGCAGGTTGTTCTGGTATTTCCCAGAATCGTCGAAGCGCCCGTATTTCTGGGCATCGACCCATAACTCCGTGCCCGGATAGGGTTCGGTGATAGGAAACACGGCGTAATCCAGCCCGCTATCGACGGCGAAATTGATGGTTTTCATCGTCTGTTCAGGCGTTTCAGTCGGCAGGCCCAACATGAAGGACGACATCGTCTGGATGCCGAAATCGCGGGCCATCTGGATGCCCTTGTAGTTGGTGTCGACGGTCAAATCCTTCTTGATCAGGCGCAGCAGGTCGTCATCGCCCGATTCGCCACCATAGGTGATCAGGTAGCAACCGGCCCGTTTCATCAGAGCCAGAATATCGCCATCCACGCAGTTGGTCCGCGTGAAACACATCCACTGGATTTTCCAGCCCTTTTCGATAATCGCTTCACACAGATCGACGACCCGTTTTTTGTTCGCCGTGAAAATATCGTCGTAGAACTGAAAACTGTCGTAGCCCTTCTGTACCAGGTCCGCCAGCTCCTCCACGATTTTTTCGGTGGAGTGATAGCGAAAACTACGTCCGAAGGTCAGCTTAGTCTCGCAGAAGGTGCACTTGAACGGGCAGCCGCGTGACGTCAGAAGATGGGCAACGCGCTTTCCCCGGATATGCGCAGGCGGGTAGTATTTTTCCATCTCAAACAGATCGAGGGCCGGAGACGGGAAAATATCCAGATCGTCGACAAGGCCTTCACGCAAGTTCTTTACGATCTCGCCCGATGCAGACCGGAACCAGATTCCCTTTACCTTGCGCAGCGCATCTTCATCACCCAGGGCATTCATCACATTGCGGATGATGATCTCGCCCTCGGACAGCACGATCATGTCGATCGAATCGGCATGGAAGGCTTCATCGGGGAAAATCGTAACCTGGGGCCCGCCCAGGATGGTGACAATGTCTGGATTGACATCCTTGGCGATCGACGCGACGCGGGCACATCGGCGCATATTAGTGATATAGGCGGTCATCCCGACAACATCCGGCGCGAAGTCACGGATATCGCCCTCAACCTGGTCGATGGGCCAGTCGTTGACCTCATAGTCGATGATGGCAACGACATGGCCCTGATCGCGGAGCGCGGAAGCGATATAGGCAAGACCGAGCATCGGCAATTCGCCCGCAGCCGATGAAAGCCGGCCGTAGGATTCCTCTACCGTACCCGGTGGCACGATCAGAAGAACGCGCTTAGGATCACCCAGGCGCAGCGGAAGCTCGACAAGCGACCGGTCGGGTCTAATCGCCTTTGAAATCTTTTGCTTTTCGGCTTCCGCCAGTGCCTCGTCGAAATTCAGCGGTGCGGCTGCTTCCGTCTGCATCAAAGTAAAAACCCTGTGGTTTTCATGGAGATAGGGCCAATCAAAGGGATTGATAAATGAATCTCACGAAATTTTCTAGGTAGATTGTTCGGCTGGCTAGCGAATTCGTGGTGATGGCGACTAAATATTGAGCTTGCGGAATATTACCCAGGGAAGAAATTTCAGCACGGTCATGATCGCAAACCACCAGGCCGGCATATAAACCATACCTTGATCGCGGCCCAGGTTATTGCAGATTTTCCGGGCGGCGAGTTGGGGTGGAATCGCGGGAAAAGGCAGGGCTTGGCCAAGCGTCATCCCGGTATCGATATATCCCATGCGATAAAACTGCGTGCGGCAGCTATGGCGGGCCAGATGATGGCGCAGTGTTTCGAAGTAGAATTCCAGCCCCCGCTTTGCGGACGCATAAACCGAATTATTGCGCCTTCCCCGGGCTGCGGCGACCGAACCGATCCCGACGATGTTTCCGGCCGGGTTATTTTCAAGGTCGGGCAGGAACGCGTTAATGACCCGTACCGCCGCCGTAAAATTCAGGTTTATCAATTGCCCGGCCAATGCATCGGGTAACGGTCCAGCGTCCTCCGATGTTGACAGACCGGCGATCAAGAATAAATTGTCGATAGTGCCCAGCGCCCCGACAGCGGCATCGCGCACAGCAGCGGGATCGACGCTGAGAAGATCGAAAGCGACAGGCGCGACTTCCACATCGAACCGAAGGGCCAGATCGCGGGCCAACGGATCGAGATCCTGCTGGTCGGACGCGATCAAAACCAGCGCGTGGCCCCGCTCCGCCAGCTCTTCCGCCAGCGCACGGCCCAACCCTGCGGATGCTCCGACAACGACAGATTTCATAGCAAGAGCCTTTCCGAAAGCGCGGATGAAAACCGGCGCCGGGGATCGTATGTGCGTAATCGCTGCCTAAACAGGTCTATTTCCGGGTACTGGCGTTCGGCGATTTCAGGCCGCAAACGGGAATCCTTGATGATGTTCGTGATCCCACCATAGCGGCAATTAAGGTCATCGAGATTGTTCAGAAACGCGATGTTTTGTGGCGAATTCCGCAGTTCGATCGTAAAATTAAAACCGTTTCCGTTGAAGTGAAGAAGCCGCTGATCGCCGCGAACGGCCTTTATCGTTGTCAGCGCGATAGGCCGGCCATGGCTTTCCTGAAGAGAGAGAAAGTCTTCGACATATGCCTCGACAGCATCGCTCGGAAGTAACAGTTGCAATTCGACGAAACCCGTGTCGCCGAAGAAATCGAAAAAGAATTCCTTACCGACAGCTGGAAAATTGAACTGGAACAGCGGCACATCGACCGGTTTCGACGCTGGCCGGTTCTGATGCGCGTATATCCGGTTCACCCAGGGCATGGCCTTATCCGTAAAAACGTTAGGACGCAGCCGTTTCTTGGCCGACGGATCGAGGCGTTTGTAATTCGTCTCCGCCTTGCCGCCGGAGTCACCTGCCACATAACTCCCGGTGACGACAACTCCGGCACCCCGGTTTCTTCCGAGGCGGGAAAGATCGTTCCAGCAGTAAATCAGGTCGTGGTCCTGCTTCAGCCGGTCCACTTCGCGAAAAGCTGCCAGAAGGCCGTCCACACGAAAATTCCGTTGCCGGACCGCCGCGCCCGCCAGCTTCGCGATGCCGATCCGTACGGTCAGGATGATACCGGTCAAACCATACCCCCCCACGGTCAGATCGAAAATCTCCGCATTTTCGGTGGGAGAAGCCCGGACGACACCGTGATCGGGGTGATACAGCGTCAGTTCCTGAACAAGGCTGCCGAAGATTCCGTCGGAATACTGGTTTTTGCCGTGGACATTGGCCGCCACGCATCCGCCGATGGTGACCTGGGGATGACCTGGCTGGATCGGAATGTGAAATCCCCTGGGCGTCAGAAATTCAAACAGCTTGCCCAGGGACACGCCAGCTTCGACCTCAATCCAGCTACGGTCGGGATCGAACGCAAGAATCCGGTCGAAGGCCGCGGTTTCGATACTCACCGCCTTTGGCGAAAAACTTGCCGCGACGTAGGAAACCCCGGCGCCACGCGCCACGATTCCGTCCCGCTGGACAGTTTCGACAAGACGACGAAACCGGTCCGGCCGGTCGAATTCATATTCACCCGATGTGAAGCGATCCAGGCTAGTGTATGAGGTCTTCATTCGGCGGAATCGCCGGTGCCGGGTAAAACCCTTACATAGAATTCAGCCCCACGGTTGCTGACAGAAATGCGTTTGACGATACGAACCGCGCTCTCCCGCCAGGTGTCAGCAGGCGGCGTGTACCGTTCCCCGGAAAACGAGAGTTTGAAATTTAGCTCATCGAATCCAATGGCCCCCTGTTTACTGACGATACGATCGACTATTTCCACCACCGCCCCATCGACGGAAACCTCTCGCGCGAAGAGAAACCTGCTACCTCCTCCGGCGACTGGTGCCGCGGACTGATTGATCGCAGTCGAGTTTCGCAATCGATACCGGTCAATCGCCCGTCGCAGCAGGCGCGAGGTTACAGGTGTGATACTTCCCAGACGAAGTATGAGCCGCGGCAGAAATCCCGGATAAACAAAAGCCGCCTTACTCATCGGCGATTCAAACCCAACACCGGTGTCGGTTCTGACGATCGACCGGTCCGCCTGGTACCCGGCGCTGCCCCAACTGCTATCGCCTGAAACGATATCGACGCCCAGATCTTCGCAAATCAGCTCTTCTTTCATATAGACTCGCACCGCACCGCCGCCCGCGACGGAGAAGTAGACATGATGGCCTTCTGAATGGTGCGCTGCAATCGCGGAGCCGTTCCGGACGGTCCAGCCGGCCGGATAAAAATCCGCCAGTGAACTGGCGCCCTTTGTGCTATCCGCCGGGTATACAAAGCCGGTGACAACGGGAAGGTAACTCCAGCGAAGCAGCCGCAAATCGTCAGCAAGGAAGGTGGAAAGCGCTCCCCGCCCGGGGCTGGTCGTTTTCAGTGTCGCGATAATAGCGGCCGCGGTCGGATCGCCTTGCGCCGCGAGCAGGCAAAAACCCAGACGGCTCACATAGGGGTTGAGACACAACCCGGCCTCGGGCGACACCGTCACATCGGGATGAATAAACGGCAGCATGAATCCGACCAGCCGTGCCATCGCCGGAACCGGGCTGTGGTCGCCGGTGACATCGACATAAATCATCACATAGTCCAGTAGAACCGAGCAATACCCCAGGTCCATGCCCCCGACTTCGGGAAACCAGCCTTCGTCGGTCTGCCGGGCAAGGGTATCCTGAATTTTTTCCTGGGCCGCGTCGCGAAATTCAGTAACGCCCGTGACCTCCCATGCAAGGGCTAGCGCAGCAGCAGCAGCGGCTTCGTGATTTGCCTTTACCCGGTCATGGCGCGGAGCCAGCCACCGGCCGGCTTTCAACATGGTGTCAGCCAACCGCTGTCGGTCCGGTGAATCCATTTGTTCGCCGAGATACCGGGACGCCAGCCCGTAGGCGATCATGGTGAATTCCGTCGCCGCGAAACCGCGTTCGCCCTTGTACCATTCGTCCCAGCAGCCCTCCGGGTATTGTGAGGCTTCCCAGAAACGAAGGGCCGCCGAAAATGACCGGTACAATTCGGAGGCCGCCGGCAGGCCATTCGGTCCGCGCGTATCGTCGAAACGAGAAAGCGAGAGGAGCCCGACCGCCGCACCGGCTTCCTGAAACCGGGCGTCGGGAAATTCAGATGTCTTATCCCGCCAATAGGCGTAGTGAAAACAACCGTGGCTAGGCGAAAGCGCGTCGCGATCCTGCATTTCGACCATTCGCCAGGCCGCGTCACAGACGAAACGCAGTTGATATTCAAAGTCGTTCATGGGAAAAGACTGAGCCTATAGGGAAGCTGTCAGCGATGGAAACTCCGGCCTAATTCGAGGCAAGTCAACCCTTGGCACCCGCTCTCCTCGGCGCAAGCGGCAGCCCACGAAAAGGAAATTCTATGTGCGGCGTCTTTGGCTGGATAACGCATCCAACCTCTTCTGCCTCTTCCTTAAGAGTACCACAAATCGATGATGTATTGGCGATGCGGGACACGCTCGCCCATCGCGGCCCCGACAGCAGCGGTTCCTGGTCAGACGACCGGGTGTTCATGGGCCACCAGCGCCTGAGCATTATCGATCTATCTAATTCCGCCAATCAACCCTATACCGATGCCAGCGAACGCTATGTTCTCTCGTTCAATGGCGAGATATACAACTATTTGGAACTGCGCGACGAGTTGGCCGGGCAGGGGCACGCGTTTAGGACAACCAGCGATACGGAAGTCCTTCTCGCGGCGCTAATCCAATGGGGTGACGGCGCGTTCGACCGGCTGGACGGCATGTTCGCCGGCGCCTTCTACGACCGCAAAACTGGACGCCATCTTTTGTTCCGGGATCCGCTGGGCCAGAAGCCGCTTTACTATTTCAGCTATCCCGGCGGCCTTGTGTACGCGTCGGAATTGCGGGCTCTGGTCGGGCTCGACCAGTTCGACTGGAAACTGGATCGAGACGCCTTCGCGCGATTTCTGATGAAGGGATACTATGCGCTGGGCGATACCCCGGTCGATGGCATCCAGAAGCTGCTGCCGGGCACCATCATGGAATTCAGCAACGGGACGGCATCGGAGAAACGGTACTGGCACTCTACCCCCGGTGCGGACCGGTTGGATATTTCAGACGACGAAGCAGTCGCCCATTTCGAAACCCTGTTTTCCACCGCGTGCGACCGCGCAATGCGATCCGACGTGCCTTATGGCGTGTTCATGAGCGGGGGGATCGACAGCAGCCTCATTCTGGATTTCTGCCACGACTTGAACCCGGACATCCGGTCCTTCACCGTCTCGATGAGCGAAGCCGATTTTGACGAAGGCGGTAAAGCCAATGACGTCGCCGCACAGATTGGCGTACGGCACCATGAAGCATTCAACATGAATACGGAATCCGTCACCGAGGCGCTGGACGATGTTCTGTCGGTCGCGGACGAACCGCATGGCGATCCGGGGTTCGTGAACGCGTATTTCCTGGCGCGTTCCGCCCGCCCGCATCTCACCGTCGCCCTGGCCGGAGACGGTGGGGATGAATTATTTGCCGGCTACCTGCCGTTCAAAGGACTAAACGCCGCCCGTTATCTGGGCCGAACGCCCGGATTTGCTCTAAGTATATTGAAATGCCTGACCGGTGCGGTGCCGGAAAATGATCGCTATTTGGGGCTTCGGTTCAAGGCGCAGTCCTATCTGCGGGGATTCCCCGCCAAAAATGACGCGCAGTTCGCGCTTTGGCTGTCGACCATGGACCCGGAAGATCTGGCACGGCTGTGCCCGGACGCGCTTTTCGATCGGGAAGGCGCGGCTGGCTCGGCCCTTAACCCCGTGGTTGAACTTCTAAAGCCGCTAGACGGGTCAACGCCAATAAACCGATTCCTGCATTACTATCAGCAGGTCTTTCTGCCGGAGTTCGTCTGCATGCACACCGACAGAGCGGCGATGCAGTTCGGGCTTGAAGTCCGTGCGCCTTTTCTGTCGCCCGACCTGATCACGTTCGCCAATGGGCTGCCCGAAAATATGAAACAGCGGGGCGGCAATCTGAAATGGCTGCTGCGCGAAGTGGCGGCGCGTCGGGGACTGCCCCGCGACGTCGTCCGGCAGAAAAAGCAGGGTTTTACGTTCCCGCTTGCTCGCTGGCTGAAATCGGCACTGCGGACCCGCATGACCGATCTGCTGGCACCGGCGGAATGGGAGGCGGACGGGCTGATTGATTTTAATGTGGCGGAAACATTGTTAGCGGATCACATGGAAGGCCGAAGCAACAATTACCGTATTCTATATAACCTGATGTGTTTCCGCGCTTGGCGGCGCGCCTTTCCGCAGGTGCGGCCGGCTTAGCGGCCTATCAGTTTCGAGAGTGCCGTGCGGTATTTAAGGACGATTTCTGACCGGCCGGCGCCGACCACAACGGCCTGCAGCGTATGATTAGCACGGAATAAAGGCGCGGCGGCGCCGTTCACGGTGGCCGTCCAGCGCTTGTTGTAATTGTTCGCCGCGACCACAATCCCGGGCCGCGGGGTATCAACGGCGAGCGTGATTTCCCCGCGCTCAGCCGACAGAATTTTTATTTCGCCGGGAGGCGCATCACTGGCTCCCGGGCCGGGAAGCCCGTCAGCCGGCGCATCGCTTCGCGCGACAAACACCTGACGCTGTAACGTTCGAAGATTGGCCTGGCCGAGCGCCTTGAGCGCGTCCGCCGGCTTACCGAACAGCCGCGCACCGCTGACCAGAAAATAGCGGGGCAGCACGCGGAGATTTTCGTAGATGTAAATTTCCCGGGAGGGAAATTCGTTTCGGAATATCGATAGGAATTTCTCCCTGTTCGACAAATCGTGCCACTTCTGGCCAGGCCCATCGCGGTTTTCGGCAAATAGACGAAGTCGGTCGTCTTTTAGCGGACACGGCGACACGACGAACCGAGCGTTCAGCAGGGAAAGCATGTTCAGGTTTGCAGATTCTTCTAGCGTCACCGCCCGGCAGTCCGGACCCGGGGCAATCAGATAGAGATGGTTGCCCCAGTCGCGCATCTTCTCGTAGTCGAATTCGACCTTGCCCTTCACACCGGCGATGAGTTCGACCCAAAACTCCTGATACCGCCGAGGATAGGCGTTCACGTATCCGTCCACGGTCTCCAGTCCGTACCCCCATGGAAAGCTAGATCGGTTCAGGTGGGTTACGTCCTTCACATAGAGCGTTGCAACACGGAACGGATCGTCTTTTCCCTGAAGCGCTGCGACCTGCTGCATGGGCGCCTGATCGTACATCACGGCGTAAGTCGATCCGTGACTGTAATAGCGCAGATTAGCGAATTTGACCTTGGCATCCAGAGCAACCGCGGTAAGCAGCAGACCGGCCGTCAGGATGCTGACTGTCAACTGCCGGGAATTTTTGGCGAGGCCGGAAAGGGCGATCGCCGCCGCGAACAATAGGATGAAAGGAAGGGTAAACGAAATACGGCAAAAACTGAAATTCATCAGTGTTGCGTTCTCGGGAACCATGGAGGCGACGACCCCGTCCAGCGCCAGGATCGCCAGGCAAACGACCAGCACCGCCGCCATAGGTGCGAATAATGGGGTCTTCCGCGCGAAAATCAGACCCAGGGTCACTGCCAGAACGGCCACCGCATTGGAAACCGCCAGTTCCGTCAGCGCGTTCAGCATTGTCTGCCATCGATCGGCGGCAGGGATGGGCGGGTTCTGCAGTCGGTGCACGTCGGGCCAGTCTGCACCCAGCGCGATAACGTTCGGAAACTCGGCCAGAAGATAACCGAAGCCGAGAGCCATCATTCCGGGCAATAGGCGCCACCAATGCGCCACCGGTGTGGAGGCCGCCACTATCAATCCGAAGGTGAGCAGTGCGAACACGGCGATGAAAAACATAGTCGCTATGGCAATAAGCGCGCCGAGTACAAAATACAGCAGGGCCGTCAACCAGGGACGATCCAGCGCATAACGCCAGTGCATCCACAGCAGCAACGGCAGAAAACAGGGTCCGAAACCCATATTGTGGGTGAAACCGAAATCCGATTCGGCGCCCACCGGTCCAATGCCGACCGCAAAGACTGCGGCGATCGCAAAGGCGATCGCGGACCGGCCGCCGGCCACATCGACCACCAGCCGGTACATAAACACCGCGGCGACCGCGCGCTGAACGAAGGTGATCAGGCCCACCGCCAGCCACAGCGGCATGATAGACGACAGCAGGTTCGTCAAGCGGAACTGGCTGATAGTGTTTGCCGCGGAATCCAGCCCAGCGAGCATTCGGGGTTCCCAACCGCCGGTCAGGGACCAGAAACCTTGCCTGTCTTCGCTGAGGTAATAGGGAATGAAGGAATCGCCGAAATCGAAAAGCAAAGCGTAGGACCATCTCCCAAACGCTAGATACTCGATGGAAAGCCAGAATGCCCAGACCAACAAACCCGCCCAAACCAGACGGCGATGACGCGCGGAAAGGTCAGGTGGGTCGTTTGGGGGGGATTCTTCCGAAACTGCGGACATTCTGCAGGGATCGCTACGCCTGTGGCCGGGGCGGTCAGCATACACGGGAGCGGGCGAATCTGCATAGGCGGCGCGGATTTCCCCAAAAATTCCGCTTGACGTTCAATAAATGAACGGTAGGATGTTCGCAAATTGAACGGTATGTGTTCACAACGCGAATCCCAACAATGGCCCGCAGCTCTTCTAGGAACAATGGTGAAACCAGCCCGGAGGCGATCACGCTTGGCGTGCTGAGCGTTATTGAAGGCGACGACCGTGCCACCCAACGGGCGATTTCCAAGGAGCTCGGAATAGCACTGGGGCTGACGAACGCGTATCTGAAACGCTGCGTGCGCAAGGGCTTCATCAAAGTTCGCCAGATTCCGGCAAATCGCTACGCCTATTACCTGACACCGCAGGGATTTGCCGAAAAAAGCCGCCTCACCGCGGAATACCTGTCTATCTCCTTCAATTTTTTCCGTTCAGCGCGCGAACAATGTGCCGAACTTTTTGAAATCTGTGAAACTAGGCGCTGGAATCGGGTTGCACTGGCCGGTTTGGGCGACCTGGCCGAGATCGCTACGCTGTGCCTTCGCGAGGATTCCAAGGTTGAGATTGTCGGCGTAATCAATACGTCCGTGGGCAGGGAGGCGCCGACGAGCTTTGCCGGACTTCCTGTGGTAGACCGACTGACCGACCTAGCAAAAATAAACGCTGTGATAGTGACCGACATCCAGAATGCACAGCGAGTATTTGAGGTTTTTGTAGACGCAATTCCACCGGATCGCGTTCTAACTGCCCCGATGCTGAAAGTTTCGCGCAAGCCGCCGGTGCTGACCCTTGATTGAGTCGCCGGCTGACGTCACATCATCCCGTCGCTGGTACGTTGCTAGAACGCATGCAAATGCCGAGACAAAGGCACAGCATCATCTGCAGAGGCAAGGATTTGAAGTGTATCTGCCGCGATATCTTCGCCGGATCAGTCATGCACGTCGCGTAAGCTGGCAACCGCGCCCCCTCTTTCCGTCATATCTTTTTGTCACCATGCCTGGGGCTGATCAGCGATGGCGGGCGATAAATTCTACTATCGGCGTGCTGCATCTAATCTGCGCCGACGGGGGCCCGGTGCCGGTGCCGACCGGACTTGTAGAGGAGATCAGGTGCAATGAAGATGATCGCGGCCTGATCCTTACCGGCCGAAATGTGCCTTTTGCGAAGGGAACCGAGGTTCAGATTATCTCGGGGGCCTTCGCAGATCATATTGGCCGGTTCGAGAGTGCAACTGACGATGAGCGGGTTGTAATTCTGGTCGACCTGATGGGCCGGCAGGTTAGGGCCAAAGTGCAGCTAGATTCGATCAGCGCGCACGTGTGATTTCCCGGCCTGTCTTGGGCCGCAACAACTAAAGCAGGTCGGGCGGAGCGATTCACCCGGACTGCGGTAGCGTGGAGAATAGCCGTACCTTGATCGAAGTTTCTACCATCCTTGTATTTGCCGTTCTGCAGTCGATATTCGGGATCGGGCTGCTGTTTTATGGGACACCGACACTGCTCCTTCTCGGCTATCCTTTCGTCGATACCCTGGCGGTTCTCCTGCCCGCTTCCATCATGGTCAGCATGTTGCAGGTTACCGGGGGGAAATTGCCCGAACCGGAGCGTATCCGGAGTATTGTAATCTGGTGTTTGATGCCGCTTGCTGTTGTTCTGGTGGGGAGTATTGGCTTGGGCTGGGACGTAAAGCTTGATTTGTTTGTTGCAATAATTTTGCTGGCATATGTCCCCATCCGCGTGTCGTCGAGGATGATGGGACCCTTTCGAGATTCGATTAAGCGGTTTCCAAAGTTGTGGCTGGTCCTAATCGGTGTCATTCATGGCATGTCGAATCTGGGAGGAGGTTTGCTGGGCATATTCGCCGCCAACAGTCTCACCGACCGGCTCGCTATACGGAGCAACATCGCATTCTGTTATCTTTGTTTTGCAGCCATCCAGTTGACCATCCTTGCGATTTTAACGCCCCACGTGATGCATCTCGGCCAGTTTGGGTATGCCGCACTTGCCGCTGGCGTTTTCGTTATCGTCGAGCGTCGCCTCTTTAGATCTATCTCGGCGCCTGCGTTCGATTCGCTATTCACTGTTTTGATTGGCTGTTATTCGGCTCTTCTGTTTTTGAAACAGATGGGGGTTTTTAACGGCGCGATGCCTGCATAAGTGCGGCTTTTTACCCACCGGAATATACCTGCGGAAAAGACACGAAAATGACAGATGGCCCCCTCCTCCGTACCTTCGATCAATCAATGCCCAACCTCGACGGGGTCAGCATCATGGTCACCGGCGGCACCGGCACTTTCGGTAAGAGCTTTGCCGAGATGGTTAGTCAACGCTTCTCACCACAGCGTTTGATCATTTTCTCAAGAGATGAATTCAAGCAAAGCGAGATGCAGGCCGCCTACCCGATAGAGCGCTTTCCGTTCATGCGCTTCTTTGTCGGCGATGTTCGTGACCGTGGTCGTCTTGAGATGGCGATGAACGACGTCGATATCGTTGTGCATGCAGCTGCGCTCAAGCAGGTTCCGACGGCGGAGTACAACCCGTTCGAATGCATCAACACGAATGTGCTCGGGGCAGAAAATGTTGTTCGTGCCGCCCTCGCCGCGCAGGTCAAAAAAGTCATCGCATTGTCTACGGACAAGGCGACGAACCCGATTAACCTTTACGGCGCAAGCAAGCTTGCTTCCGACAAGATATTTGTTGCGGCGAATAGTCTGTCTGGCGACGACGGCACTGTTTTCTCGGTTGTAAGATATGGCAACGTCGTTGGGTCGCGTGGCAGTGTCGTCCCGCTCTATCGAAAACTGGTTGGTGAAGGCGCCACGAGTATCCCGCTTACAGACCCGCGAATGACCCGCTTTTGGATCACCGTTAACCAGGGGGTCAATTTCGTCTTATCGAGTCTTGAAAGCATGAAGGGCGGTGAAATTTTCGTACCAAAAATTCCCAGTATGAAGATTGAAGACCTTGCCGAAGCGATCGCGCCGGGGGTTCCCGTAGAAGTGGTCGGCATACGACAGGGGGAAAAACTTCATGAGATCATGATTACCGATGACGATGCACGGCATACCTGGGAGCTCGATGACCGCTATATCATCGCGCCATCGTTTCAGTTCTGGAGGAACGAGCCTTTCACCGCCAAGGGTGGTCGACAGGTTGGCGATGGATTCGCCTATGCAAGTAATACGAATGACGAATGGCTCGACGCCGCCAGCTTTGTGACGTTGCTTCAGAAGTTAGAGAAAAAATAGGTATTCGGCGGTACCCGATGGAAAAATTTCTGCCCTATACCCGCCAGATGATTGAAGACGCGGATGTGTCGGCTGTGGTTGATGTGTTGCGTGGCGATTATCTGACAACGGGTCCGGCGGTTACGGCATTTGAAGATGCGCTTGCCGCCCGTGTCGGCGCTCGCAGCGTTGTTGCGTGTTCCTCCGGTACTGCGGCGCTTCATCTTACGGCGCTTGCGCTGGGTCTGACCGATCATGATTCGGTCATTGCTCCGGCACTTACGTTTGCTGCGACGGCAAACGGTCCCCGCTCTACCGGTGCGAAAATTGTTTTTGCCGACGTCGACCCCGAAACCGGTCTGATGCGGCCTTCTGATTTCGAAGCAGCAATCGAGCGGGCGGGGCCGTCATTACGGGCGGTGTATCCGGTCCACCTTGGCGGGCAGACTTGTGACATGCCGACGATTAGCGCGATTGCCCGTGAAAGAGGTGTCGCCGTCATCGAGGATGCGGCGCATGCTCTTGGGACAGTTAACCCGGGACCGGATGGTCAGCCGGTCGGCGGGTGCGAATTCAGCGACATGACCGTATTTTCGTTCCACCCGGCGAAGACGATCGCCATGGGTGAGGGGGGTGCTGTAACAACGCAGGACCCTGAACTCGCTAAACGGCTGCGGCTGTTCTGCACCCATGGCATTACCCGTGACGTAGGGGATTTCGTCGATGGACCGGAGCAGGGTCCCTGGTACTGCGAGCAGCAGGATCTTGGGTATAACTACCGGGTCAGCGATATTCACTGCGCGCTTGGCCTGGCACAGCTCGGCCGGCTGGATTCGCTCGTGGAAAAGCGGCTAAATCTGCGGACCGTTTATAATGCGACGCTCACCAGGTTTGCGCCCGTACTCCGTCCTGTACGCCAGGTCACCGATGCCCGCATTGGGTGGCACCTCTACCAGGTGCTGATCGATTTCGACAGTGCGGGAATAAATCGTGAAACGCTGATGACTGCGCTGCGCGATCGTGGCATTGGCACGCAGGTGCATTATATCCCCGTCCATCACCACCCCTACTATCGCAGCGCGCACCAGACCCCGGAATTGAAAGGCGCCGACGCGTTTTACCGGCAATGCCTGTCGCTCCCTTTCTTCGCTGGAATGGATGAAAGCGATATTGCCTGGGTCGCGGATACGTTCGCGGATATTCTACAGTGAACAGACGTCTGTTCGTCGGTCCTGTCGCCGGGGATTTCGATCCGGAGTTGGATATTGCCGCGGGGCCGTGGTGTTTTGCGGGGCGGGAAGCAAGCCACCCTGGTTGGGAATCCCTTGAGTTCATCGAACCTTTCGATACCCCCAAAAAACTGGTCGCTGCCGAAATCAAAACGGCAGCGCTGACCGACGACCGGGTCGCACGGTGGGCAGATCGGCTGAACCTCCACCATGGGCTGGACCGGCCGGAGGTTTTCTGGGGCAGGTACCTGAATCTATGGATATCGCTTGTAGCCATGGCGACATGGGCGCGGTGGCGCAACGCCGAAGAGCTGATCGCCCGATACGGCGATGTGTCGATGGACGTCCCGGTTTGTTCCGATGCACAATTTCCAAGGTCGTCGGGGTTCCCAGATTTCATGTCGCGCCTGATTTCCGATTCGGAATTCCAGCTGGCGCTCGACAGCCGGATTCTCCGCCGCCTGTGTCCGGCTGCCTGGACGCTGGTTGAGCAGGACGTTGTTCCGGCCCACGATACGCCCACAGATGAATCTGCCCCTGTACAGACATCCCTTGTCCGCAGGCTGCTGCCGCGTATGGCCGTGGACCATCTACCCGGCCTTGTTTTGAGCAAGCCACTTTATTCTGCGCTTGTCGCGCTGTTGCCGCGCCGCGCTGCCGCAGAGAACAGGGACAGGGTGGTGGCATCGCTCGAGGACGGTGCCTTTCCGCCGGATTATCTGGCGTTCCTTGATTGGTTTCTCGCGGAGACTATTCCCGACAGCATTGGCGGCGCGGGGTTCCGGTCGCTGGACTCAGCTGCGTCCGCTCTGCGTTATGTCCCCGGCCGGCTCTATGTCGCGAATACACGTGCGCCGTCGGATCAGGCACGGATGATCGCCGCGCACGCGCTGATGGCCGGTGAGCGACTGGTCAACACACAGCATGGTGGTTGGGAGGGAACAACGGCTGCGGTCCCCTGGAATCGCCAGACTTATGCTGACGACCATGCGTTCCTGACTTGGGGGTGGGAGCGACAGGCTGGGTTGCCGGGGCGTTGTCTACCGCACATCGCACCGGCCCTGAGCAATGTCCGGAACCGGCACCGCGCAACAACATCGATGCTTGTAATGGTCGGCGCGCGGCTGGCTGCGAATGGGATGCGTTTCGACTGCGTGCCCCGTCCGCGGGCGATGCTTAAATATCGGCAGGACAAAGTCGCGTTTCTTAACGCTCTTCGCGAAGATATCCGCGCGCAGGCACAGTATCGGCCCTATACGCGCGATGCCTGTGATTTCGAGGAAAAAACGTACATACAGCGTCATGTTCCCGCGGTCGGTATGATCGACAACGACTTTCACCGGTCGATGCTGAACAGCCGTCTGCTGGTGATCGACCATCCAGGTACCACGATGCACATTGCGGTGGCTGCGAATGTGCCGATGGTGTGTTTCTGGAACCCCGCAGACTGGCCGCTATGCCCCGAGGCGAAGCCATATTTTGTTGGCCTCGAAAAAGCTGGAATTCTATATAGCGACGCAGTTTCTGCGGCGGCGCATGTTAATGACATCTGGGCGGATGTTCTGACCTGGTGGCGCAGCCCCGAGGTCGTGGATACCATTGCGGCCTGGCGTCATCAATTTGCCCGCACCCGCCGGTTTTCCCGGTTGGCGCTGATAGGCACACTATGGCGTTTGAGCCGGCAGGAAGGTGATCAGGATCGGGAAGCAACCCCTATTCCGAAGGGCCGCTGGTATAAATCACAGACAAATTCGCGGGTCGTCCATTGACCCGAATTTTTCAATTCCACCCACGACTGCGGCACGCCGGTGCCTTCGGTGACGATGTCATGCAGTGTCAGCAGGCCGTTCTCGGAAAGCATCGGCGAGAAATTTTCGATATCGCGGGTGACTCCTTCGTAGGAATGATCTCCATCGATAAACATCAGATCAAATGGGCCCAGTGCCTTGGCTGTCGAAATCGCCCGGTCGGTCGTCGAGTCACCACATACCAGCGTCAGATTTTTGAACCGCAGGTTAGCCCAGAAATTGACGCCGTAAGACGGCCCCTCGAGGCTATCAATGGCAACGATTTCGTCAAAGCCAAAGAATTTGTTGAGCATTGTGTTGGTAATACCCGATGCAAATCCGACCTCGAGCATCCGCTTCAGCGGGCCGGCGTCGCGCTCATGCGCCTTGAGGCAGAGGATATAGTCGGCCAGTTCTTCAGGTATTTGAACTGCATGGGCATAGGTGCCGTCAAACAGCCGGTAACCGCCCATTTCAACATTGGTGTTTTGGCGGATCATCTCGATAAGGCGGTCGCGATACTCTGGCGAAAAATCACAAGATTCGTATAGATAGTCGGTCAAGATATTTGGATCCCTGGAAATTACCGGCATATTGCCGAATCTATATGCGGCTCACAATGAAGTTATTCTGATATGCCGGTAGCAGAATTCACACTGGGTGAGCTTAGCGATTCGCTTGCCAGTATCGGAATCGTCGCTGGCGATACCGTGCTGATGCATAGTTCGCTGCTGCATATTGGCATGCTCGCGGGATGTCCCCCGCGGGAAATACCGGACCGTGTGATCTCCGGTCTACTGGATTACCTTGGGCCGAAAGGAACCCTCGCGGTACTTGCTCCCTGTTACGATTATTCGAACGACAATATTCCGTTCGATACCAGAAAATCCCCAGTCGCGCATGAGTTGGGTATTCTGAGCGCCGCCCTCGCTGCTAGGCCCGATGCGCTTCGTTCTGCCAATCCGACCTTCAGTCTGGCGGCCGTCGGGCCCGGTGCGGAGAATATCTGTATCGGCTCGAACGCGTCTGCCTTCGGCGCCGGCTCAGCCTGGGAACGAACAGTCGAGGCGGGGGCAAAGATCCTGCTGCTCGGATCGGAGTTTCAGCGGATGACTTTGGTGCGCTTCATAGAACAGCGTGCAGGCGTGCCTTATCTCTACGTCAAATATTTCCAAATCCCGGTCTTCCGCGACGGTATCGAACTGGATTTACCTGTTACAGCGCTTCTCCGGTATGCCCATTTACCTCTCCAATACGACCTGTCGGGTTTTGAAACGCTCCTCCGTGACGCCAATATTCTGCACGAGGCGGCAATTGGCGGGGGTTTTGCGTGCGCGCTTGATGCAGCGCAATGTGTTCAGGCCGGACTTAAAGCACTCGCCAGTGACCTACATTATTTCCTGGCGTCGCTTCCAGCATATGATGATGCCGAACTGCCAATGACATGAGTAAACAGCAATGATTTTTCTGGAACATTTCTTTGAGCAAAGCGCATCTCGCACCCCGGATGCGGTGGCTGTCGATGACGATGGCGCTACGATGAGCTATGGTGCCCTGGAAGCATATGCAAATCGGATCGCGCATTATCTGATTGCCGCCGGCGTCGAACCGAACGACCGGGTTTGTATCCTGATGGAAAAAAACGCCGGGGCTTATGCCGCCGTCCTCGGAATCTTGAAATCGGGTGCCTGCTGGGTCCCGCTTGGATCCGGCCAGCCTGAAGAGCGCTTGCGGCAGTTGGTTGAGAAAATAGATCCGAAGACGATCATCACCGACGCGTCGACAATCGGCGAAGCCATAACGATCCGCGATGCACTAGGACCGAAAATTCCGTTGCTCGTTCTTGGTAGTGAGGACAGTAATGCCGGGGAAAGTATTGGAAGTGAGAGCAATCTTGCAACGCACCTTACCAAGAAACCCGATGTAACCAGCCGAAGTCCGGATGACCTTGCTTACATCATCTTCACATCGGGTTCGACCGGCATGCCGAAGGGCGTGATGGTGTTGCACCGCAACATCGTGCAGTTTCTCGACATTTGCCATGGCGTTTTTGGGATTGAGGAGGGTAGCCGTTTCGCTCATCATTCGGACCTGACATTTGACCCATCGCTTTTCGACTTGTTCTACGGTTGGTCGCGGGCAGGTACGATTGTGCCATTCAACAAACCGAGTTTTCGCATTAACCCGCTTCGGTTTTTGCAGAACTCCAGGGCTAACGTCTGGTTTTCAGTGCCGAGCGCGATTGCCAGCCTCGTCGAAAGCGGTGGCCTCAGTGATCCGGCGTTGAATTCCCTAAAGCATTTGATCCTCGGTGGCGAAATGCTCACAGGTAATCTTGTTCGTTCCTGGTATGACGCTGTCCCCGATTCCACCATCTACAATGTCTACGGGACGACTGAAACTGCGATAATTAGCCATTGCTACCGAGTGCCGAAGGATATTGACCCTAATTCCCCGGTTCCCGTTGGCAAAGTTCTGCCTGGTTTCCGGGTCAGGTTGATGGATGGCAATCGGTTAGCGCCACCCGGCGGTGTCGGGGAATGTTTTGATTACGGGTCACAGCTGTCTGCGGGATATTGGTCTAATGAAGCCGAAACCAAGGCCCGGTTCGTCGAAGACCCGCTTCATTCCCGGCTGCCCCAGGTTTGGTACCGCACTGGGGATTTGCTTCGGCTTCGGTCGGACGGGGTATACGAATTTGTGGGCCGGTCCGACACGCAGGTTAAAATTCGGGGGCACCGGATAGAATTGGAAGAAGTTGAGTTCGCACTTGAAAATCACCCGTTGGTCGCTGAAGCGGCGGTGGTTCCGAGCGGACCGAAAGGCAAACCCAACGAGGCTTGGCTTGTCGCCTTTGTCGCTGGGCGCGAGGGCGTAACCGACGATCTGCTTCGCCGCCATCTCGAAGACCGGTTGCCGCGCTATATGGTACCGATAGATTTTATCATAGAGCCTCTAATGTTACCGCGAAATGCAAATGGCAAAATCGATCGCCCCCTACTTGCCGAACGGGTATCAGAGGAAAATCCCCAATTATGACCGCAATTTCAGTCAAAAATCTTCAGGAAGAGTTACGAACGCTGATGGCGGAAGCCTTCAACATTCCTATTGAAGATCTGCCGCGGCAATCGACGCCAGACAATACGAAAGGGTGGGATTCGCTTTCGCATCTTGTGTTTATTGCCATGCTCGAACAGCGTTATGGGCTTTCAATCTCCCATTCCGACGCTGTCACGCTGCTCGATGAGCGAGATATCATTACTTATGTCACGACAAAAAATATGGAAAAATCAATTGATTAAGGCTAGCATGAACAATCTGAAAGGCTCGGATTATGGCTGGAACTAGGACGGGCGAGTTCAAGGAACTCATTTCGCCGTTTCTGAAAAGTAAGATTGCCTCGGCTGCTCAGCAGTTCGGATTGCACAGCCAAGAAGTACGCGCACTCACTCGCCAATACGTTAAGGATCCCGTCGAAGATGTGGTGCAGGCTAACTCACGCCGGCGGCATTACGAATCCGAAGTCACGCTGTCCTTCGAAGGGCGGCCCTTGATGGGCATCGAACGGATGTATCGGCGTACTGCGCTTATAGAACCTACAACCGTATGTGCGGCCCATTGCCGTTGGTGCACCCGGGCACAATACCCCATACAGACGATGCAGAAAGATGACATTGTTCACGCTGCGCGCTATTTCGGTTCTCCGGGACAGTGTGACGATCTTGACGAAATTCTGATTACCGGTGGCGACCCGTTGATGTCGCTTCCGCTCCTTGGTCACACGGTGCATAGCATTCGCGAGCACGCGCCCAACATTCAGACAATTAGAATTGGCAGCCGTGTTCCGTTTCAGGATCCACGTCGAATTAACGTGGATCTCCTTGCACTGTTCACTGCATACCCCGATGTGCGTTTTGAGATTGGCTGCAACGTCAATCACCCAGTCGAATTCTGGCCGGAATCAGTCGAGGCAATTCGCAAACTTCAGGACATCGGGGTGCGTGTCTACAATCAGAATCCTTTGCTCAAAGGGGTGAATGACGATCTGCAAACCCTGATGGATCTATACGGACTGTTACGGCAGAATCGGATCGAGGCACACTATCTGTTCCATGCCATTCCACTGCGCGGTATGTCCCACCACCGGACATCGATTGCCAAGGGGCTCGACCTTGCTAACAAGATTTCGAGCTGCGGCGAGTTTTCTGGACGTGCCAAACCGCGTTACACGGTGTTGAGTGATATCGGCAAGGTTGTGCTCTACGAAGGCTCGATCATCGACCGTCGGGAGTCCGACAATGCCGTTCTGTTAAAATCGGGCTATCAACTGCAGGACCGTATGCGTTGGAATCCGGCCTGGGAAAAACCGGACAGCGCTATTGTGGAAAATGACGGCACGATGATGGTCTGGTATCTTGACGGTACAGATGAGCCGGTCGCAGAAGAGGCCGTAGATTCCCTCTATCACGCAGTTTCGGCAGGTCGCTAGAAACCTGTCTAACCGGACCGAAATCATAGAACTAGAACGGTTGTTTGACCGGCTGTGGCCGCTCGACCGCAGCCTGACCGGTGAGGGTGTGCGGAAGACCCACGATGTCCTCGCCGAATATTTGCCGCTGGAGCGGATCGAGGTGCCAGCGGGTACGCAGGTATTCGACTGGACCGTGCCGCCCGAATGGGTGCAGCGTGAAGCCTATGTCATTGACCCGGAAGGGCGGCGTATTCTGGACGTGGCGGAAAATAATCTGCACCTCGTCGGGTACTCGGCGCCGTTCCGGGGAGAGCTTTCCCGTGCGGATCTGGACGAACATCTGCACAGTTTGCCCGATGTGCCGGATGCCATTCCCTACGTCACGAGTTACTATCATCACACTTGGGGTTTCTGTCTGAGCCAGGTTCAGCGCGATGCCTTGCCTGAGGGTACCTATCAGGTCGTCGTCGATACCGCATTTGATTCCGATGGTTCAATGACCCTGTCGGAGACCATATTGCCGGGTGAAACTTCCAATGAAGTTCTGATATCCACCTATACCTGCCACCCTTCCATGGCAAATAACGAACTGTCAGGCCCGCTGGTTACGACATTTCTGTATCGCCGTCTCGCGGCACTCCCAAACCGACGGCTGACATACCGTTTCGCATTCCTTGCCGAAACGGCCGGTGCCGTCGCCTATCTCGCCCAGCGCGGGGAACACTTCAAACAGCATCTTGTCGGGGGCCTGGTCGCGACCTGTGTAGGCATGGATGCGCCGCCGCTTTATAAGCGGTCGGTAGGCGGTGAGACCGCGATCGACCGCGCAACGGAGCAAGTGCTCCGAGAGCGTGGGGCGGAGCACAAAGTGGTCGATTTCTATCCCTGGGGCAGCGATGAGCGGCAATATTGTTCGCCTGGGTTCGAACTGCCGGTCGGCTGTCTGATGCGCGGGAATTTCTTCAAGCGGCCAGAATATCATACCTCGCTGGACAACAAGGATTTTATTTCTTTTGCAGCATTGTCGGAGACCATCTCGATCTATGAGGCAGTCTGTATGGCACTTGAACATAATATTAAGTACCGCAATCTTGTTGCGTGCGGTGAGCCACAACTCGCCAAATATGGTCTGTATCCGCAGGTTGGCGCTCGGCGGCAGGTTGAGCAGGAACGTCAAGATCTGATGTGGCTTTTGTCGCTCGCCAATGGCAAGCGCGACCTGATCGACATTGCCGGGCGCAGCGGCTCGTCTATGGAAAGACTGCGCGAAGCAGCGGAGAAATGCCAGGCCGCCGGCATACTAGATGAAATTGAAGAGACGATATGAGCTCTCCATCGATTAAAGAAATTCTGGAGTCATTCGACAGCGTCCCCGCTTTGCTTCTGGATGAAGAGCGGACGGCATTGGACGAACAGGGCTTTCTTGTTATCCCGCCGGACCCTGAGTACTGGCGCTCAAGAGATGTCGATCTGGGAGCGCTGTTAATCGAGATCGATGAGCTGGTTGCCAAAGAGGGCTGGCGCGGTGGTATTGAGGGCAAGGAATCGTCCGTGACCGCTGAAAAGCCTCTCGATCCCGGCTCGGATCGAATCGGGAACCTGCTTGAAAAAGAACTGCGTTTTCGTGCCTTTATAAGCCACCCGAAAGTTCTTGCCGCCGTCGACCATATTATCGGTGCGCCGTTTAAATGTTCGGCGGTCGATATGAGAAACCCGAGGCCTGGGGGGGGTGAACAGCAACTGCATATCGACTGGTTGCCCCGTATGGATGAAGGCGCGACCTATGACTGTGTATTCGCCGGGTTTTATCTGGACGGCATGAAGGTTGAGAGTGGCGCACTGCGCATTGTTCCGGGTACACATCGGCGGCTCGACTGGCCTAATGAATATATTGATGTGTTGTCACGACATCCCGACGAAATTCGCGTTGAAGTTGAGCCGGGCTCGATTGTTGTTGCAAACGCTCTGGTCTGGCACGGGGGTGCGACGAATATATCCGGCGTTCAGAGACGCTCGGTATATGTCGATTACCGCCGTCGCGAGATAGCTCAGCTTCTCAATCAGAAACGCTACCTGAGCAATTCGACGATCGACCAGCTGACGGAGGCGGAACAATACCTACTGGCAGTTCGGCGGGAAGACCCCACTGACGAGACCGTCTCCCTGGGGCCGGGGGCCGCCTATCGCGCCCGTTACGGCAATAATTATATTCCGTCGAGTTCGGAACTTTCGGAGGGCCGATGACAGCGCCTCTCACTGACCGTGTTGTCGAGTCTGTCGAAATTGATGGCCGTGCTGTCGGTCCGGGTCATCCGCCTTATGTGATTGCCGAGCTGTCCGGCAATCACAATGGTGATATCGGCCGGGCTCTTGCTCTGATCGAGGCGGCGCATGCCGCCGGAGCCGACGCGGTAAAGCTTCAGACCTATACGGCTGACACAATTACGCTGGATCACGACGGTCCGGGTTTCACCATCGAGGAAGGTGCATGGGACGGTCGTCGGCTTTACGATCTATATGAAGAGGCCCACACAAGCTGGGATTGGCACCCTCGATTGTTTGAGAAATCCCGGTCACTTGGAATCACCATGTTTTCCAGCCCATTCGATTCGAGCGCCGTCGACTTTTTGGAATCGCTCGATGTGCCGGCTTACAAGATTGCGTCATTTGAAATTGTCGATGTCGGCCTGATCGAGCGCGTTGCTGCTACGAAAAAGCCGTTGATCATCTCGACCGGGATGGCGAATCTGGCCGAGATTACCGCGGGCGTCGATGCGGCGGGCGATACCGGTGCCGGGATTATTCTTCTGCATTGCACAAGTGGTTACCCAACGCCTCCCGAAGACTGTAACCTAGAGACAATTCCGGATCTCGCCCGCCGGTTCAGCATCCCGATCGGGCTGAGTGATCATACCCTCGGTACATCCGTCGCGGTGGCTGCGGTCGCGCTTGGCGCCAGTATCATCGAAAAACATGTGACGCTTGCCCGCGCCGATGGTGGCCCCGATGCGGCATTTTCGCTCGAGCCGCATGAATTGGCGCACCTCTGTAAAGATTGCCGGACCGCCTGGAGTGCCCTCGGTCATGCAAGCTATGATCGGGCCAAAAGCGAAGAAGAAATGTCGCTTCTGCGCAGGTCTTTGTATTTCGTGTCGGACCTCGCGGCTGGAGAAACGGTGACCGAAAATAACCTGCGCTCGATCCGACCGGGATACGGGCTTCCGCCCAGCCAGCTCAAGAATCTTCTCGGCCGGCGTGTTGCGCGTCCGGTGACACGGGGCACACCCGTGTCGTGGGATGACATTGAAGTTTCGGAATGACCGCGCAGTCTGAGAAATTCGCCGTTTTCCGATGCGCGGCATCTGCCGTGATCGGGTTCGGTCACTTACGTCGCTGCAAGGCGCTGGCGGAGAGGTTGAGCCGCGTCGGGTGGGTATGTGAATTTGCTACAGACGGTGAATCAGCTATAGATTTGTCTCAACGCTGGCCGGGTGGCGTAACGTTGCTGGTCACTGATGGGTACGATATCGACGCAACGTTTGAATCTGCTTGCCGACCGTGGGCGAAAACCATCGTAGTGATCGATGACCTTGCAGACCGACATCATGATGCGGATATCCTGATTGATCATAATGTTGGGCGCCGGGCAGAGGATTATGCCGGCTTGGTGCCGTCTGGTTGCCGCATATTCGCCGGCCCGGGTTTCGCTGTTCTCGCGACTGATTTTCCCGAGCGCCGGCAGTCGTTGGTCCCGCGGACGGCAAGTGATTCTTCTGAGCCAAGCATTATCGTCAGTCTAGGCGGTGGTGATACTGCGCTCCAGCGACAGCTTCTCGATACCGTACTGGAGGGGGTTACCCTGATTGGTGACCCGGTAGAGGTCGTTGCCGTCGTACCGACGGAACAGCAAACCGCCGACGTTGTGGCGCGCGGGTTTACGGCCCGAACCGGGATTGACGCAGCGGAAATGACAGAGCTCATCGCCGATGCTGATCTTGCGGTCGGCGCGGGAGGTATCTCGCTCCTTGAGCGCTCCGTTCTGGGTCTTCCCAGCCTCGTCACAACGGTCGCCGACAACCAGAAACTAGGCACAGAAGCGGCAGCAGCAATGAATGCCTGTCAGGACCTTGGTCCTGCGGCCAGCGTCACACCCCGGGCCATTGCCGACGCTGCGGGAGCGCTTCTTTCCGACCGAGCCGCCTGGATACAAGCGTCGGGCGCGGCCGCACGGGTCACGGACGGTTTTGGGACCGCTCGGATAGTTGCCGCCCTGACCGCGGGATCGACGGATCGGGACGGCGCGCCGGTTGCGCTTCGCCGGGCAGGGATTGAAGACACAGAATTGCTTCTGTCCTGGCAGCGCCATCCGGAGACTCGCGCGTTTGCTCGCAATACCAATGTCCCAACCTCTAGGGAACACGCCGCATGGATGGACGGCCAGCTCGCATGTGGCACGAGTATTTTCAATGTCGTAATCCGCGATGACGAACCTGTCGGGGTGATGAGACTCGACAAGCTTTCCGGCGACCGGTCCGGCTATGAAGTCTCTATCCTGACGGACCCGAGGTTGCATGGGTGTGGTCTTGCCGCCGCTGCGCTCGAACAGGCACCGTATCTCGCAGATGGCCAACCAATTTGGGCCTGGATTGCCGGCGAGAACACGGCGTCACATGCTCTTTTTTGCCGTGCCGGGTATAAGCCTGCTGAAGGTGGCTGGTATGTCGCCGTCGAGGAATCGGTAGCTGCATGACAGGCCGCGTGGTCGTTATTATGCAGGCACGTATGACCTCGACCCGGCTGCCGGGGAAGGTCACGTTGCCGCTCGCGGGCGTTCCTATGTTGAATCGTGTGATTGAACGGGCAAGCGCAACCCCCGGTGTGGATCATGTTTGCATCACCGCGCCGGAAGGTGATGTCCATGAACCTATTGCTGACATTGTCGGACAGTTTCCGGATGTGAGCCTCGTGCGCGGACCGGAAGGTGATGTCTTGCGCCGATATGCGCTGGCGGCCGACGCGACCGACGCGACTACCGTTATTCGCATCACATCCGATTGTCCGTTGATCGATCCGCAAGTGAGCGGGGCTGTTCTCGCTCTGGCGCAGACGACCGGCTCATCGCTCGCCCGCACAGCACCTGATAGCGGTTATCCCCACGGATACGACACCGAATTTTTTTCTGCAGAACTTCTGAGAATAGCTGATCGCAACGCTACGGATCCATATGATCGAGAGCATGTTTCGCCCTATCTGTGGGCGCGCTCGGAGGAATATCCGTCGGTCTTACTGGATCGTCGGCCGGACCGTCGGTACTGGCGCGTCACCGTAGATACGCCTGAAGATTACGCGCGGATATGTGGAATATACGACCGACTACATCCTCAAAACCCACTATTCGGTATTAGGGAACTGGAAGCATTATACGCGACCGAGCCGGAATTACTCAGGAACCCCGCCGCCGATACCTGATGAGCCGGTTTACGAGAAACAAAATCATATGAAATATCGAGTTCTGGTCTCTGCGCCTTATTTCCTTCCCGTTGTCGATGAATACCGCAAATATTTTGCAGACCACGATATCGAGCCGATCATCGCTGATGTCGAGGAACGGCTTGAGGAAGAAGATTTGATCGCGGTGTTGGGCGACATAGACGGCGTAATATGCGGTGACGACAGGTTCACTGATCGCGCCATTGCAGCAGCCCCGAAGCTTAAGGTCATTTCGAAATGGGGTACCGGTATCGATTCAATCGACCACACGGCGGCGGCCAAGCGTAATATCCGGGTCTGTCGGACGCCCGATGCATTCACGGAACCGGTCGCTGATACGGTACTTGGGTATATGCTTTGCTTTGCCCGCAGCCTGCCCTTTATGGATCGCGATATGAAAAAAGGCGTTTGGCAAAAAATACCGGGCCACGCCATGAACGAGGCGACGGTCGGCGTCATAGGAGTTGGCGCAATCGGCCGAGCCGTTCTGAGGCGTGCGCGTCCCTTCGGGTCGGTCCTTATCGGGAATGACCCAAACGTGCCCGACGGGTTTGCCGAGGAAACCGGAACAGAGTTTACAAATCTTGAGGATCTGCTCGCACGTTCGGACTACGTAAGCCTGAATTGCGATCTTAACCAGACGTCCCGACATTTGATTAATTCACATACTTTGTCGCTCATGAAACCGACTGCAGTTCTGTTGAACGCCGCTAGGGGGCCCGTGATAGACGAAGCGGCGTTGGTCGACGCGCTTCTTGACGGCAAGATCGCCGGGGCGGCGCTCGACGTGTTCGAAAATGAACCCCTGCCCGTGGACAGCCCACTACGGGGTATAGACAATGTTCTGATGGCGCCTCACAACAGCAACTCCAGTCCGACGGCATGGAAAAGAGTGCATTTGAGCACGCTCGACCAGTTGGTCGCTGGTCTAGAGGCATAATGCCCACATGCTCCGGCCTGTAAAATATGAGGAAAACAAATGACGAACGGGGAACGGCACGATGACGACCTGCTTAATGTGTTGAGGGACGACGGAGTTACCGACGTCGCCATTGGCGATTTTGAGAACCGCTCGACGGTTGGCCTTAATGAACTGATCGATCACTTCGACGCAGACAGTTGGGCCGCGCGGGTGTTCTATAATGAACGTTTCGGCGGTGTGCTTATTCGGCAAATGCCCGGCGAGGGAAACCGCCTCCATTACCATCCAGATGCAGATGAGTGCTGGGTGATTCTAGAGGGTGAATGGGAATGGTTTATTGCAGGACAGGGTACCCGCGTCGTCGGGGAGAAGGACATCATCGTCGTTCAACAGGGCATTCGCCACCAGATTAAATGCATCGGCGACAAGCCTGGCATCCGGTTGGCGATCACGGCACCGGACGTCAATCACGTTTACGCCGAAGGCGAGACCGAGACCGCCTGACTTGTCAGACCTTTCCTTCGACTTCAGCGGCCGGCGTGCACTTGTAATCGGCGGATCACGTGGGATCGGACACGGATTGACGCAACGGTTACTCGAAACCGGTGCGGAAGTAATCTATACGTCTCGAACGGAAGGCAATGGCCTCGACGGAGCGAGATTCGTTCCCTGCGATCTTGAGGATACGGACTCTATTCTTGACCTTTTTAGGACCGTGGACTCGTTGGGCGAGCTACACTTCATGGTCAACATGGCCGCGACCAACTATTTTCACAAGATTTCGGAAATTGAGCCCACCGAATGGGACGAAGTATTGAACGTTAATCTTCGCGCTGCTTATCTGGCCTGCCGTGAAGCCGGAAAGCGAATGATGCCGCGTAATTTCGGACGCATAATCAACGTGTCGTCTATCGCAGGCCGCCATCGCAGCCCGGTCAGTGGTGCGCATTATTCTGCAAGCAAGGCCGGTCTGCTCGGCCTGACCCGACAGTTGGCATTCGAGTTAGGACCATCGGGCGTCACGGTAAATGCCGTTTGTCCGAGTCAGACCAGGACTGACATGCTGAAAGACTCGATGAGCGACGAACGGGTCGCTGCCCTTGCGGCCTCAATCCCGCTTCGCCGCGTTGCCGAAGTCCGTGAACAGGTAGAACCTGTTTTGTTTCTCTGCAGTGAAGGAGCTTCTTATCTCAATGGCGCGATCATTGATGTTAATGGTGGCCAAATCTGATACCGGCCTTCAGTGCCTATGCCAGTGACCCAAAATCTGCGATTTGCGCCCATCCGCGTTTTTGGCAAACGGCCGGGCCGTCTGCCCATTGGGATCGAGCCGAGACGAACACGGGGGTCAGGCTGCATTTTTCAGCCGTTTCCATATCTATAATCGCGTCACCGAACATAACAGCACCCGAAACCGGCAGGCCTGCCAATCCGCCAAGAACCGCTTTGACGTTTGCCAGTTTTGACGCCGGACTTCCGAGAATATCCCGGAAATGTCGATCAAGGCGGCGTTCACGGAGTACATCACGCAGTTCATGCTGGTCCGATCCCGATACGACGAAACAGGGAACACCCGCTGCATTTAGTTGTTTCAGGAGGTCGGTGACCCCGGGTATGAGGGGGCAGTCGAGAAGCGCATTTTTCGTGGAGTACGCGAAGCGTTCCAGCGCCTCTTCCATTTTTGCACGATAATCGGACAGTCCAACAAGGTCGCGAAAAAAATATTCGAATTTTTCATATCTCGACAATCCGCCGTTCTGGCGATGGTATTCGAGGAATGCGTCGACCACAGGGTTGGCATAGGAGTCAACGGCTTGCCGAAACCCGTCGGTCTTTACGTCATTCGAATCAAGAATGACGCCATCACAGTCGAATAGAACGACGGGGCAGCCCATGAGGGCTGCGCGTGACGGAGCAGCTATTCCCGATCTTTGGGGCATCACTGACGATACAACATAATCGGACGCGGCACTCTTACAAACATACGATTATAAAACGAGATCCGACAGGCGCTGACCTTACGATCAAGTCAACAATCAGGCAGAACATACAATGAATACCGTCGCTATTCTTCTCGGTCGAAAAGGGTCGAAGGGCCTTCCGGGTAAAAACACCATGCAGCTTCTCGGCCGACCAATACTTCATTACCCCCTGCTGGCAGCGACGCACTCGAAATACGTCGACAGTATTTACGTCACGACCGATGACCCGGAGATCGCCCGAGAGGCTCAAGACTTCGAGGTAGAACTGATTGATCGTCCGGCCTATCTGTGCACCGATACCGCCTTGTTCGAAGACGCGCTAGTCCACGCTTATACAGAGGTGAAGAATCGCACCGGAAAGGTTCCCGACTACATTGTGGTGTTGATGTGCAATGCACCGACTATCGATGCAGAGATGATTGATGCGGCAATAGAATCTTTGGAAGCCGATAAAGAAGCGGATTCTGCGGTTACCGTCACTTGCCTGAATATGTATAGCCCGCTGCGCGCCAGAAGACTCAATGACCACGGGTATCTTGATCCGTTTGTGCCGTTTGAATCGTTCGGTGATCCGGCAACGTTGAACTGTGATCGGGATAGTCAGGGAGATTCGTATTTTGCCGATATGAGCCACAGCGTCACGCGCGCTGAGTGCCTCGAAAACCTGGCAGAAGGTCTGCTACCTCAGCGCTGGATGGGACAGAAAATTCTTCCTGTCTACAACACGTTTGGATGCGATATCGATGCGTCTTGGCAGGTTGCAGTTTCGGTAAACTGGCTTGAGGAGCGCGGTTATGAAGAAGGAAAAACACCTTATGATGATTGATATTGCTGATCTCCGCCTACAAAAAATTAGGGCCTGAAGGAATGAAAGAAGTAGTGGTATTCGGCGGCAGCGGGTTTCTGGGAAGCTACGTAGTCGAAGAACTCGCACGGCGTGAATACAATGTGTTAATCGCCGATACGAAAGACCCGCCGCCAGCACTTTTTGGTTTCGAATATGTTCAATGCGATGTCATGAACGAGGAGGAAGTCGAACGAGCGGTATCAGGGCGTTCAATCGTATATAATTTTGCAGGCTTCGCTAATCTTGACGCCTCTATCGATCAGCCACGCGAGACCATAGAAAAGAATGTTATCGGCACAATCAATGTCTTGGAAGCCTGCAGGAACGCTAATTTACAGCGTTTTATCTACGCTTCAAGCGCCTATGCCCTCAGCAGCAAAGGCTCGTTCTACGGTATCAGTAAGTTTGCTTCGGAGAAGATCGTCGAGGAATACTACAATCGCTTTTCGATCCCCTTCAGCATTGTCCGCTATGGATCGCTGTATGGGGAAAGGGCTAATGCCGATAACGCAATCTATCGCTGGATTACTCAGGCCTATCGCGAGGGACACATTGTTCACAATGGCAATGGCGAGGAAATTCGAGAATACATTCACGCCTCGGACGCTGCCACGCTGTCTGTCAATATCCTCGAAGATGAGAAATACGAGAACCAGCATATCGTCTTGACCGGCGTGGAGCGGATGAAACAGAACGAGATACTGCAAATGATACAGGAGATTTTCAATGACCGTATCACCATCGAGTTCACCGACACGAAATTTGAGGGCCACTATACGGTGACGCCCTACTCGCTCGACCCGAGCGTTGCCAGAAAACTGGTATTGAGCGAATTCATGGATTTCGGACAGGGGCTGGTCGAATACGCGAAGCATATCCACAAGACGGAAATCAGCGAGCAGGATTAAGTGCACCTGTACATTGCTACATGATACTGGCCAAACCGAATCTTCTTAACGGGCCTGGGTTGCTGTTCAGAGCTCTGCGGGGCGTCGAAATTGTAGTGATCGACGACCCGCCGCGCGACAGGGCCGAGAAAATCTCGAGGCTTGGCGGTGGCAAATTTTGCCGGATTTTAACGCAGTTTACGAATGTGTCTCCCGCTAGTTCCCATGACCGGCGGCTCGCCGTTGCCACGTGGTACCCCGACTCCCTCCTGCTAGCTGACCTATACAGTCTTCTCGAGCCGTGGCAGGATCTCCACTACCGCTTTGAGCAGGTTGATCGTGAGTTACCGGAATATGCGTTGTGTTTTCGGGCGATGATATGTTCACTCAGGTATTCCCGACAATTTGACCTCTTTAGCCGTCTCTGCATCGCAGAGAAGTATCCCGACGCAGAGGTCAGGCTCGTTGGTTTTGACAAAGATACGGTTTCCGCCATTCACTTTCTCCTGGACCGGCCGATTTCCGTCGCGTGCCGGCAAGCGTCGTGGTCAAGCCTGTTGGCCAATGCTTTGACGGCCGTTTTATGTGGTATCGCCAGCGTGTTAGCCCTCTCGTTTTTTGTCCGTGTCCGGAAAGTGAAGGATCAGGAAACCTTTCTGCTGGCGGACTATATCGGGGATTCTGCCGACGTAAATATTTACAACGGCGCCGCGGAATATGGCCCCGTCGCCCTGGTCGCGCGCAATCGGGACGTCCTCTTTGACGATGTGACCGCGCCCGGCCACGCCCGCCGGCACCGGCGATCTGACAGCGCCATTTACTGGCGCGAGTTTCCCAGTGTGGTGGCCGAGGTTCTCCGCGATACCGCTGCAATCTTCAAGGCGCTGCGATGGATGTCTGCCAGGGAATTCTTCTATGCAGCCATGCTGCCGAACAAGAAAATGGCAGCCCGGGCATTGCTTCAGGTCTTCCGACCGAAAGTCTTCTTCGCAAGAGACGCCTACAACTACGCGCATATCCTGCGCCATGGTGAGCTGAAAAAAATCGGTGGCCGCCACTACAGCGTCAATGTCGGATACCCGGCCTATACGAACATTTTCCCTACCTCACGGTATATGAGCTTCGATACGTATTTCGGCTACGGTCGCGAACTTTACCGCAGGCACTATGCAGACAGGTGGCCAGACGGCATGAAGGTTGTCGCAGCGGGATCTTTCCGACCGACCATCGACCAGTTTGAACACTCACGGCGCGCCGATAAAAACGGAGATATCGCGGTGTTTACCGGTGTCATGGTTCCCGAGCCCGCACTGGTGGAATTCGTCCGTACCCTCGCCGACGCTCTCCCTGAACGCAATATACTGCTGCAAATCAAGCCGAAATACGCGGAAAGCGAGATCGGGCGGCGATTTCTGGCGGAATGTACTAGGGACATGGGCAATGTCTTTCAATCGACCGACACGGTTTACGAAATCCTGGAACGGGTTGAATATTCATTCACGGATCCTGGTTCTATTGTAGTGGAGGCGATGTCGATGGGCGTTCGAAGTTTTCTCGTCGATGTATGCTCCTGGCATCGCACCTGTTTTTATCGTGACTATCCGGAAGTCGTCGTCAATGGTGGTCCAGAAGCCGCAGAAAAGGTACGTTTGATCGATTCTGGAGCTCTTGGCTACCCATGGGAAGAGATGAAAGATGTCGCCGATCTTTCGGGGCAACATTTCGTCGATCGCTTCAAAGAAGTGTTGCGTTCTGATTTCCCGTGTAACCCGCAACAAAGTGATATTTCACAACCCGCTGCATAGTAATTGGCCGGCAGGCGCGATTTTTTTATCTCCTACCGCCAGCTGACTGAAGATTCGATATTGTTACGTCGAGTATAGGAAACAGAAATGCCTATAAAACCTCCTGAAGATTTTCGCGTACTGATCGTATATCCGAACCTGCCACTGATGCTGGTGCCGTCCCTCGCGATTGCGCTGTTTACAGCCCGGCTAAAAAAACAGGGCTATCAGGTGGAACTGTTCGAGACCACGCATTACCTCAGCGATGAGGTGTCGAGTTCAACGAACAGGGTGGAAATACTTAACGTTCGGGATTTCGACATGACGGACGATCTCAACATCACCATCCGCAAAGACATGTATGGTGATTTCCGTAAGCGGGTCGAGGATTTTGCGCCCGATTTCCTGATCTACTCGGTCGTAGAGGACGTCTTCCTGCAAACCCTCAATCTGGTCCGAGCGATTGAAGATCTCGACATACCGTCTCTGGTCGGCGGGGTTTTTCCGACATATGCCCCCCAACGTTGCATCGAGCCCGACGAGATCAGGCTTGTCGGTCACGGCGAAGGCGAAAACACGGTCGTCCGCGTTGCTGAAGCCATCCGTACCGGCGGCGCGCTGCATGATATTCCGGGCACGTGGTTCAAAGACGATGATCAAACCATTTACAAGAACCCGAAAGACCCACTTGTTAAGCTGGACGAAACCCTGCCCGATTTTTCACTGTTCGAAGAATCCCGTTTTAACCGACCGATGGGCGGCCGCGTTTTCAAGATGATCCCGGTCGAGACCTATCGCGGGTGCCCGTTTGCCTGCACATACTGCAATTCGCCGGCACAGCGAGAATATGCAAAGGTCGAAGGTTTGGGGAACTTCCTGCGCCGCAAATCGTTGAAAACGGTGCGGACCGAGCTTCGGCACTATATGGAAGTTTACAACCCGACATTCTTCTATTTCGTCGACGACTCCTTTCTGGCGCGACCAAAACAGGAGATTTTCGATTTCTGCGACATGTATGAAGAGTTCGGGCTACCGTTTTGGTTCAACACGCGCTCGGAATCTTGCGAACCCGATATTATGGCGCGCCTGAAAGAGGTCGGTTGCTACCGAATTTCGTTTGGTATTGAAGCTGGCAACGAACAGTTCAGACAAACGGTCCTGCGGCGCAAGATCAGCAACGAAGAACTGATCAGGAAGTTCACCGATGTTATCGCGCCGAGCGGTATCGCCTTTAGCCTCAATGTGATAATCGGCATGCCGGGGGAAACCCGCGACCTTGTCCTGGATACAGTTGAGCTGATCAGGTCGATCCCGGGCTACGATTCATTGACCGTCAGTATTTTTACCCCCTATCACGGTACTGTTCTTCGCGATGTTGCGGTCCGAAACGATTGGCTGGACGCATCCAGGATCACACGCCACACCACATCATCATCGATACTGGATATGCCGAAACCTTATCTATCGTCGGCCGAGATCGATAGCCTTGTCGCCACCTTCCCACTGTATACTTATTTCCCCAAATCCGAATGGGACCAGATCCAGCGAAGTGAAGTGCAGGATGAGGAGGGCCTGAAAATCCGCCAGCACTATCAAGATATCTACCGGCGGAATTTCCTTGGCGAAACCCAGGACGATCAGAAGGTCATGGTTGGTGGTACCGGGTGCCGAACAAACGACAAAGACGCCTTCAGAATCAGTCCGAAGCGGTTCAATCCTGAAGAACTAGAACGCCTCGTGATAGCAGCGAACCACTAGGATCAAAGATTTTTCAGGTTGAAACCTAGGGTGCAGGCGGACCGATGCCGACAGCAGCACGAAAATCGCTGATCCTGTTCACGGCGAGATCCAGAATTTCGGCGATATTTCTGTTGTTGTGCATCACCATTGCGGCGTTGCTTGAAATGCTGAGCATCGGCCTTGTAATTCCGCTCATTCAGAAATCGGTTCTCGGACCCGAAAGAGCTTATATCGAGAAGCCGATGGCGCTGACACATTCAACCTTGGGACTNGGACGCGAACTACGGTTGATGAACTGCTCGAGACAACTGCCAATTGCGTTGGTCAAACACCGGTCGAGGTNCAAGACGGCACTCCTGNAGATCAACTAGGNGTTTATGCNCATGTTGCTAGGCTTCAGGAAGTTTTTGGCCNACGGGATTTTATATCGNTAGAACAGNGTGTTAAATTTTTTTACGAAAGCNAAATTAAACAACCAACCGCTCTCGCTCCCTAAAAAACCGCCCTCAAATGACNAGAAGGCACCCTGAAATAGAACNTTCATTTTTTTACCATCGGATGCCGTCTTGNGGGCGGACANCCACCATCCTTGCATTTTCCGACTCTTTTGCACCNNGCTAAAGACTGGCTTNCTCTAAAATGACTGACACTCTATCGCCTTCAAACGGGCCTACGGACCAACAGCAGATATCTGAAATCGAGTTGCTCTGCACGCTTGGGCCGGCTTCGATGAATGAACGGACGATCCAGCGGCTCACCGATCTCGGTGTTACGTTGTTTCGAATTAATCTATCACACACTGACGCCGCAGACCTCGCTGCGGTTATCGCCACCGTGCAATCGTTCACCGATGTGCCAATTTGCCTGGATACCGAAGGCGCTCAGATTCGGACTGCCGCTCTCGCCGACGACATGCAGGACTTGCGCGAAAACGATTTCATTCGCGCCGTTGGTGCCGACCATCCAGCCGGCAATCGGGAGATCACGTTCCACCCCGACCACATCGTAGGCGCTCTCGAAGTCGGCGATATTCTGAGTATCGATTTTAATGCCGCGTTGGTCCAGGTTGTTGAAGCCGATGCAACTGGCTGTCTACTTCGCGTGCTGACAGGAGGTCGGATCGGTAAGAACAAGGCGGTCACGCTGCAACGCCCAATAACTATGGCGCCCCTGACCGAGAAAGATAGGGCGGCCATCGCCGTCGGGCGCAAAGCCGGGATTCGCCATTTTGCTCTTTCGTTTGCGAACACGCCAGCGGATGTTGACGAAATTCGGCGGCTCAGCGGCGAAGACTCTGTGATTATCTCCAAGATCGAATGCATTAACGGGTATAATAATCTGCGCGAGATCGCTGCGCTGTCGGATGCTGTTTTGATCGATCGCGGAGACCTGTCGCGCGAAATACCTATAGAACAGATACCGTCAATTCAAAAACGAATTACTGCGACAGCGAAGGCTTGCGGCGTAAAGGTTTATGTTGCCACAAACCTGCTGGAAACGATGGTTGAGGCGCCGGTCCCGACGAGGGCCGAGGTGAATGATATTTTCAACACCCTCGCAGATGGCGCCGACGGTCTGGTTCTTGCTGCAGAGACGGCTATCGGCGTGAACCCAGTAGCCTGTGCTAATATGGTGGTGCGCCTCGTGCGGGAATTCCGGCGGAAGGATTTCCCAGCGGACACCTACACGCTTGGGGACACGTCTTTACTGGTGCCACCTCACGGCGGAACGCTCATAAGCCGTGTGGCGCTTCCCGAGGAAAGGGATCGGGCAGCGCAGCTTCCGAGAGTGGAAGTTGAACGCGAAGACCTGGTAGACGCGGAGCAGATTGCGCTTGGCACTTTCTCGCCGCTCCGCGGCTTTATGGATCGAGAGATGCTGGACTCCGTTCTTGATACTTATCGGCTGCCCGATGGCACAGTGTGGCCGTTGCCGATAGTGCTGCGGTTGCCGGCCGATCGAGTGGCAGGCCTTAAGGCCCAGTCCAGAGTTGTGCTGACAGGGCCGGGGGGAGACCCGCATTCGCTGCTGGAAATATCCGAGATATTTGAAATCGACCCGGCGGCGGTCGCCGAACGATGGTTCGGGACGATTTCACAGGATCACCCTGGTGTCCGCCGCCTCTTTGAAGGTGGCAGGACGCTCATCGCGGGTGATGTCACCCTTATTACGCCGACCCAGCATGATAATCCGCGTTACGAGCTATCGCCATCGCAGCTTCGGCTTATCTTCACGCATAAAGGCTGGAGCCGGGTGGTCGGTTTCCATACCCGTAATGTCGCGCACCGTGCGCATGAGCACATCCAGCTCCAGGCGCTTGAACAAACTCATGCGGACGGACTGCTGATCAGCCCGGTGGCCGGCAAACGCAAACCCGGCGACTTTCTCGCGGAAACAGTGCTTGATTGTTACCAGGCACTGATTGATTCGGGAGCGTATCCAGAAGGCAGAGCTCTATTGAGCAGTTTTCATACCTATCCCCGGTATGCAGGCCCCCGTGAAGCCGTCTTTACAGCACTTTGCCGCAAGAACATGGGATGTAGTCATTTTATTATCGGCCGTGATCACACCGGTGTCGGAGATTTCTATGCCCCCGATGCAAGTCAAACCCTATTCGGAGAACTGGGTGATATCGGAATTCAGCCGGTATTTTTTGATGCGATCGGATACAACGCTACCGCTGAACGGTATGTCGAGGCAGGAGGCGGTGATGAGGTGACTGCTATTAGCGCAACTTTGGTTCGCGATCTGATGACGGCGGATGAAGATATTCCAGACTGGCTCCTTAGTTCGTCCGTCGTAAAGGCATTAAGCGACAGGGTTGCGCGTGGTGATGCGTTGTTCGAGACCGTCAAGTGACAAAGATCTTCTGGTTCACCGGCCTGTCCGGGGCAGGCAAGACGACATTAGCAACTGCGGTGGCTGCCGAGTTGAAAACTGCCGGAACTACGCTTCGGATCCTTGATGGGGACGATGTCCGCGAAAAATGGCACGGTCACCTCGGTTTTTCCCGAATGGATATCTTGGAGAACAATAGATTGATCGCTGAGATGTGTGTTGAAGCAGTCGAGAATGCGGAGAGCGTGCTGGTACCGATAATTTCGCCATATGAAGAAGGCCGCGTATTCGCACGTGAACGGCTGGGAGGCGCGTTTCGGCTGATTTATTTTGATGCCCCGCTAAGCTACGTAGAAAATTCCGACGTCAAGGGGCTTTACGCGAAAGCTCGTAGTGGAGTTATCAACGATATGATCGGGGTCTCGGCTTCGAATCCTTATCAGGTGCCGGCACATCCGGACCTGACAATTGATATTTCGAAAGAATCCGAAGCGCAGTCAGTTGCTCGGCTCGTAAATTATGTAGTGACGGAAATTAATGACCGTTAGTCAAACAACTGCTGACGCTCGCGATACATACGTTGATTATGAGTTGATTTGGGAACATATCGACCAACTGCCCTGGTGCGCCCTGGTAACGACTGGAAGATCCGGGACAGATTTTTTCCAGAGCCTTCTGGACTCGCATCCTGAAATCGCTGTCTATAACGGAACCAATTTCTTTTATATTTTTTGGGATAATGCCCAAAGCGTCCAGCACGACGGACCACTGGTCGCCGAACATATCGTCGACGAATATATCGGCGCCAATATCCAGAAGCTAATCAGCCGGTATGATACACTTGAGCGAAAGAACGAACTAGGTGAGAACGGCGATCAGGACATCGACGTCAACGTTCCCCTATTTCGGCGGCATGTCCTCGGCCTTCTCGGCGAAAAACCAGTATCTTCACGTAATTTTCTGATTGCCGTAGTTGCTGCTTACGACATGTGCCTCGGCCGCGACATGATGCGTAAAAAAACATTCTTGTATCATGCCCATCGTATCGGCCGGACGCTTCGTTTTATCGAGGAATTTCCGGGTAGTAAAGTTATCTGCATGATTAGGGACCCGCGAGCTAATTTCGTATCTGGCGTCGAACATTGGCGGCGTTTGGAACCGAAGACTGACAATCCAGCCTATCCCATTTATATAATCCGCCGCGCAATTGACGAAGTGGCCGAACTCCAAATTCTGTCGGCTGGGTCATTGGCGGTGTTGAGGCTTGAAGATCTTGGCGACCGGACAACGTTGGAAGCATTCTGCTGGTGGATCGGTATTTCCTACGACGACTGCATGACACGGTCGACTTGGGGCGGTCTCCGGTGGTGGGGCGACCGAATATCGACGAATAAGGTACGGAAAGATGAGCCCGGTTATTCTCCGTCGATGATCAATAATAGATGGGAAAGCCGATTACACCGATATGATCAATGCGTGCTCAATCACATATTGGCGCCGATGCTTTCACGCTATGACTATTCCCTAGGCTTTGGTAGTCACAGGGCATGGGCACCGGTCGTCGCCCTGATGATATTGGTTCCAACTACCTACGAGTGGCGCTTTCTCAAACCCGGATACCTGCTGGGGACGCTCGCCCGTTGCGAGTTTCGCAAGCTGTTGCGTTCCGGGTGGCATCCTCTTCGGCGAATGAACTTGTATTATCGTTGGTTGTTCCGACGCCATGCGGGCGAATATTTTGCACCGCAGATGATCGGAAAAGATATCACCCAGCCCGGAACGTAAACGCAGGCTAATGCTAGCGGCAGCAAGAAAATCACTGATACTTTTTACTTCAAGGTCAAAGTTCCCCGCGGTAATTCTGTTGCTGTGCATTGCGGCCGTGGCATTGCTTGAAATGCTGAGCATTGGCCTGGTTATTCCCTTGATCCAATCATCGACGATTGGCTTGGACCAAACTGGTATCTCGGCAAAGTTCGCGCAGGCATTATTCTGGTTGGGGCTAGGAGCAGGGCCTTTAACTATAGCCGCCCTGTTTGCCAGTGTGTTGGTGATCAAGAATCTGGCAATTCTTTTTCTTTCATATGCAATCGCCCGGACAGTTGCTCTTCAATCCGCTCAGGCGCGAAAGACGCTGTTCAACAGTTATTTACGCGATCCACTTGAATATCATGCCAACCGTAATAGCGCCGAGCTGCTCCGTAATATTATGACAGGATGTGGTCAGACCTTTGAGGCCGTGCGCTTGTTATTCATTCTGTCGCTGGAATTGTTGTTATCGGTTGCAGCACTCTCTCTTTTGCTTCTGATTGAACCGAAGATGACCCTTGTGATCGGGGGCGTTCTTATTCTCGGTTCTATACTGTTCTATAGACTAACGTCGCGGCATTTCCGCTATTGGGGGCAAAAGTCGTTGGAACTGGAAGGTGCGGAGATCAAGTGGATCAATGAGGCGTTGGGCGGAATTCGTTTGGTAAAGATATATGGTGTGATCGCTGGTTTCACTAAACATCTTTACAGCTTCGCACGAAACCGGGCCCTTTATGAGAGCCGTGCTATGACTGCGATTCTGCTCCCCCGGTTATATCTTGAGACGCTTGCAATAATCGGTTTCGTGATTGTTGTGGGGTATGCGCTCGCGCTTGGGAAACCTATGTCTGAGATCGTGGCGTTGGTCGGTGTTTTCGCGCTGGCCGCTTTTCGCATAATACCATCTTTGAATCGGGTTCTGACCGGCGCTGCGGAAATCAGAAAACGCTCACCTCATATAGAGCTGATTTATCACGACTTACTCCAAAAGAGAGAGGGTTTTCGACCTGACCTATCAAACCGAGAAAACACTATCACGTTCTCAAAGCAGATCGAGCTGCAGAATGTTTCCTTTACGTATAAGGACGCCACCAGGCCCGCCCTCAGCAAGGTTGATCTTGTCATCCAGCAGGGGGAATCAATAGGAATTGTCGGCCCGTCAGGGGCAGGAAAATCAACACTGGTTGATGTAATCATTGGTTTGGTGCGGCCGAGTAACGGTCATATGCTGATCGATCGCCTCAAAGTCGATGACCTGATCGAGCCATGGCAGAAGCATATAGGATACGTTCCCCAAGACATCTATTTGATGGATGATACTTTAGCCAGAAATATTGCGTTTTCGATTGGTGACGAAACGCCTGACCTAAACCGTGTTCGCAAAGCGATCTCTATGGCTCAACTCGATGATCTGATACTTACCCTGCCTGACGGATTGGATACGATGCTTGGTGAACGCGGCATACGTCTGTCTGGTGGCCAGCGTCAGCGTATAGCGATAGCCCGTGCGCTTTATGGGCACCCGGATGTCTTAGTATTCGACGAAGCTACCGCTGCGCTCGACAACGAATCTGAGAATGAAATCACTATGGCAATCCGCGATCTTTCTGGAAAGAAAACGCTTTTGATAATTGCCCATCGCCTTAGCACTGTGCGCGGCTGTGACCGGATCGTGCTGATGGGTGATGGGCGAATTTGCGATATTGGCAATTTTGACGAACTTTATACACGTAGCGAAGATTTTCGCCATCTTGTTGAGCTCGGAGATTTGATAGGCACCCAAGGCGGCCGGTACCCGGCGTGAAATATGCGATATCTAATATAGCGCTTCCGCAATACAAGCATTACACCGAGCTGTCTGAGCTGGCTTCTCTTGGCTTTGAGGGAATGGAGATCGCGCCGAGCAGGGTTTGGAGCGATACTTGGAAGGGCTTGACGGCGATGGATATCCAGCGCTACCGCCACGACGTCGAGAATGCAGGCCTCGAAGTCGTGGGCCTGCATTCTCTATTATTCGACCAGCCCGACCTGGCGTTATGCGATTCAACAGAAAAGCGCGCGCTCTTGATGGAATATTTCGTCCATCTTTCCGGCATGTGTCGCGACCTGGGTGGGCGCACAATCATTTGGGGTGGGGGACGACGTCGCGGGGAGATGCCCGAAGACGAGGCGTTGACAGTAGCTGTAGATTTCTTTGGTGCCCTCGCCGACCGCATTGAGTGTCATGGCACGGTCTACTGCCTCGAGCCTCTGGCTGCTGCAGATACCGATTTTGTAAATTCTGTGCGCGAATGTCAGGCGATTGCTCACACCGTCAATCGCCCCGGCCTCAAGGTTCAGATCGACGTAAAGGCGATGGCGAATAATAATGAACTTGACCAAGATACAATTTCTGCTGTCGCCGCCGACTTGGTTCACGTGCACGCGAACGAGCCGGGTTTTGAAGTTCTTGGAAGTTCGGGCGCCGTCGATCATCACCTCGCGGGTGAATGTCTACGTGGCATCGGCTACGACCGTTACGTGTCGATTGAGCAAAAGATGATTGATCCTGACGATATTTTGGGTCCGATCCGCCAAAGTTATGAAGTCCTTCGGAAGGCCTACGCATGAAAAGCGAATTTATTAAACCCGACTGGTCGCCGCGGGTGGCGGATGGCACCAGAATTCTGGTTGCCGGTGCGACGGGAGGCCTTGGCCGCGCGCTGGTAGAAATGCTGCTCGAGGGCGGCGACTGCATAATCGGTGCGCATGGTGCGACCCAACGTTTCGAAACTGATGATCCGCGGGTTTTCCCGGTTCAGGCGGATTTCACTGACGAGGCCAGCTGTTCGGCCTTTGTCGATAAATTCTGCAAACAGGCGGGTGGACTGGACGCCCTTGTAGTGCTGTCGGGTGCGATCCTGTTTAGCGGCCATTGGAATGATATGAGCGGTGAAGAATGGGAGCGCGAAATAAGCATTAATCTCAATCAACCAGCTTTCCTTGCGCGCGCCGCTCTGCGGCAAATGAAGCGACAGGAAACGGGTGGCCACATCCTGTTGACCGGGACGGAATCCGCGCTGCATGGGGGCAGTCCAACATCCTTTCCCTATGCCATAGCCAAAAGAGGCACCGAAGCGATGGTTCAGGGATTGGCCCGGGAAGGCGCGCCGGACGGTGTTCTCGTTAACGGTCTGCGTTTCGGCTTTATCGAAAGTGGTTTTCACCAGCGTTGGCACAACCGGTCCGAAGCGCAGATGGCGGAGCGCGCAGGCCTTGTGCCGCTAAAACGTGGTGGTCATCCCGACGAAGCCGCGGCGCTCATGATCTATCTTATTTCCGGCTGGGCGTCGTTCATTACGGGGCAGATGATCCCGCTCACCGGTGGGGATTGGCTCTAACGGTGCCCGTTATTCTGCGACGTTCGACGTCAATACCTACATCTGCTCCGAACCCTAATTCAGGCGGCGATCCGTTCGACCTTTGGTTCGCGATAACGGGCACGGAGGTTTCACTTCCTGTCGCCCAAAGCCTTCCGGATTTGTCGCGCACGCTGCAACACCACTTCGACCAAATTCAAGACGACTGGCTTTCTCTGGCGCGCGAGATCGGAGAATCGGCGCGCGGTGGTCTGAGCCACGTTGCGACCGGTGCGGCCTATATCAACGACTTTGGATTGATGCTTGCTTGGACTGCGCTGGTGAAATCCCTGGTTCGCAACGACCGGCGGATTCTGGTGGTCTGTGACGACCCCTGGATGTTTCGTCACCTCGCCCGGATAGAAAGCATTGATGCGGGCACACCTCCACCGCTTTGGCCGTTGACAGGCAGGCTTTTTCTCAGAGGCTTCACGGCCCGAACGATGTTGGTGCTTCGGCTTGTTTGGGCGGCGACTGTTCTGGCTAGCACACGTGCTTCAGCCCGCAAGGGTGGTCCGGCCATCCTCGTTTACGGACATCCCGGTAGCGACGCATTGGGGAAAGACGCTTATTTCGGTACGTTGATGTCCGAGATCCTCGGACTCGGTCGAGCACTACATACCGATTGCATGGTAAAACGCGCACAGGATTTATGCCGAGATGGGCGCAGTTACAGTTTACACGCGTGGGGCAGCCGTACGGTGGCTGCGACGCTGGTGTTCTTGAGGTGGCGTCTTCCCCGTCAGCTACTCGATGGCGATCAACACTGGTTGTTGCGCCGGGCCGCAGCTCTCGAGAATAGTGGTGGTGCTCTAGCGATGACTAGATGGCAGTCCCATTGCCAGGATCGATGGCTTGCGGACATGCGCCCATCGACGGTGGCGTGGCCTTGGGAAAACCACCCATGGGAGCGGCAATTTGTCCGAAGTGCGCGTTGTCGGGACGTTGAAACAGTGGGCTATCAACACGCCGTCATTGGCCGGCACCAGTTCAACTTCAGCCCCGCAAGCAATCCCGACGGTACAAAAAGCCTGCCGGATACGATTATTTGTAACGGGGCCGCTTATCGAGCGCAGCTACTGGGGTTGGGCCACGAAGCCGAGCGGTTGAGGGTCGGCGGGGCGTTCCGAGTCAGCGCGGAAAGTTCAGCTTTTTACGACCCCGATGGTCCTGTCTATATCGCATTATCATCGATCCAGCCCATATCCCGCCAGATGCTTGCGGTGGCGGCGATGCCGGGGCTCGCCGATACTCGCTTTGTCGTGAAAGATCACCCGCTGTATCCGATCGCGTTTTCAGAGACCGGGATGCTTGAACGCACCGCCCTTACGATTCCCGAAAGCGCGGGCTTGCGGGCGGTCTTATACAGTACTGGTACAACCGGCTTGGAAGGTCTTCTTGCCGGGGTGCCCACCTATCGCTTCCTGCCGTCGGATCGCATCGCCCCCGATATACTGCCCGATGGGATCAAGGTGCCTGAACTGCCGTCTGACGAAGTGGAAAGTGCATTGCTGTCGCCGGAACCGCCACCGCCGCTCGACTGGACGAAAATTATGGCGCCCGTCGACATGGATATATGGCGTTCAACACTCGTACCTCGGGGCGCATTATGTTAGCCAGTGCAAAAGTTTCCGGCGCTTCAAACTTCGATCCCACCGGACGGAACATTGTAGGGCTATTTGCCTGCTGCGAAACGAGGGGAGAGCTTTGACAAAATTTATCTGCAAGCATCCATGGGTGCACTTCGAAGTGAATAATCCCAATGGGAATGTCACCATGTGCTGTAACAACGAGACGGTACTTGGCAACGTTAACGATGAATCAATCGCCGACATATGGAATGGCGAAAAATTCACCCGTATGCGCAAGCGGATGATCGAAGAAGGGGCTCACGCGTTCTGCCCGCATACCTGCCCGGTTCTTCAGGGCGGCAAACAATACGAAAATCTGGATTGGTATCAGGAGCTGGATCCGGAAGGGCCGATCCGCGAAAACGCTGAGCTGAACGAAACCGAATACTCGGGAGAAAGGACAACCCTGGAATCGAACCCGCGCTGGGTCCGGTTTACCTATTCCTATGCCTGTAATTTGGATTGCTATCACTGCTATCAGCGCGAAGACGCAACGCAGCGCCACAAGCTACCCGAATTTTTCATGGAACAGCTTCCGGAATATGTGGAAACAGCGCAGATCGTCTATCCGTTTGGCGGAGAGCCGTTTTTCTTCTCTCCCGTGATCGATTTTCTGGAAGATCATAATTCAAATACCGAGACCCGCTTTTTCCTGATCACCAATGCGACGCTGCTGACCGACAAGGTATTCGAGATATTGAGCCGACTGCCGATCAGCACTATGGCAGCGTCGCTAGATGCCGCAACGGCGCTTAGTTTCGATGTGCTCCGGGTGCGCGACCGCAATGCGAATTGGGAACAGGTGGTCAAAAACCTGGGCCGCCTGGCGGAACTGAAAAAACGAAAGGGGTTCAAATTCACTGTGTCGATGACGCTGAACAGCGTAAACGCGCTGGAGACCGAAGAATTCGTCAACCTGGCGCTTGGCTTCGACGCGGAACCCCTGATTATGTTGGTCGCCAACCCATACGAGACCGCCGACTTCCAGAAGAAGTTCCTGACCTTCACCGACGCCCAGTTCGCGACGATGGAGGAACAGATCACCCGCAGCCTTCCAAAGGTGCGTGACCGCGGTTTCCGTGATGCCGAGATTTATCTCGAGCAACTGTCGATCCACCTGAAGATGCACCGGGAAGGCGACAACGATCCCTTCCGATACGCCACGAAAAAGGTTGCCCGCAAGGTGTTCCGGCGCCTGCCGGAACAGGTGCAGGATCCGTTGCGACGGGTCGTGCAAAATCGACGTCGCAGCACAATGGAACGGGTAAAACGGAATTCGGGCACCAAGTCCCCATGACCGCAAGGCAACCTGCTACCCCTACCGGTGAATCGGCGGGTAAGCGCGATATTCAGCATTTCTGGAAATCGGATCAGGCGCGGAAATGACAAGCTACGACGTCACCTTCGTTCGCGCCGCAGAAACTCAGCGGCGGCCTAGTGTGCGGCGCCATGTTCCGGTCGCGCAACTGGCAGGGGCATTCATCTGAATGGATCGGCAGCAGCGAACAGACCGCCATCAACCCAATCACCCGCAGTTATACGGCCCGTCAGCTTCGCCGCATCTTTTCGATATTCATCGGCGTAGGACTGCGGAAATCAGAATTTTACTTCTATCTGATCCCCAAGCTGGGGCGTATCTAACGGCGCTGGCAGATCAGACGCTACGGCGTTCATCCCGGCGGCTCGATCGTATACGGCGAACCGTGGCCGATCTGGTCGCCGCTGGAAGGGTGGCTTGGGAAAAAACTGGGCTGGGTATGGTTTATCTCTGCCGGAAAAAAGGGGCGGATATGACAGCGTTAAGCCGTCGGGAAGGGCCGGAACAAGCATGACGGATCTGAATGTCGCCCTAGTCGGATGCGGGCGTATATCCGGCCACCACGCCCTTTCGATCGCGGAAACCGATGGCATTCGGCTGGCGGCGGTCTGTGATCTGGAATGCGACCGGGCGGATGTCTATGCCGAGGCCCAGAACGTGCCGGCGTTCGACAATTATCACCGGATGCTGGAAGAAATGCCGGAAATCGACATCGTGTCGGTCAACACGCCGTCCGGGATGCATCATCAACATGCACTGCACATGATCCGGAAATACGGCAAGCACGTGGTGGTGGAAAAACCGACATTCATGCGGCCATCGCAGCTTGATTCCGCGCTGGAAGCGGCCGCCGCAGCGGGCGTCCGGATATTTCCGGTTTTCCAGAACCGCTACAACAAGGCCGTCGCCCGCGTCCGCAAGGCGCTACAGAGCGGCGAGCTTGGCGAGCTTCGTACCGTGTCGGTCCGGCTGCGCTGGTGCCGGCCTCAACGCTATTACGATCTGGCCCCTTGGCGCGGGACGTTTTCCCATGATGGCGGCGCGCTGACCAACCAGACCATTCATCATGTCGATCTGTTGCGGCATCTGGGCGGTCCGGTGAAACGCGTGAACGCGACCATGCGCACGATGGGCGCCGAGATCGAGGTCGAAGACACCACAGCCGCCTGCTTTGAATATGTCTCCGGCGCCCTCGGTACGCTGGAATCGACCACCGCCGCCCGTCCCGACGATTTCGAAGCGTCCATATCCCTGGTGTGTTCGGAAGGACTGGCGCAGATCGGCGGAATCGCCGTCAATGAACTGCAGATATTCACACCGGACCCCGACGCCTGCGGTCCAAACAGCGAGGATTTCGTGGGGATAGAAGGCCACGGCGCTGTTTACGGATACGGCCACGGCGCCATGTATGCCGATATAGTTGCGGCCATGCGGGGCGAACGGCCCTATCCGGTCGATGCCGACGATTGCCGGAACACGCTGGGCCTTCTGCATGCGTTTTACCGATCGGACGAGGCCGGCAGTTGGGTCAATATCGAGGAAGGCGCAGAGTCCACTCGTCTGGGTCGCGAGAACGAAGCAATTTCCCAAATCTACCGGACGCCCGAATGACCACACCCATCAAAATCGGCATCGCGGGCTACGGTATCGTCGGCAAACGCCGCCGGGAATTCGCCGAACGCCGGGGTGATATGAAAACGGTCGCGGTTTGTGACCGTTACTTTGACGGTTCCGGTGAACTGGAAGACGGCGTCAGATACTATCCGCATTACGAAGCCATGCTGGAAGAAGACCTCGACGCGCTTTTTGTCAGCATTAGCAACGACATGGCGGCGGAAGTGACGGTTGCGGGGCTTGAACGCGGCCTACATGTGTTCTGCGAAAAACCACCCGGCCGCGACATGGACGACATCGCCAGCGTGGTCGAGGCCGAAAAGCGCCATCCAAACCAAAAACTTAAATTCGGCTTCAACCACCGCTATCACGATTCCGTCCGGGACGCGCTGAACATCCTGCAGGGCGGAGAGTTAGGCGGCGTGATCAACGCCAAAGGCGTCTATGGAAAATCCCAGCTTGTGACCTTCGGCCAGACGTCGTGGCGGACCGACCGGGCCCTGGCCGGAGGCGGTGTGCTGCTGGATCAGGGCATTCACATGGTCGATCTGATCCGCCTTTTTTGCGGCGAATTTCCGGACGTGCATAGCTATGTTTCGAACAATCACTGGAAACACGACGTAGAAGACAACGCCTATGCGCTGATGCGGAGCGATACCGGCGTCATTGCCATGCTTCATTCATCAGCAACCCAGTGGCGGCACAAGTTCAACCTGGATATCACGCTGGAGAAAGGCTCTATCGTGCTGTCCGGTATTCTTTCCGGATCCAAAAGCTATGGCGCGGAAACCCTGACAATCGCCCGAACGGGTGCCGACGACATGGGCGATCCGCTAGAACAGCGCACGCGCTACAACACGGATCCGTCCTGGGCGACGGAGATTGGCGAGTTCGCCGAAGCGATCCTGGCCGATGCGCCTATCGTTCACGGCTCGGCGGAAGACGCCTACCGGACGATGGAACTGGTGTACCGGATCTACTGCGCGGACCCGGAATGGCGAAGCAGATGGAACCTTCGCGATACACCCGGCGGCGAGGGCTAAAAGGAGAACGACGACCGTGAAAACAATTGGCATCGTGCCTGCGCGCATGGCCGCCAGCCGGTTCCCTGGAAAGCCGCTGCATCCGATAGTGGGAAAGCCTATGGTAGAACATGTCTTCGCCCGCGCACGCCTTTCCTGGGACTGGGATGTGCTGTGCATCGCCACCTGCGATCGGAGAATCATGGATTTCGCCGAACAGAACGGATTTCCCGCAGTCATGACAGCGGATACCCATACCCGCGCCCTTGACCGTGTGGCGGAAGCCTATGGCCATGTAGTCGATGCACCGGACGACGACGACATCGTCGTCTGCGTCCAAGGCGACGAACCCCTGCTGGCGTCGGATACGATCACTGCGGTGATCGAACCGTTTCACAAGGACGACACCGTGGAAGGCACAATGCTTGCCGTGCCGATTACGGATGAATCCCTTTACCGGAACCCCGATATTGTGAAGATCATCCACGATCTGGCCGGAAACGTGCTGTACACCAGCCGTCAGCCGGTACCGCACTGTAAGGAATTTTCGCCTGATCTCGGCGCGATGCGGGTGGGTGGTATTTTTGGCTTCCGCTGGCATTTCCTGAACTGGTTTACCGAACTTCCGGAGTCACCGCTGGAACGGCTGGAAGCCTGTGACAGCAACCGGATATGCGATAATGGCCGCTTTCAGCGGATCGCCCCGATTGCAGCGCGGCCGTATTATTCGGTCGACAGCCCGGCGGACGTGGATCTTGTCGAACAGGTCATCCGGGATGATCCGATGTGGGGACGCTATTGAAAAATCCGGCACCCACAGGCGTGCGCGGCGTTCACGTTGCCTGGTTTATCCTGACGCTTGCGGGTGCGCTGCTGATCGCGGAATGGAGCGTTCGCCTCGCCCTGCCCGATTACGACCCGGCCGGACAGATCCGGTTTACGCAAGATGCCAAAGCCGGCGTTCTGCTGGGCCAGCGCAACACCACCGCCCGCCAAATCAAGAATTCGGGCGATTACAATGTTGCGGTCCGCATCAACCGCCACGGATTCCGCGACATCCAGGACGTCTCCCAGGGGACGGAACGGGATCTGTATATCGTGGGCGATTCCTTCACCTTCGGATGGGGGGTCGAAGAAAACCTCCGTTTCTCAAGCCGCCTTGCCAAGCTGACCGGGCGGCGCGTGTTCAACATTTCCGCGTCGGTGAACATCGACAGTTATACAAAGCTGATCTCCTACGCAGAATCCCTGGGCGCCGGTGTGCGTGATGTTGTCATCGCCATCAATATGATCGACGATTTCGCCGAGATATTGCCCCCAGAAGCGACGCCGGCCATCCCTGACGCGCTGTTCAACGGCCGCCACTTTTTGTATCGCGCCAAACTAGCGCTGCTGACCCACTCCGCCTTTTATTTCGCCCTTACTACCAGCCTGAAATCGAGCAAATGGCTGAACGCCGTTTTGGTGGAGCTGGGCCTAGTGATCGCCCTCAAAGACCGGGTCTGGGGCGCGCCACCGGAGAGAGCAGTCAAGGATTCGGTGGCTGCCTTATCGAAAATCTCCTCAAAATACCGCCTAACCCTGATGCTGATACCCTCCCGGGGCCTTTGGCAGGGAGACAAGATCGACGAGCTGGCCGCCTATCACAAACGGGTTCGCAAAAGCCTGGTCGATGCCGGGCTTCATGTCGTGGATTTGCGGCCCGCGCTTGAAGCGGCGGGATCGCCGCTGCGGTTTCATTTTCGCAATGACGGGCACTGGAATCCACACGGACATGCATTTGCCGCCGAGCACCTTTCGAAACACCTGAGACAGGCCCGCTAACCCGGTATGCTATTCAGCACCGTCGAGTTCCTGTTCATTTTTCTGCCGGCCGCGGTCGCCGGTTTGCTGTTGGCGTCTTCGCTGTCGTGGCGAATCGGCGGCGTCGTGTGGCTGGTTCTGGTTTCGCTGTTTTTCTATGCCTACTGGGATGCAACGCTTCTGCCGCTGCTTCTGGTCAGCATCGCCGTCAATTACGCCTGCGGGTATTTCCTGTTTTCCCGGCGGTCACGCGCGATTTTGTGGGCTGGGCTGGTCTTCAACATCGCCCTGTTGGGCTATTTCAAATACGCAGGATTTCTGGTCGACAATGTCGAAGCGGCGCTGGGGACCGAAATCGGCAACCTGAACATCGTCCTGCCGCTGGCAATTTCGTTCTTCACGTTTCAGCAGATTGCCTATCTGGTTGATGTTTATCGCGGGCGCGCATCGGAACCGAATTTCCTGAATTACGTGCTGTTCGTTTCTTTTTTCCCGCAGCTAATTTCGGGGCCGATCGTTCATCACAGCGAGATGATGCCCCAGTTCCAGGACAGAGAACAGCGCTGGTTCCAGCGGGCACTGATTGCACCGGCGCTGGGTTTCATCGCGATCGGTCTTTACAAGAAAGTGGTGCTGGCCGATGGCATCGCGCCGATCGCCGATCAGGTGTTTTTCGCCGCCAATACCGGCGTGCCCGCGATGGCCGATGCCTGGACCGGGGCCTTTGCATATACCTTTCAGATCTATTTCGATTTCTCAGCCTATTCGGATATGGCCGTCGGTATCGCGCTGCTGTTCGGTATTCGGCTGCCGCTCAACTTCAATTCTCCCTACCGCGCCACCAGCATCATCGATTTCTGGCGCCGGTGGCACATCACACTGTCACGGTTTATTCGCGACTACATCTATATCCCGCTTGGCGGCAACCGAAAGGGACTATCCCGGCGATACGTCAACCTGATGGCCGCCATGCTGATCGGCGGGCTGTGGCACGGCGCCGCCTGGACATTCGTTGTCTGGGGCGGTCTGCACGGGCTGTATCTTGTCGTTAACCACCTGTACCGGCGCCTTGTTCCAGCGCCGTCGCAGCAGGGCCCGGTATCGGCCTGGGCGGGCCGCATCTCTACACTGCTTGCGGTGGTCATCGCGTGGGTGTTTTTCCGCGCCGACGATTTCGGATCCGCGTCACGCATGTTGCAGGGCATGTTCGGCGGTGCCGGCGAATCCGTTTTGGCCGGCGGCCGCGCCTATCTTTGGCTGTGCGCGATGCTGGTCATCGTCTGGTTCATGCCGAATACCTGGGAACTTTTCCGAAAGTACGATCCCGTCGTCGTTCCCCCGGTTGCTAGCGGCACCGAACGCGTAATCCCGGCGCGGCTGGAACGCCTCCGCCTGCCAGTGCTGGCGCCGATGGGCGTGATGCTCTTCATCGTCAGCCTTCTGGTAATTATCGACCGCGGCGGCGCCACCCAAAGATTCATTTACATGATATTCTGAACCCATGAACAAGATTGACGAACTTACGCAAAAGCATATTAGCGACCCTGCCGGTTATGCCCGTTCCTATCTGCGGTATCTGGCCTCGTGTCTGGACACCATCGATTGCGGCGAAATCGAGCGCTTTATCGATCTTCTGCTCGAAGCGCGGAGACAGGGTCGCACCGTATTTTTCATCGGCAACGGAGGGTCGGCGGCGACCGCATCCCATTTTGCGAACGATATTTCGATTGGCACGCGAACAGGCGATGACCGGCCTTTCCGCGCCGTCAGCCTGACCGACAATGTCGCGGTGATGACGGCGGTTGCCAACGACGAGGGATACGACCGGATGTTCGTGGACCAGTTGAGGGTTCATATGCGGGACGGCGATTCCGTGGTCGCGATTTCCGCTTCTGGAAATTCGCCGAATGTGATCAGCGCTGTGGATTACGCCAAAGACCGGGGCGCGACTGTCGTCGGGCTTACCGGTTTCGACGGCGGCGACCTGCGGAAGAAATCCGATATCTCGCTGCACATCCAGACCGAGAAGGGTGAATACGGTCCTGTTGAAGACATTCACATGATTTTCGATCATCTGATCGGCAGCTATTTGATCGCAACCGTGAAACAAGAGGCCGGAAAACACGCGTGACGCGGGCGATCATCTTCGATCTTGACGGTACGCTGATCGACAGCATTCCCGACGTCATGAACGCGCTGAATGCCGTGCTTGCCGATCATGGACGCCGGCCGGTGACCCGCCAAGAAACAGTCGCCATGGTGGGCGGCGGCGCCGAACCGTTGTTGGAGCGCGGGTTCGCCACAACCGGAGAGGCCGCCCCACCGGATGACATCCCGTCGCTTGTGGAAGCCTTCGGAGAATATTACCGCGCGGACCCGGCAACCGAGACGACGATATTTGATGGCGTCATCGCCGCGCTGGAAGCGCTGGCCGACCGGGGGCTGAAGATGGGCATCTGCACCAACAAGCCGCATCCATCCGCGCTGCAGGTTCTGGAAGCCCTGGACCTGGACCGCCATTTCGGTGCCTGTTTCGGAAAGGCGTCGGTACCGTTCCATAAACCGGATCGCCGTCACTATGACGAAGTCACTCGGGCGCTGGGCGTGCCGACGGAAAACACCCTTTACGTCGGCGACAGCGAAACGGACGTGCAAACTGCCCGAAATGCCGGCGTACCCCTCATTCTTGTGCCGTTCGGATATAGCCGGACACCCGCCGCAGATCTAGGCGGAGACCGTTTGATCGCGCATTTTTCCGAACTGCCGGTAGCGGTGGACGACATGTTCGCCGCCGGAACCGCATCATGAGGCCGAATCTGTGATGACCCGCGTCGCCGTACCCTCTATTTCTTTTTGCCAGACGGAAGTTCTGCGCGATGAACTTTTGGCCGCATATCCCGACACACGGTTCAACGAAACCCAGCGGCGCATGTCGGACGACGAGCTTGTCGAGTTCCTGAGCGACCGCGACGCCGCGATCATGGGGCTGGAAAACCTGACCGCGGATATGCTGGACCGCCTGCCGGAGCTGAAAGTGATTTCCCGGATGGGCGTCGGACTGGACAATGTTGACCCGGCGGTGCTGCGCAACCGCGGCATCCGCATGGGATGGACCGGCGGCACCAACAGCCGGTCGGTCGCAGAACTGGCCATCGCGTTCATGGTATGCGCCCTGCGTCATGTCGCGCCGCTTTATGCCTCCATGCGCAGCGGCGAACGCCCACGCCAGCAGATGGGCCGTCACCTAGGCGGGCGCATCGTCGGCCTTCACGGCTGCGGCCATGTCGGTAAGAAAGTCGCGCGGCTATTGCAGCCCTGGGGATGCACGATCCTCGCCTGCGATCTGCAGGAATTTCCCGAATTCTATGCCGAACACGGCATCGAAGCGGTATCCATGGAACAACTGGTCGAACGGTCCGAAGTCCTGTCGCTGCATATCCCGCTGGATCAATCGACAAAGGGTCTTTACTGCGCCGACGTGCTGGACCGGATGCAGTCCGATGCTGTTCTGATCAATACCTGCCGGGGCGGGATTATTGACGAGAACGCCCTGAAGGAACGACTGCTGGACGGCCGCCTGGGCGCGGCCTGTATCGATGCGTTCGCGGTAGAACCGCCAACCGACGACGATCTGCTAACTGCGCCGAACTTTCTATGCACCCCTCATATCGGCGGCAGTGCCTATGAAGCCCGGCTTGCGATGGGCCGGGCCGCGATATCCGGCGTCGCGGACAATTTCCTGCCGGAGCCCGGCGTCTTTCCGTTTACTTAGGTCCCGTCCAGGCCAGACATTCATGAACGCCGCATTGGTCCGCAAGGCAAGACAGGTTTTTGAAGATCCTGTGCTACGCCGCTGGTTGTGTCGGCGGCTGGTCGGGCTCGAAAAATCGCCAGCTGGCTTTACCGTTGGGCGCCCGCCCTATCTGAGGGGTGCGTTCCCGGATGAAGCGCCGCAGGGACCGGTGTTTCCGGCCAGCCGGTTCTCCGCCCCGGCGAATAGCCTGGAATTCGCCCTACCGGGTGAAACCGTCACCCTGGAGCCGGGGAATCCCGATGCCCTGTTCGAACGGCAATACGTAGATCTGGAAACCCTGCTGGCCGCTCACCGTTTCTCCTGGGTGCCGCTGGCCGGTTCCGGTGTGGAGGCGGACTGGGTCGATGCGCTGTGGCGCATTTGGTCGGATCGTTTCGGCGCCGACCGGACCGGCTGGCCATGGCACGCCTACACAACCGCCGAGCGCGCGATCAATATTATCGATTTCGCCCGCGGCTCGGGTCTGCCGGGCGATCCGGATGAAACGGCAGGGCTGCTGGCTGCGCATGCAGCGGTGATCCGAGACAATTTGGAATATTTTGGCGATCACTACACGTCGAACCATCTGTCCAACAACGGGCGCGGGCTGCTGCGGATCGGAACGGCGTTGGGCATGCCGGAAGCCGCACGAACGGGCGCAGAGATTCTGATTGCCGAAGCGGGCCGCATTTTCGGTCGGTCAGGCGTGTTGCGGGAAGGGTCGACCCACTATCACCTTCTCCTGACCCGGAACTATATCGATGCCTGGCTGGACGCCGACGGGGCCGGCCTGGACCAGGCGCCCATGCTGCGCGATATCGCCGCCCGCGCAGTGGCCGTGGTGCCGAGTCTGATGTTGCCCGGTGGCGTGCCCCTGATCGGTGACGTATCCCCGGATTCGCCGCCCGGCTATCTGTATTTGACCAGCAACCCGGACCCGACCGTCCTAACCTGGACAGAGGGCCTGGCGGAAGACGCCCGACGGAAACTGCGCCTGCTGGTGGATCAAACCAACCCGGTATCGTCAGACCGCCTTTCCGAAGACGGCTGGCACCGTTTCGGCAGCAGTTCTTGGGAAGTCCTCACTTTTGCGCCACCCGATGGCTGGCCGCCAATGCCGGGGCACGGACATCACGACCTCGGCAGCTTCGAACTGCACGACCACGACGTGCCTATCATCGTAGATCCCGGGCGTGGCAGCTACGCCGATACGGAATACGAATCCGCAACCTGGCACAGCGGGATCAGTATCGACGGTCATGGACCAACGCCTGTCAACCGGCCGCATTATGCCGACGATTTTCGACGGCGGATCGTTCCGTCCGCGCCGGACGTGATCCGCCTGCGCGATGGCCGCTGCCTAACCCATGCCGGGTTCGCCAGGATTTCCGGCCTGGGCGATGCACATCGCGAATGGCGTTTCGATGACGACGCCGTCAGTATTCGCGACCGCATCGAAGGGTCGGGAAATCGCAGGATTCAGCGCCGTCTCTTCGTTGCCGGCGACGTTATCGTGGAAGACGATTTCGCCCTCCTTCGAACCGGGAAACGGACTTACCGGATTTCCGGCGGCCCTCCACCAACTACGCAATCGAGGCCACGCTGGACGGCCTATGGCGAAAGCCGCCTGGGAACGGTTATCCTGTTCGACCAATCTGCCAGTCTTCCCTTTGAAAGCCTGATTACCATTGAACGAGCCTGACACAGACGCTGGGCCGAAAGAACAACCCGGCAGCCTGCTGCGATCGGACATCGCACGCAGCGCGGCGAAATATTTCCTCGTGGGGGGCGTTTGCGCGTTGCTGGAATGGGCAATATTTGCAGGCGTGCTTTACGGGGCAGGGCTGCACTACCTGATCAGCGGCACGGTCTCGTTCGTTCTGTCGACCGGCGTAAATTATTACCTGTCGGTGCGTTTCGTCTTTGGCGCCGGGCGCCGGCCCCGCAACGAACGTATCTTTTTTCTTTATCTCGTCAGCACCATGGGAATTATTGCGAATCTGGGCGTCTTGGGCATCGGGATTGATGTTCTGGGCCTGCACGAGATGATTGCAAAAATCTTCGCGACGGCAGCTGTGTTTGGGTGGAACTTTCTTAGCCGGTATTATTTTGTTTTTAAGCAATAGTGGAGAGGATGCGGTGTTAGGCTCCTCGTGTCAGAACATTGACTGCATGTTGTATTCTGGCGATGCCGATCCTGTATTATTGTAGCCAGATATCGGCATACAAATACGTTCTCAAAATATTGTTGAAGCGGATAATTTAGTCTTACCGAAGACTAATAAATGAGTATTCATCTCACCATCATTATGTCGATCCTTATACTTTCCGTATGACATTCAGACATCATCCTCGCCGCATACGGCTTTGGATATCTCTAGGTCTTTGGATCTGGGTGGTCGTTATCCTTTGTTTCTATATCCACAGCCTCGACAGCGTCATCCAGTTAATTCTAGGCCCATCGCTGCGTTACCTTGGTATTACAGGCTGAGACCTTAATCGTTTTGAGTACCTTGTTATCGATTTTTGCGCTCTTAGCCCTAATACTTGCTTGTCTGGGTTTTGGCCTACAAATTTTCCGGGCGACCGGCACAGAACGATTCTTCTATAAATATTACGAACGATTGTCGTTCGGATTTGTGCTTGGCTTAGGGACTCTTGGCTGGCTACTCTTCTTTCCGGGATTAGCCGACCGGTTTGGTTCAGAGGCCTTCTGGGTTTTGATAATTTTAGGAGGGGGCTTGGGTGTTGCTAACCTAGTCAGAGAGCGTCCACCTCGCTTCTTTCAGAACCTATCAACCGTCGAAAAAGGCCTACTAGCCTTTCTTTGTCTGACTCTGGCTTACGACCTTTTCGAGGGACTTTCTCCACCCGCCGATGCAGACACACTAGCCTATCATTTCGCCGTACCGCGCGATTTCCTGCGCGAAGAGAAATTGGTTTTTATCGCGCGCGCGATTGACGGCGCCATCCCATTTCTGACGCATCTCACCTACGCCGCAGCTCTAGCGATTGGCGATGAACTTACCCTAACTTTGTGGACGACGGTGACTGGCTGGATTCCGGCGGTTCTCCTTTACGGCCTGTTGCGCAATAGCGTAGACCGAGTCTGGGCTTTAACCGCCGTTAATTTATTTCTGACAACGCCAGCAGTCCTTTATGGTGGCGGTAGCGGACAGATGGAAATGCGCTGCGCCATGTTCGTGTTAGTGTCGTTCGGTCTGCTTCTTAAGTCCCGGGAACACGGCGGTAATCTTCGGCTCCTAGCCTTGTCTGGTCTAGCGGCTGGGTTTTTTGTGGGCACGAAGTATTTCGGTTTGATATTTGCCGGAGCGATAGGACTCCTCGTTCTTTTCCACCGCCAATGGACTAGACGTGCCACAATATTTGGGACGGTTGTCCTTCTCGCGGGGTTTCAGTGGTACCTTTGGAATTTCATCAATACCGGCGACCCTGTTTTTCCGGTTTTGACGAACCTTTTTCAGTACCCAGACTCGGAAATCTGGACACAGGAATTTGGCCGGTACTTTAAAATATTACAGTCGCAGTCGGAGTTACCGATGGACCTTACCCTGCTCAACTGGGTCAGTTATCCGGTCTATTCGATATTCAATGTGATCGACGAATTGGAGGGCGGCCGCGTCGGCTTTGGCGTTTTTTGTATGTTAATTCTGCCGTTTTTCGGCGCCGGAATAATCTCTCGCGACCTGCGGAAATTTTGCTTCGTTGCGCCCCTCTTTATCGCGGCCGTCTTTTTTACTGTATGGTTTTTTGGGGGCGTGACCCAACGTTCACGGCATCTTTTGCCGGTTTATCCTTTAGTTCTCGCGGGTCTCTTCCCGGTCGCCGTTGCGTTCGCTCGACGAAGCGCAGCAATATCCCCGCTTGTCGCCGGGTTGATCTTTACCTTGGGCATCCAGATCACGGGTCAGACGGTATTTGCCGCAAATCATATACGATACCTCATCTCCGATGAGACTAGGGACGAGTTCCTATATAGAAATGTGCGCGGATCAAATATTGTAGAATGGATTAATCACAATTTGCCAGCACATGCCTACGTGGCTTTCCAACACCGGGAACAGGGATACCTGCTACTTCAGCGCAACTACCTCCTGCATCCATATTCGCAGGCACTGATAGACTCCCGCGTAGGTTCAACCGATGAAAAACGGTTTTACGCGCAGTCTCAAAAAGTCGGAATAACCCACTTGCTTTATACAGATCACTGGGACGGAACCAAAGAAGAGAGCTCACCGAAAACGCCGTTCCAGAGTATGCTGGGGCGATTGATCGACAATGGGTGTCTGTCCAAGCTTTATTCGGCCAGCACGATCGCAGCGAGTTCTCGGACTCTTCGACAGTTCGGGAGCAGTGAAAAAAAATTCGTCGACGCTGTGTTCGCGTTCGTGCCGAATAAATGTCCAAATGTCGAAAACCGCGAAACGACAACTAATTAGTTTTTGAGTCCACATGCCAGAAAATCTGATGCCTATGCTGTTCGACTCTATTAAATTGCCAACGGACAAAAGTGATATTTCTAGGCGGCACCATTCATGAAAAAACTCTCGGTGATAATGCCTTGTTTTAATGAGCAGGAAACTATCCGCGATATAGTTGGCAGGGTTTTGTCAGCCGACCGGCACGAATTAGAAATTGAGCTTATAATCATCGACGACGGTTCCCGCGACAAGTCGCGAGAACTCATCACCGAATTAAGTGATAACGATGGCCGCATTAGACCTATATTCCAGGAACATAATCGCGGAAAAGGAGCCGCTCTTCGCACCGGAATCGCATCAGCGTCCGGCGACATTATCCTAATTCAGGACGCAGACCTGGAATACGACCCGCGGGAATACACCAAGCTCTTAATGCCAATCATGGAAGGTAATGCCGACGTTGTGTACGGATCAAGATTCGCCGGAGGGGAAAGTCATCGCGTTCTGTATTTCTGGCACAGTGTTGCTAACCGCATATTGACACTGATGTCCAATATGACAACGAACCTCAACCTCACAGACATGGAGTGCTGTTATAAGGTCTTTCGCAAGGAAATCATAAAGGCCGTCGATATCAATGAGGACCGCTTCGGCTTCGAACCAGAAATAACGGCCAAAATTTCTCACCTTAGGCCCCCGCCAAGGGTCTACGAAGTTGGGATATCCTATCAAGCGCGGACTTATGCTGAGGGTAAGAAAATCGGACTTAAGGACGCGTTTCGCGCACTTTATTGTATCTTCCGATATACTTTTGATAGGCCACGAAATCGGGCCCGGTCCTAGAGGTTGTCGGGATAAACGTTCATTTCGCCGCAAGCTGAAACGTAGATAAGCACAGAAACATTTTGTGCCACCGGCAAACCGCATGAAAATCTTATTCTTTAATGAAAATTTTCCGCCCGAAACCAACGCCGCCGCTACTCGCGTTTACGAGCGGGCCTTGTACTGGGTCAAAGACGGCCACGATGTTACCGTGTTAACCTCCGCACCCAATTTTCCAAGCGGGAAACTTTTCGAAGGTTACCGAAATCGCTGGCGGCAGGTCGAGGACATGGACGGCATTCGCGTGGTCCGCGTCAAAACCTTTATCGCCCGCAATACGGGTGTTATTTTGCGCACCCTGGATTTCGTCAGCTTCATGGTGTCGGCGTTTTTTGCCAGCCTGTTCGAAAAGCGACCAGATGTCGTCTGTTCCACATCGCCGCAATTTTTTGCCGCCGTGGGCGGCTGGCTGACCGCGGCCTGCCGACGGCGCCCCTTCGTGTTCGAACTGGGCGATCTGTGGCCCGCATCGATCGTCGCGGTCGGCGCGATGAAAAAATCGCTGGGTCTGCGTCTAGTGGAAAAGCTGGAACTGTTTCTGTACCGCCGCAGCGCCGCTATCGCCGCGCTGACCCATGCCTTCAAACGGAATCTGGTTTCCCGCGGTATCGAAGAGGATAAAATCCGTGTGGTACGCAACGGCGTCGATGCCGCCCGGTATTGGCCGCGCCCGCGCCATCCCGGTCTGGCCGCCAAACATGGGCTGAAAGACAAATTTGTCATTGGTTATGTCGGTACTCACGGAATGGCGCACGCGTTAGAAACCGTCCTGGATGCCGCCGCGTTACTGCGCGATGACGACAACATCCGTTTCCTGTTCGCCGGCGCCGGCGCGGCGCGCGACGGGCTGATCCAGAAAGCAGACGAGGAAAACCTCACCAACACGGTTTTTCTGCCGATGCAACCCAAGGAACGGGTGCCGGATGTATGGTCGCTCTGCGATGTCGCGCTGGTTCACCTGAAAAACGATCCCGCTTTTTCGGAAGTTATTCCTTCAAAGATCTTTGAGGCCATGGCTATGGGTCTGCCCATCCTGATTGCCGCGCCCCACGGAGAGGCAACGGAAATTGTAGAGACCGAAAGGGCGGGTATTGTAACGCGGTCGGAAGATGCACAAGACCTGGCCCAGGCGGTAAGAAATCTGCACCAGGATGCCGCGACACGCCATGCACTCGGGAACGTTTCGCTGGCTGCGGCTTCCGGATACAGCCGGGAAAACCAAGCCCGCGAAATGATGGAGGTTTTCAACGACGCCGTCGCGGGCCGACCAGCCGCGGACACGGCATGAAAGTTCTGGTGACCGGCGCAGCCGGATTTGTCGGCGATGCGCTGTGCCGCCATCTGGCGTCGGCGGGGCATATTGTGGAGGGCACATTCCGCACCATCCCAGAAAACCGGAGCTGGATGCAGGTCCATGCCACCGGCGATCTTATGGGCATGGACAATTTCAGCCCAATTCTCGACGGCGTCGATGCGGTCGTGCATTTGGCCGCACGGGTTCACATTATGCGCGAAACCGAAGCCAATCCCGATGCAATTTATCTGAAAGCCAATGCAGAGCTGACAGAAAGACTCGCCCTGGCAGCGACAGAGGCCGGCGTCTCCCGGTTCGTCTTGCTGAGCTCGATCAAGGCGAACGGTGAAAGTACCGGTGACGACACCACCCACACGGAAACAGACGCCCCCGCGCCGGAAAACGCTTATGGGCGTTCTAAACTGGCGGCGGAAGAAAAACTGACTGCCATTGCCGAAAAATCCACCATGACAAGCGTATCGCTCCGAATCCCGCTGGTCTATGGGCCGGGCGTAGGTGCGAATTTCGCGTCGTTGCTGAACATTTGCGACATGCCTCTGCCCCTTCCGCTGGGTGGCGCCACCCGCAACCGGCGCAGTCTGCTCTATATCGGTAATCTCACCGCCGCCATCGAAACCGTGCTGACCGCGCATAGGGTAGCGTCGGGCACATACCTGCTCGCGGACGGTGAAGACCTATCCACCGCCGATCTAGTGCGCCGCCTGCGCGGGTGTCTCAATCGCTCACATTTCTTGCTGCCGATCCCACCCGCGATCATAACCCGGCTGGCAGGCCTGGCCGGAAAATCCGCCGCCGCGGACAGACTATTCGGATCGCTGCGCGTCGGCGCAGAAAAATTCCGCCACGATTTTTCCTGGAATCCCCCGTTTACGGTCGACCAAGGCCTGGCCGCCACGGCGGCCCGGGTTCGCGCGCCGCGCTGACGGCCCGCCACCCGACCCCGTTTCCCGACATCCTGAATAATCGCTTCTGACCTACAGCCTTTGTGGGCGAGTCGGGTGGTTCGTGCTATCGTCCGCACCGGATTGCAGCCCATGCGACGACAGCCTGACCTGACCAGTTTTGTCCTGCGCGACACCCGCGCAAAAGTGGCGTTCGCCCATGATGTTCTCATGGCGGCGGTGGCGTTCGTGGTGGCGCTGTATCTGCGCGTCGGCGGCGATTTCGGCTATTTCCCGATGCCAGCGGTAGTGCAGGCAACGCTGATGTACACGACGATCGCCGCTGCCGTGTTCTGGATGATGCGGCTTTATTCTGGGGTCTGGCGTTATGCATCCGTGGAAGACCTACTGGCCATCATCCGCGCCGTCACCACGATCTCGCTTGTATTTTTCGCAGCGATGTTCCTAGTATCCCGGCTGGAACTGATCCCCCGGTCCACCTTACCGATCAATTGGCTTGTGCTGCTGGCCCTGCTGGGCGGGCCGCGCTTTGTATATAGGTTGTTCAAGGACCGGCGCGCCCATGATGCGGCGGAACGCGATGGCGAACGGCGTATACCCGTGCTGCTGGTCGGTGCGGGCGATTCCGCTGAACTATTCATTCGTGCCGTCAATCGGGCGAAGCAGTCAGCCTGGCATGCGGTGGGGCTGGTGGACGAAACCGGCGGGCGGGTCGGCCGCAATATTCATGGCGTCCACGTGCTGGGGGATATCGGGAATATTCCCGCCATTGTCGCCCGCCTGGATAGCGAGGGAAGGAAACCCCAACGGCTGATCGTTACCAAGTCGCGTATCGCCGGTGACGACATCCAACGGCTTCTGGATATTTCCGAACGAACCGGCGTTGCCCTTGCCCGGATGCCTATGCCCGACGATTTCCGCGACAGTATGGATGCAACCCCGGAAGTCCGCCCGATTAACATCGAAGATCTGCTCGGCCGGGCACAGGCAACGCTGGATCGCAGCAGCATGGCGAAGCTGATCGGTGGGCGTCGCGTTCTGGTGACAGGCGCCGGCGGCACCATCGGATCGGAGCTGTGCCGGCAGATCGCAACTTTCGGGCCGACATCGCTGGCTCTGGTTGATTCGTCGGAATACCAGCTTTATGCCATCGATCTAGAAATCGGCGAAAAAGCCCCCGACCTGCCGCGCAACCCAGTACTGGCCGACGTACGCGACCAGGGACGGATTTCTCGGATATTTGCAGATGAACAGCCGGAATTGGTGTTTCACGCTGCGGCGCTGAAACATGTCCCCATGGTGGAACTACACCCGGATGAAGGAGCGCTGACCAATGTGCTGGGCACCCGGGTCGTGGCGGANGCCTGCCNCGCCCANGGTGTNCGCGCGATGGTGCTGATATCCACCGACAAAGCGGTCAANCCGTCCAGCATGATGGGCGCGACCAAGCGCATCGCCGAAAGTTACTGCCAGGCGCTGGACCTGGCCGAAGCGCCCCAAGGCGCGGAGCGGACGCATTTCATCACCGTACGGTTCGGAAATGTCCTTGGATCGACCGGATCGGTGGTGCCGCTGTTCCAGCGCCAGCTTGCCGCTGGCGGACCATTGACCGTGACCCACCCGGACATGACGCGCTATTTCATGACCGTACGCGAAGCCGTGGAACTCGTTCTACAGGCGTCCGTTCAGGGCGTCACCGACGAAGCGGAGCAGGGCAAGATCTACGTCCTCGATATGGGCGAGCCGGTAAAGATCATCGATCTTGCCCGCCAGATCATTTTGTTGGCCGGTCTGCAGCCCGACATCGACGTAAAGATAGAGATTACCGGCCCGCGCCCCGGTGAAAAACTATTTGAGGAAATTCTCCACGAATCAGAGGCGCTGGTTCCCACCACGCACCCTGGCATTCTGCAGGCGGCGCCGCGCGCCACGGACCTGCCGCTGATCGACAAGGCAATCGATGAACTGGCTGCGACCGCAAAGGTGGGCCAGAACGCGGACTTGTGCGCTATCGTCGAACGGCTGGTGCCGGAATTCGAGTCACCCAAAAAACACAACCCACAGGAAGCGGCGACCAAATAAACGAGACGCCGTGGAGGCAAGGAAAAATGACAGATAGCGCTCCCGCCATCCGGCGGGCTTTAATTTCCGTATACGACAAAGCGGGGCTGGTTGAGTTTGCTAAGTTCTTGGCAAAGCGAAACGTCGAAATCCTGTCTACCGGCGGCACCGCCGGGGCGATGCGCGATGCCGGCGTTGACGTGATTGAAGTCGGCGACCACACCGGGTTCCCAGAAATTCTAGACGGACGAGTCAAAACTCTGCACCCGAAAGTGCATGGCGGTATTCTGGGGCGCCGAGGTGATCCCGCCCATGTCGGCACCATGGCCGAACACGACATCGATCCCATCGATCTTATCGTGGTCAATCTGTATCCCTTCGAGGCCACCGTGGCGGCGGGCGGCGACTACGAGACCTGTGTGGAGAAAATCGATATCGGTGGCCCCGCGATGATCCGGTCCGCCGCTAAGAACCATGAAAGCGTCACCATCGTCACCGACGCGGAAGATTACCAAGCGGTGATTGATGACATGGCGGCGAATAACGGCGCCACGTCGCAGGCACTGCGTCGCAAACTGGCCGGCGTCGCCTATGCCCGGACTGCGGCCTATGACGCCGCCATCGGCATGTGGTTTTCCGAACAGAACGAGGACCCATTCCCGCGCAGGTTTTCACTAACGGGTGCGCGGACGCAAAGCCTGCGCTACGGCGAGAACCCGCACCAGAACGCCGCATTCTACTCCACAAGCGAAGATCGCCCCGGCGTGGCAACCGCCATCCAGATCCAGGGTAAAGAGCTTTCCTATAACAATCTGAACGACACTGACGCCGCCTTCGAACTGGCAGCAGAGTTCGACACTCCGGCGCTGGCGATCATCAAACACGCCAACCCGTGCGGCGTTGCGCTGGGCGACACCCTGGCACAGGCTTACGCTAAAGCGCTGAAGTGCGATCCGGTCAGTGCGTTTGGCGGGATCATCGCGGTCAACCGGACTATGGACGCTGCGGCAGCAGAGGCGATGAAGGACATTTTCCTGGAAGTCATCATCGCCCCCGAAGTAATGCCGGAAGCCCGCGAAATTTTTGCGGCCAAGAAAAACCTGCGGGTGCTGGAAACCGGCGACGTCCCCGATCCGGCGGCGGCAGGGCTGATGACCAAACTTCTGTCCGGCGGGTTCCTGCTACAAGACCGGGATTCAGGGCGCATCGGCCGCGACGATTTGAAAATCGTTACAAAACGCCAGCCGAACGACCGCGAGATGGCCGATCTACTGTTCGCCTTCGCGGTGTGTAAGCACGTGAAATCGAACGCCATCGTCTATGCCAAAGATGGTGCAACCGTTGGTATCGGAGCCGGACAAATGAGCCGTGTGGATTCATCCCGCATCGCTGCGCACAAATCAGAAGATGCTGCAGAAGAAGCCGGTGAAAACGAGGCCTTGGTCAAGGGGTCGGTCGTCGCTTCAGACGCGTTTTTCCCGTTTGCCGACGGGCTGCTGGCCGCGGCGGAGGCGGGCGCCACCGCCGTTATCCAGCCGGGCGGATCGATCCGAGATGAAGAAGTGATCGCCGCCGCCGACGACTCCGATCTCGCCATGGTTTTCACCGGCATGCGGCATTTCCGGCACTAATTCATACTCCACATAAGCGGAGTCCCTCCGGCAGGAAGAGCTCAGCGACACAGATAACATCCGCCGCGACGGTGAGGACTTCAAACAGCGCCCCCAACCAGCGCGTGCCGTGAATCTAGACTATCACCGGCACGGCCGATGCGCTGTCATTTTTCGATTATCGCCGCATTATTCATCCCGCACCTTCCAAATCAGCACAATTGCACCGACGCCCAGGAAAACGACAATCGTCGCCATCCCGGCCCGTTGGGATTCCATCGCAAGCGTGACCGTACCAAGGATAAAGGGGCCCAAAAAAGCCGTCGCCTTTCCGGAAAAGGCGAACAGACCGAACATTTCGGTGCGCAGATCGGGGGGCGCCAGCCGCGCCATCAGCGACCGGCTAGCGGCCTGGGCGGGGCCCATAAAAATACCCAGCGGCACACCGACGATCATGAACCAGAGCTTTTCTTCGACAAGCAATAGCGGGATGGCCAGCGCGATCAGGCCGGTCAACGCGATAGCGATTGTCTTCTTCGCACCGATGCGGTCGTCGATCCACGCAAATGCCGCCGCACCTACACCGGCGCTGACATTCAGTGCGATACCAAACTGGATGACCTCCACCAGCGTCATTCCGAACGTACCGGCGGCATAAATGCCGCCAAAGGCGAACATTGTATTCATCCCGTCGACATAGAAAAACCTGGCAACGAGGAACCAGGCAATAGTGCGGTACTCACGTACCCGCCGCAACGTGGAGATTAGGGTTTTAACACCGTTAAATATGGATGCCTTCATCAGCAGCGTCGAGCGTCCGCCGTCTGGCACGAACAAGAAAAGTGGTAGGCAAAACACCGCGAACCAGATCGCTACCATGGGCCCGACGATGCGCACATGTTCGGCGTCCTCCTTATCGAGGCCAAAGGGCAACGGATTGCCCTGTACAAAGCCGAAAAGCGCGATCAAAAGGCAGCACAGACCTCCGGCATAGCCCAGCCCCCAGCCCCAGCCGGACACACGGCCGATCCGTTCCGCCGGCACAAGACCAGGCAGCATAGCGTTGTAAAAGACCTGACCGATCTCAAAGGAGATATTGGCAAGCGTGAAAACCATCAGCGCATAGAGCACGAACTCCGCATCGGGCCGCGCGAACCAGAGCAGCCCGGCCGACACGATGGTGATCCCAGAACAGGCGGCGAGCCAGGGCTTTCGGCGCCCCGTGCTGTCGGCAATGGCGCCGAGAATCGGGCTAAACAGGGCGATGACGATGCCCGAAATCGCTAACGCCCGGCTCCACTGTGCGGTGCCGGCGGTCTTGTCGGCCGCGACGGCGGTCGCGAAATAGGCCGAAAACACGAAAGTAACGATCACGGTCGGAAATGCCGAATTCGCCCAATCGTAAAGGCACCAGGCGACGCGGGCGCGGCGCAGATTGGTGTATACGGGATCGGGCGGCGTCATGACGGGCAGCGTAGCACCCACCCCGCGTGCGAACCATCCGGGCAGCGGGTTTCATGCGGCCCGCCCGGCGACTATGATAAGGCTAACACGCCGCACAGACGGGAGGGAAAGCCATGAGCTACACATTGCAGGATTTCTGCGCTGAGATTCACGACATTCTGGTTGCCGAAAGAAATGACGACGGCCGTGAAAAGGTGCGTCAGAAGCTAGAACAGCTTCTAGCCAATGAGACGTTCATCGAACAGTGCTGCGGCCCGGACAAACCGGTAGGCGTATACAAGCTGAACGAAGACCCCACCACCGGCGCCGTGGTGCTGTCCCATGTAATGGGCGAAGGCACCATATCGCCGCCGCACGATCACGGCAATTCCTGGGCGATTTACGGCCAGGCGACCGGTTACACCGTGATGCGAGAATGGAACCGCACCGATGACGGGGCGGACGACGAAGACATTGCATTAGAGAAAACCAGCGAATACCGGCTGGATCCTGGTCAGGTAGGCCTGTTCAACCCGGGGGTCATCCATTCCATCGAATATCCGGACAACGCGCGCTTCGTCCGCGTCACCGGCGTCGATCTCGATGGTATCGACCGCAAGGCCTATAACCTAAAACATAAGACGGTAAAGACCATCCGCGCCGAAAGCGCCAATCAGGGGTAGTTTGAGGTCGCGGGCACTATGCCAGACGGACCCCTAACTGCCCGGTTACCCGCATTCTTGCAAAACGTTGCACCCCATGGGATGTAGGCGTTTCCTCTAATCTGGGGTGGTATTTGCCGCCAGAACCGGACCATGACACTGCTTTCCCGGATTTTCCGGTCGGAATCCCTACTTTATGTCCTGTGGGCGAATGAGCTGATTCGTCTGATCTGGGCGCCGCAGGCGCTCCAGGCCGCGTCGGGCTGGCTGATGATTGCCTATGCAGCGCTGTCGTTAAGGCATGTCCGGTCGGGAACACTGATCTTATGTCTGCCGCTGGCTTCGATCGCCGCTATTCTGGCTACCCTATTCAACCAGTGGAGCCGGGTTCTGGCTGGTTTCGAAAACGCAGCCGTTTTTATGGCGTTTTTCGGATCGATCGTTCTACTGCGGGCGCTGGCCGACAGACGGCGCGAAATCTCGACTGCCCGATCGCTGTTCGACGGCCTGCGGCCGGATCAGACCAACGGAGCGTTTTTGGTCGGCGCCCATTTGATCGGCTCGATCCTGGTGGTGGGCGTAATGGCGATTCTAGCCCCCATTCTGAAAAACGATGCTGATGATACTGTGCGCAGGCGCGCGGCCGAAGCAAGCCAGCGCGGCATGTGCCTGGCCCCGTTATGGTCGCCCTTCTGGGTGGCCTCCGCCTTTGCTACCCAACAAATACCAAACGTTCCGGCATGGGAGATCATGGCGCTTGGCCTCTGCATGGCTGCGATCGGACTGGTCACCTCACATGCCATTTATGCCCGCGGCGTCGGCTTCCCCGATCTGTGGAATGCCTTGAAGGGCTTTGCGCCGATCCTACCGGCGGTGGCGCTTTGCGCTCTGATGATCGCCGCCCTGTCAGGCCTGGCCGGTCTGGGAACGCTGAAAGCGCTGATCGCGACCGTTCCTATCCTTGCCCTTCTCACATT
>PBPM01000013.1 GCA_002724635.1 Rhodospirillaceae bacterium
ACATGGTGACAAGGCCGTAGCGCCCGCCGGTGCGCTCGAGCTCGTAAAGCGCCTTCACCGTGACGATGCAGCCCGTGGCGCCCACCGGATGGCCGAGCGCGATGGCGCCGCCATTCGGGTTGACCCGGTTGGAGGGGAAGCCGAGTTCGCGCATCACCGCGCAGGCCTGGGCGGCAAAGGCCTCGTTGCTCTCGATGATGTCGAACTCGTCGATGGCCATGCCGATGCGGTCCAGCATGTTCTGTACCGCCGGCACCGGCCCGATGCCCATTTCCGAGGGTTCCACACCCGCGTGGCCATAGCCCAGGATACGAGCCAGGGGTTTGGCGCCCCGCTTCTCCGCCGTCTCACCACTCATCAGGACGACGGCCGCGGCGGCGTCGTTGATGCCCGACGCATTGCCCGCCGTCACGCTGCCGTCTTTTTTGAAGACGGGTCGGAGGCCGGTCATGTCACCTATCTCCACATCAGCTCGCACATGTTCGTCCTTGTCGAAGGCGACGGTGTCGCGTTTGACCTTCACCTCCACCGGCAGGATCTGGTCGTCGAAACGGCCATCCTCGATGGCGGCCTGGGCCCGCTTGTGGCTTTCATAGGCGAAGGTGTCCTGCTGGTCGCGGCTGATCTGGTATTTTTCCGCCAGGTTCTCCGCCGTGATGCCCATGTGGCCGTGGCCGAAAGGATCGTGCAGCGCCTCCGTCATCATATCGACGGCTACGGTGTTGCCCATCTTTTGGCCCCAGCGTGCGCTTGAGACTAAGTGACCAGAGCGGCTCATGCTCTCCGCGCCGCCGGCGACGGCAATGTCCGCGTCATCCAGCAGGATCAATTGGGACGCCGAAACGATGGCTTGCAGTCCGCTGCCGCAGAGCCGGTTGAGGGTCATGGCGGGCACTTCTTTCGGGATGCCTGCGCCCATGGCGGCTACTCTGCTGAGATACATATCTTTTGCTTCCGTATGGATCACGTTGCCGAAGATGGTATGGTCCACTTCTTCCGGCTCGACCTCCGCCCGCCGGAGCGCCTCCGCCGCGACCAGAGAGCCAAGCTCCGTCGGTGATTTATCCCGCAAAGAGCCGCCGAAATCACCAATTGCTGTGCGAACGCCGTCCACCAGAACAACCTCTTTTTGATCCATCATTTGTCGAATTCCTTTTGTTTCCCACCCGGGTTTCAATTGGGCGCAGTATGCCTTTCTAGAGCACTCTGGTCGACGCAATTCCTGCCACGGAAAAAACTCAGTATACTGAGGTATTGTCCTGGTCACCCGCCCATTTATTTCTTAAATTCCCGACTGATTTTGACCGAACACCAACCCGCCCAGACTGCGGAGGACCCCATGCATAAAGTCGTCACCAACATTAAACGCCCAAACCCTGAGACGGTTGCGGCCTTCAACCAGGATAAACTCGGCGTCGCCACCGTGCACGAAGCCCAGGGCCGCAAGGGATTGCTAGCCGCCTACATGAACCCGATCTATTCCGGCGCCTATATCGCCGGGCCGGCGGTCACCATTTCCGCACCGCCTTGCGACAATTGGATGATCCACGTGGCGGTGGAGCAGTGCCAGCCGGGTGACATTCTGGTGTTGGCCACCACGTCGCCCTCCGATGCCGGCTATTTCGGCGACCTGTTAGCGACGTCGTTGAAGGCTCGCGGCGTGCAAGGGCTGGTGATCGATGCCGGGGTCCGTGACGTGAAGGACCTCACCGAGATGCAGTTTCCGGTCTGGTCCAAGTGCATGTTCGCCGAAGGTACAGTGAAAGAAACCCTGGGTGACGTAAACACCCCGGTTGTCTGTGCGGGCCAACTCGTGCGGCCTGGTGATCTGGTCATCGCCGATGATGATGGTGTCTGTGTGGTTGAACTGGAAGAATGCGAAATGGCGCTGGAGAAAGCCCAGGCACGCGAAGCCAATGAGTCAGACAAACGCCAGAAACTGGCAGACGGCGTTTTGGGCATTGATCTCTACGACATGCGGCCCCGCCTGGAAGAAAAGGGCCTCAAGTATGTTGATCAATCTGATCTGTAGCGTAACCTCATTCCAATAACCAAAAAGACCAACAAGGATGGATCATGCTGATTATTGATTGTCACGGCCATCAGACCATCGTACCGCAACCCCACCTGGATTTCCGGGCGGCGCAAAAGGCGCGGTTGGAAGACGCGTCTCTGCCGGCGCCCGACCAGCCCGTCATCAGTGATGACGAAATCCGCGAAGGCATCGAAGCCAACCAGCTCCGCCTCATGAAAGAACGCGGCGCGGACATTAATATCTTCTCGCCCAGGGCGTCCGCCATGGAACCCCATGTGGGGGATGCTGAGACGTCCCTCAACTGGTCCATCGCGTGTAACAACCTTATCTACCGGGTGACGGAGCTGTTTCCGGAGAACTTCATTGGGGTTTGTCAGTTGCCGCAGACACCGGGCGGCACCCTGGACAATGCCATTGCCGAACTGGAACGGTGCGTGACGGAACTTGGCTTCGTCGGCTGTAACCTGAACCCGGATCCTTCCGGCGGTCATTGGAACGCGCCGAAGCTCACGGATGAATACTGGTATCCGTTCTACGAAAAAATGGTGGAACTGAACGTGCCGGCCATGATCCATGTCTCCGGCTCCTGCAACCCCACCTTCCATGCGACGGGGTCTTACTACATTGCGGCCGACACCAACGCCTTCATGCAGTTCATCCAGGGGGATCTGTTCAAGGACTTCCCGGACCTCCGCCTGATCATTCCGCACGGCGGTGGGGCCGTGCCTTACCATTGGGGGCGCTACCGAGGGCTTGCCGACATGTTGGACCAGCCGCCGGTGGAAACCCATGTGATGAAAAACGTGTATTTCGATACCTGCGTCTACCACCAGCCGGGCATCAATCTATTGTTCGAGGTGATTGAGCTCCACAACATCCTGTTCGGCTCCGAGATGGTGGGCGCCGTGCGGGGTATTGATCCGCAGACGGGAAACTATTTTGACGATACGCGCCGCTATATCGACGAACTCGGCCTGACCGAAGAACAGCAGGTGCAGATCTTCTCCGGCAATGCGCGGCGGGTCTATCCGCGGTTGGATGAAAAACTCAAAGCAAGGGGGCTTTAAGCATGGGATCACAATTTCAAATGGACCCGCCAGATTGGCGCGTATGGCACCCAAGCCCGTCGAAGCCTGAATTTGTCGCGCCTGACGGTGCGGTGGACGCCCACTGCCACGTATTCGGGCCGGGAGACATTTTTCCCTATGCTCGGGAACGAAAATACACCCCGTGCGATGCGTCTAAAGATCAACTCTGGGCGCTTCGCGAGGATCTCGGCTTTTCCCGCAATGTGATTGTCCAGGCGACTTGCCACGGCGCCGACAACCGGGCGCTGGTGGATGCGTTGGAGAATTCCAACGCCACGGCGCGCGGCGTCGCCACGGTCAAGCGCGACGTGACGGAAGAGGAGCTGAACGACCTTCATGCTGCTGGCGTGCGAGGCGTGCGCTTCAACTTCGTGAAGCGTCTCGTGGATGCGCTGCCGACGGACAGCCTGACGGAGATCGCGGCTAAGATTAAACCCCTCGGCTGGCACATCGTCATTTACTTTGAAGCCCAGGAACTGCCCGCACTCTACGACTTCTTCACGGCGCTCCCGACCACAGTCGTGGTCGACCATATGGGCCGGCCTGATGTGAGCAAGCCGGTGGACGGCGACGAGTTCAACCTCTTCGTCAAACTCATGGCGGAGAATGAAAACTTCTGGTCCAAGGTCACCTGCCCGGACCGGCTCACCGAAGAAGGGCCCTTCGAATATTCGGACGTGGTACCTTTCGGTAAACGCCTCGTCGAGACCTTCCCCGACCGGGTCATCTGGGGCACGGACTGGCCGCACCCGAACTTGAAAAGCCACACCCCGGACGACGGAAAGCTAGTGGATTTCGTCCCCAAGATCGCGACGACGCCGGAGCTTCAGCAAAAGCTCCTCGTGGACAATCCGATGCGNCTTTATTGGNGNGACTAGCCGGTCGCGCGTTTACCCTTTCGCCTCNAGCACGATTTTGCCCCGNACGTGGCCTGTTTTGCTCTTTTCCTGAGCGGCCANCGCTTCGGTGAGCGGCATGGTTTCGATGTCGGGAATCTTGACGGCGCCACTTTCGGCCAAAGCGATGATGCGCTCCAGCACTTCACGGGAGCGGCCGACGTTGGGCCGAATGACTTCCACATCGTCCCGGGGGACCTCAAAGTCATTAGGCTGCGGGGAGACATAGACCATCCGCCCACCAGGCTTTAGGACATCGTACGAGAGCCGATGTGTTTCCAGGCCCACCGTATCGTAGACGACATCACAGTCTGAGACAGCGTCCCGGAAATCCACTTTATTGTAATCGATGACTTCATCGGTCCTCATGCCCTTCAGGTAGTCATGGTTCCGGGCGCTGGCGGTCGTGACCACGTGAGCGCCGATATGTTTGGCGAACTGAACGCCGAAGGAGCCCACACCACCGGCGCCACCCTGGATCAAAATCTTCTCCCCCGCCTGCAGTCGGCCGGCCTCAAGCGAGATGATGGCAGTTAGTCCAGTGAGCGCCAGGGTTGCGGCTTCCGGATGGCTGAGGAAATCCGGTTTTCTGGCGAGCAAAGACGCTTTTTCCGCCACCAATTCGGCATACGTGCCTTCCCGGCCCACGTCCATCACGCCGAAGACCTCGTCGCCCAAGGCGAAATCCGTCACGCCGTCCCCCAGGGACTGCACAACGCCGGAGAAGTCCCGGCCTGAAATATGTGGTGACTGGATCGGATAGCGGCCACCGTAATAGCCTTCCCGCAATTTGTGGTCCGCGGGGTTCACGCTCGCGGCATGAATTTCGACAACAACCTGATCGGCTTCGGCTACCGGGTCCGGGACGTCCCGGTATTCCAGCTCTCCGCCGAGACCTTCAAAGACCATGGCTTTCATCTCGCCGTTCCTCCCTCATTTGGTTTACGCGTATTCTAGGAAAGTCCCGCCACCGGAACCAGTGCGCCGTGCACGGCGTTTGCGGCGTTGGAGGCGAGAAACTTAAACACTTCCGCCAAATCCTCCGGCGCGATCCAATGAGCGGGGTCCGCGTTCGGCATGACGTTCCGGTTGGCGGGCGTGTCGATGATGGTGGGCAGGACGCAGTTCACGTTGATGCCCTTTTTCCTGAGCTCACCGGAGAGGCTCTCGGTGATCCGCATGACTTGGGCCTTGGAGGCACAATAGGCGCCCATCAAGGGCACACCGGTCAGGGCCGAGTTGGCGCCCATGGTGATGATCTTGCCGGCCCCTGCGGCTTCCATGCCGGGAGCCACCGCGCGAAGCGTGTTCAAGAGGGTCTGGACGTTCAAGTCGTCCATGAGTTTCCAGGCATCAGAGGAAATTTCATGGACCGGCTCGCCCATATGAAACCCTCCCGCAACGGCACAGAGAACATCAATACCGCCTACCTCGGACTGCAGTTTGGTGATTACGTCTCGGACGGTTTTCTCCTCTAAGAGGTCGAGCTCCAGCAATTTTACGTTTTTACCATTTTGCGGAGCTGCGGCATGTAGCGCCGGAGCGCTCACATCCACCAAAACCAGCCGCGCTCCCTCCGCCGCAAATGCCTGAGAAAGGTGTCGGCCAAAGGCGCCCGCGGCACCTGTGATCATCACCGTTTTGCCGGCAAAGGAACCACTCACGCCGCTTCTCCCGCGTAGGCCGCGGCCTCGTCCATATGGCGGGCGAGGGCGACGTCCAGCTCGGTGATCCCATCCGCGTCATGGGTGGTGAGCCGAACATCGACCTTGTTGTAGACGTTGAACCACTCCGGATGATGGTCCTTGGCTTGGGCGTGCCAGGCGGCCATGGACATGAAGGTCATGGCCTCCGGAAAGCCCTTGAACCTGAAATTCTTCTCGAGGGCCGCCTTATCCTCTGAGAGCCGCCACCCAGAGCGACTGAGCTCCGCTTCCGCCGCGGCGAGAGCGTTCTCGTCGAGTTTTGCTGAACGTGTCATATTGTTGCTCCCGCTGCTTGTTGTTGGGCCTGGAAATACGCCAGTGACCCCCGGCTGATGACCCTATCATGGCTAACTATTTCGTGGGGCTCAATCGCCGGTTTGTTCCGGAGGTCTTCGTACAAATTGCCGAATTTCTGGTAACAGTTTTCCCGGAGCTGCTCAAAAATATCAGTCA
>PBPM01000014.1 GCA_002724635.1 Rhodospirillaceae bacterium
CCATCGACTGCCTGTCCGGTGACATCGAACGCTATGCCGCTGCGAACGGGCTCGAATATACGGTTACGGACAAGGTAGCCAAGGGCGCGTTTCAGACTCTGCTTGGCGGCGACCGGGACGCACATGACGACATCATTGTCGCGGCCGCAGAAACCGCTACCGACTGCGACAGCCTGCTGCTTGGCCAGTTCTCGATGGGCCTTGTGCACAGAAAGATCACGCCGGTCGCCGGCCGGCCCGTGCTGACGGCGCCACATACCGCGGTTGCCAAAATGCGCGTGCTGCTCGCGGCCTGAACCGCTAGGGTCGCCGGATGTCCGACGCCCCGGCTATGCGCATGACCGCCATCGAATGGTTTCTCCTGTTCGTCCTCGGGGCGCTGTGGGGCGGAACCTTCTTCTTCAATGCGATCGCGATTCCCGAGCTGCCGCCGTTGGTGGTGATTCTGTGCCGGGTGGCGCTTGCGACTGTCATCCTCTGGTTCTTCGTACTAGCCGGCGGAATTAAGGTGCCGCGCGGCCGATCGAGCTGGCTCGCGCTGTTGATCATGGCGGCGCTCAATTCGGCGCTTCCGTTCTTTCTAATCGCCTGGGGCCAAATACATATCGCCAGCGGGCTCGCCTCCATCATGATCGCGATGACGCCATTGTTTGCCGTCGTTGCAGCGCATTTCATGACCGAAGACGAGCATATGAGCCCGGGCAAGGTCGCGGGCGTACTCGCGGGGCTGGTGGGAGTCGTAGTGCTGATCGGACCGCAGTTTCTCGAAGAACTCGGCAAGGACCTGCTGGGCCAGCTCTCGGTGCTCGGCGCCGCCGTCTGCTATGCCGTCTCGGCGATCTACGGTAGGACCTTCTCGCGCCGCGCGATGGCGCCGATGATGGTCGCGACCGGCCAGATGACCATGGCGACACTGATCCTGTTGCCGATCACGCTGCTGGTCGACCGGCCCTGGGAATATCTGGGGGCGAGCCTCGAGGCATGGGGTGCCGTCGTCGGCCTTGCCGTGCTGTCGACCTCCGTCGCCTACCTGATTTTCTTCCGTATTCTCGCTCGCGCCGGTGCGGTGAATATCCTGCTGGTGAACTTCATCGTGCCGATCAGTGCAATACTCCTCGGCGTGTTCGTCCTAGGCGAGTTGCTTACCCTCGAACAGTTGATCGGGATGGTGTTCATCGCCCTTGGCCTGGCGCTGATCGACGGGCGCCTGTTCCTGCGCCAGAGCCGCTAGCCCTCCGCGATCTCGTTCACCAGCGTGCCCACATTCTCGATCCGGATCTCGCAGCTGTCGCCGATCTGCATGAAGACCTGCGGTTCGCGTGACTGGCCGACGCCGGACGGCGTGCCGCTGGCGATCACGTCGCCGGGCTGCAGCTCGGAGATATGCGAGACGTAGGAGATGATTGTCACAACGTCAAAGATCATGTCGCGCGTGTTGGCGGACTGGAGGGTTTCGCCGTTGAGCACGGTGGAGATTTCGAGCACTTGGGGGTCGGGAATCTCGTCGGCGGTGACCATCCAGGGGCCGAAGCCGCCGGTGCCCTGAAAGTTCTTGCCCGGGACGACCTGCGCCGTGTGGTACTGCCAGTCCCGTGCACTGCCCTCGTTGAAACAGGAATAGCCTGCGACATGAGAGAGCGCGTCCTCCTTGCTGATGTAGCGTCCGCCCTTGCCGATGATGACGGCGAGCTCGCACTCGTAGTCGAGCTTGTTCACCACGGGCGATTTCAGGAGCGGCTGTCTGTGGCCGACCAGCGTGTCGGCGTAGCGGCCGAAGATCATCGGGTGCTCGGTCTTCGAGCGCGGCAGACCGGCGTCGATCGCCTCCTGCAGATGATCCATGTAGTTCACGCCGACACACCAGATATGAGCCGGATCCGGAATAACCGGCAGATAGGTGATCGCATCGAGCGAGTGGTCCGGCGTTTCTCTGGCATATCCCGCCATTTTCGTGACCCGGCCCTCGGCGATCAGTTCGCGCAGAGATGCGACCCCGGCACGGTTTGTCAGGTCGACGATTCCGTCTTCGGTGGCGAGGCCGACATGGGCGCCGGAGCCAGCGTCGTAGGTGAGGAGTTTCATGATGTGGTCCTATCTTGGTGGCACGCGGTCGCACCGTGTTTGGGTTCGGGTCAGGCGATCCGGTCGCCCTTCTTGATGGGGGCCGTTCGGTTGTCGACTCCGGGCAGCATCTTCCCGGCGTCGCGCGTGACGACGATGTCGATGACATTGGGCTTGTCCCGGTTGTCGAGTGCGGTGCGGAAGGCGTCCGCGAGTTGATTGGGACGTTCGACCCGTATACCACGACAGCCAAGATTCTCGGCCAGGGTTGCATAGTTCAGGTCCGACAAATCGGCTGACTGATACTGGCCGCCGAACATGGCGTGTTGTAGGGCCTTGATGTAGCCCGAGGCCGCGTTGTTTACGACCAGCACCGTGACCGGCACGCCCATGCGTGCGGCGGTCTCGAGATCTCCAAGGGTCATGTTCAGCCCGCCGTCACCGGTCAGCGTGAAGACCGGCCTGTCGGGTGCCGCGAGTTGGGCGCCGATGCCGCCAGACACGCCATAGCCGATGGATGCCATACCCCGGTCCACAATGAAGCCGCGCCCGGCGCGCTTAGTGTCGTAGAGCAGGCCGGTCCAGTGGGCCGCGAAGCCACCATCGGCGACTAGGATCGCGTCCGCGGGCAGGACATTATTTAGCTCATGGACCAAGCGGGCCATGTTGACGGGTACCTCCTCGGAGGTGAGGCGGGCCTTGACCTCGGAAAACCACTTAACCTTTCCGGCGTCGACCTCGGCGAGGTAGTCCGCGCGGGCGGCACGACGTGCGTCGGCCCCGTCATTGAGGGCGTTGCGCAGGTCCGCAAGGCCTTCGCGCGCGTCGCCGCACAGGGCTACGTCGGTCGGGGCCCAGCGGCCGATCTCCTCGGGCAGGATGTCGAGATGGATGATCGGGATACCTGAGCGCGGGATGGTGTATCGCTTGGTTGCGATCTCGCCCAGCTTACAGCCGACCACGAGAATTGCGTCCGCCGTCTCGAGCAACCCGTTGGCTGTCCGGTCGTAGCGCCCGAACAGGCCGAGCGAGAGATCGTGGGTACAGGCAATCGCGCCCTTGCCCGACAGGGTATGTCCGACCGGGATGGCCTGTTCCCGAGCGAAAGCTGTTAGTTCGTCCTGAGCGCCGGAGATATGGACGCCGCCCCCGGCAAGAATCACCGGGCGTTTTGCGTCGGCCAGCAAGGCTGCAGCGCGTGCGACGTCAGCGCACGCGGGCCGGGTGCGTCGCGAGGGCGCGTGGGTGGTCGCCGGGTCGGCATAGAGCTCGCTGGCTGCGAATTCGAACATGCCGTGGCTGATATCTTCCGGTACATCCAGAAGAACCGGGCCGGGACGACCCGACGTGGCAACTGCAAAGGCGCGGCGCACATGTTCGGGTATGCGTTCGCCGATTTCGACCCGGATTACCTCCTTCACCGCCGGGCGCAGCATTTCGACCTGGCGGGTCTCTTGAGTCATGTTCTTCCAAGCGTGGGTGCGGTTTGCATCGCCGGCGATGGCAATCATCGGGATGCCGGCGTTAAGGGATTCCGTCAGGGATGTCAGGAGGTTGGTAGCACCCGGGCCCAGTGTCGCGTCGCACACGCCGGGCCGGCCGGTGACGCGCGACCACGCGTCGGCCATGAACGCCCCGCTGCGCTCGTCGTTGATCAATGTGTGGGAGAGACCTAGATCGCGAATCGCCGCGTAGAACGGGAGCAACTGAAAACCGGCCATGCCAAACATTGGCCCGACCTCGTGCAGCTGGAGCATCTTCGCGAGCGCTTCGCCGCCAGACATCTCGACTGTGGCGTTGTCGCCGGTGTCAGGTTTGCTCGCTGTATCGCTCATATTTCCCCCGGGCGCGTTCCGCGCGCATACGGCTGTGGCGGACCGGCGTACAGCAATGCTGGGCCGACCACCGTTTGGATCAATGTTCTTCATAAGGGGCAGCCAGTCAACGTCCCGCTCAGAAAGTGAGACGGTATCGAACTGCCGGAAATTTCGCCCACCCGGAACGCCTAGATTGAAAGTATCAGCAGACCAGAACGACAAGGCACATGTCATGGAACTCGGATTTTTCACGATGCCACTGCATCCGGCGGATCGCCCGTTGATCGAAACCTTGAATGAGGACCGGGAGGCTTTCATCTTGGCTGATGAACTGGGCTTTTCCGAGGCATATATGGGTGAGCATGTGACCGATGCGTTCGAGCCGGTCCCGAACTCGATGATGTTCCTCTGCTGGATCGCGCGCGCGATCAAGAACATGACCTTGGCGACCGGTACGGTTAATCTTGGCCACCACCACCCAGCGGCGTTGGCTGCCGAGGCAGCGATGCTCGACCACATGCTCGAAGGCCGCTTCATGCTGGGGGTCAGCCCGGGTAACCTGCCTACCGATTCCGAGGTTTTTGGGACCCTCGATATAGACCGCAACGAGAAATTCATCGAGGTCTTGAGCCAGGTCATCGAAATCTGGACGACCGATCCGCCTTACGACATCAAGGGCAAGTACAACTCGATCTCTACTGTGAAGCATTATCATGAGGGACTCGGCCAAGGCGTAATCTTGAAGCCCTATCAGAAGCCGACCCCGCCGATCTTCGGCACGGTCGTGGCGCCGTTCTCGAAGGGTATCATCGGATTGGGCGAGCGCGACTGGATCCCCGTCTCGGCGAACTTCCTGCAGCCGAAATGGGTCGCGACTCACTGGCCCAACTATGCCGATGGACATGCGAATGCCGGACGCGACGCCGACCCGGCCGCCTGGCGGGTTGCGCGTTCGATCTTCGTCGCTGACAACGACAAGGTGGCCGAGGAGTATGGCAAGGGTCCACAATCACCCTATCGCTTCTACTTTTACCAGCTCGGGAGCAAACTCAAGAACGGTGGCAAGCTGGGCCTGTTCAAGCTGGAGAGGGACCAACCGGACGAGGAGATCACGGATGATTTCATGGTCGATTCCCTCGTCATTGCGGGTTCGGTGAACAGGGTGGTTGACGAGATTCTGGCCTTCCGCGAGGAGGTCGGCGACTTCGGCACCTTGGTCTATGCCGGCCATGACTGGGTCGATGCGACGCTGGGCAAGCGCTCCATGGAACTAATGGCGACCGAGGTCATGCCGCGGGTGAACGCGGCGATCGGGGTGTAGACGTCGAACGCTTTACCGTCCCTCGCGGGCAGGTGATACTTCATGTGTTCGCCGGGCACCCGCGTGCCGGGACGCAACCGAGGGGGAGCCCATGTCCGGAAATCTGGCCAACGAGCCGGCCCGTGTTATCGAGATGTTTCGCAAGATGCTACTTATCCGTGCTTTTGAGGAAGCGGCGGGAGAAGCCTTCCATGCCGGCTATGTGCGGGGATCGGTCCATCAGTATATCGGTGAGGAATCCATTGCTGTTGGTGTCTGCGCGAACCTGCGCGACGACGACTATCTGACCAGCAACCATCGCGGGCATGGTCATTCGATCGCCAAGGGAGCAGACCCGCGCGCGATGATGCTTGAACTTTTCGGGCGCGTCGGCGGCACCAGCGACGGCAAGGGCGGCTCGATGCACATTGCCGACTTCTCTGTCGGAATGCTGGGGGCCAACGGTGTTATAGCGGATAATTGCACCATGTCGGTCGGCGCAGCGCAGGCGATCCGACTTCTGGGCGAGGACCGGATCGTCGTGAATTTCATCGGCGACGGCGGGATCAACCGAGGGCCCTTCATGGAGGCGCTCAACTGGGCGAAGGTATACGAGTTGCCTGTCCTGTTCATGTGCGAGAATAACCAGATCGCGGCGACGACTACGACGCGGCTGGTTACAGCCGGGGAGGGAATCGCTGGGCGAGCCGCAAGTTTCGGGATGCCGGCGACAACCATCGATGGTAATGACCTGTTCGAGGTTGACCGTACGGTCTCGCGGGCCGTCGCGGAAATTCGTGCCGGCGGCGGACCGCAGCTCATCGAGGCGATGACTTATCGGCTGCGCGGGCATTTCGCGCATGATGCAGCAGGGTATCGTGAACCGGCCGAGGTCGAGGCGGCGCTGGGGCGCGAGCCAATTGCGCGTACTGAGGCCTGGTTGGTCGAGAATGGTGTTACCGCGGACGAGATTAATAAACTCAGAGCCGAGATCGATGGCAAGATCGCCGCCTATGTGGACGAGGCCATGAACGCGCCCTGGCCGGACGGGTACCTCGCCTTCACGGATGTTCAGGATGTCGGGGCGCCAAGCTATCCGGGAGCGGGCCAATGACGGAGATGACCTATGCTCAGGCCGCGCGGCTCGGCCTTCAGGAAGAGATGGCGCGGGATCCTAAAGTTTGGGCGCTCGGCGAGGATCTTGGTTATGAAGGTGGGATGGCGGGCCAGTATAACGATCTGCAGGCCGAGTTCGGAGCGGACCGGATTGTTGACACGCCGATCTCTGAATCTACCATCATGGGGGCTGCGGTTGGCGCGGCGCTTGCCGGCACGCGACCGATTGCGGAGATGAGGTTTTCGGATTTCGCCATGTGTGCGGTATCCGAGCTCGTCAATCAGGCGGCCAAGGCGCGCTACATGTTCGGAGGCCAGGCACGGGTCCCGATGGTGGCGCGTATGCCCATCGGAATACGCGGCGGCATCGCTGCTCAGCATTCCCAGTCGCCGGAGGCCTGGTACATCCACACGCCCGGTCTCGTGGTAGTCACGCCGGCGACGCCGGCCGACAATCGCGGCCTCCTGAAAGCCGCTATCCGTTGCGACGACCCTGTGGCCTATATGGAACACAAGGGGCTTTGGGGCATCTCGGGTGACGTCGACGAGGACGATCAGGAGCCGGTACCGCTGGGCGTTGCCGCGACGGTGCGAAAAGGTGACGATATCACGATCGTGAGCTGGGCTGCCCAGGTCAGTGTCGCGGTGGCGGCGGTCGATATGTTGGCGGAAGAAAGTATCTCGGCAGAGGTGCTCGATCTTCGTACGCTATATCCTTGGGACCGTGACGCAGTCATGAATTCCGCCGCGCGCACAGGGCGTCTGCTAGTGGTGCACGAGGCGGTGCGGGTTGGCGGTTTTGGGGGTGAGGTCGCGTCGGATGTCGCTGAGACGCTAGGCGTACCGGTCGCCCGGCTGGGCGGTGAGAGAATTCCGATCCCGTTCTCGGTGCCGCTGGAGGAAGCCTACAAGATCAACGCGGAGCGTATCGCGAAGCGGGTGCGGGAGATGCTCGCCTAGCTGGCCGGGGTGCCTGAAAGGACGTCGACGAAGGCACGGCATGTCATGCCCGGCGTTGCACTAAGGGCGCGTGCGGTTTCGTTGATGTGGGAAATTACCCCGACTTCGTAGCTCGAACGGGCGTCTCCGATCCGCGCGCTATCCGCCGAGACCGTGGCGCCAGCGATCCCGCGTGTGTCGAGGTTGGGCAGGCGGGTCGGGTGGTTTGACCCCGCGTCGTTGAAGACTGCACCGAGGACATGCGGGCGATTTCCCCAGCTGGGCGATTCCCGTAAGAGTTCGCCATGGGACGCAGTGATCACGATTGCATCGGAATCTGCCGGTCTGACAAGAGAAACAGAATCGCAGCCGATGACTAAGGGAAGATCAGGCTGGTCGCGGATTACGAAGCGTGCCTCGTCCTGAGACGGAGGGCTACCGGACTGTCCAGGAGCGGTCAGCATCGCACGGGCGCATTCCATCGCGGTCAGCCCCTGTACGCAGCCGGCAGCCCGTGCGGTTTCATTGACATAGCTGATGATGCCGGTTGCGGCCATCGACGCGCCGTCGCCAATCCGCGCGCTTTTGTGATCCACCGTCGCGCCGGCGACCGTGAATCTGTCTAGATAGGGCAGCGAGTTGATGCCGGCAGCATCGCGTCCGATTCCCGCATCGTGGAGGATAATGCCGCGCAACTCCGCTCGGGCAGCCAGATAGCCGGCATAGATCGCACCGTGGGAGGCCGCGATAGCGACCTGCCCTGGGGAATGGCCGCCGAACTTAGTGGCGGAATCTAAGATGAGAATATCCGGATCGCTCATGGGACGAAGTTCGACGTCCCGCAGGTGCGCGGTATTATCGTATTTATCATGGCTAGCAATTTATTAGTCAAACGACCGAGGCTGCAAAGTGTTTCGCAGACAAGAGGGAAGCCATTTCTTATCCCAGACTTAGGCCGTTACAAGGAATGAATCATACCCATACTATTGGGAGTTGAGGCGCAATGCTTGACACGTGATATTGTAAAATTTCGCAAAATTCTTCCCGAAGACCCAAAAAATTCAAGCGATTCCAGTGTCTAGGCGGGGCGGTTCGGACGCGCAAGCAAACCGCGTGCGATAATTCCGGCCTGTATTTCGGCCGCGCCCTCGAAGATGTTCAAAATCCGGGCATCGCACAGAACGCGGCTGATGTCGTACTCCTCGGCGTAGCCATTGCCGCCGTGAATCTGCAAGCCGTTGTCGGCATTCGACCAGGCGACCCGCGCGCCGAGCAGCTTTGCCATGCCCGCCTCGATGTCGCAGCGCTGGCCGGAATCCTTCTGCCGGGCCGCAAAATAGGTCAGCTGGCGGGCTATTGTCGTCTCCGTCGCCATCCAGCCTAGCTTGCCGCCGACGCGGGCGAACTCGACGATGGGACGGTGGAACTGCTCCCGGTCCCCGGCATAGCCGAAGCCAAGTTCGAGGGCGTTCTGGGCCACGCCCACGGCCCGGGCCGCGGTCTGGATGCGCGCGGTCTCGAACGAGGTCATGAGCTGCTTGAAGCCCTCGCCCTCGCGACCGCCCAGCAGGCCGTCGGCGGCGACCTCGAACCCGTCGAAGCCGAGCTCGTATTCCTTCATTCCGCGATAGCCGAGGACGCGGATTTCCGATCCTGTCATGCCGTCGGCGGGGAAAGGTGCATCGTCGGTACCGCGCGGCTTGTCGGCCAGAAACATCGACAGTCCGCGATAGCCGTCCTCGTCCGGGTCGGTCCGCGCCATGAGCGTCATCATGTCTGTTCGCGCGGCGTGGGTGATCCAAATCTTGTTGCCCTTCACCCGATAGACATCGGCGTCGCGGGTCGCCCGCGTACGGATGCGAGCTAGGTCCGAACCGTGATTGGGCTCGGTGAAGACCGCGGTCGGCAGGAGCGCGCCGGACGCGATAGGTGCGAGATACTTTTCCTTCTGATCGGGCGTGCCGTTGAGCCGGATCAGTTCGGCCGCGATATCTGATCGCGTGCCCAGCGAGCCGACTCCGATATAGCCGCGCGAGAGTTCCTCGGTGACGACGCACATGGAGACCTTACCCATGCCGAGTCCGCCGTCTTCCTCCGGGATGGTCAGGCCGAACACACCGAGCTCACCCATCTCCGAAATGACGTCCAGCGGGACCAGCTCGTCACGCACGTGCCAGCCATGGGCGTGGGGCGCGACCCGCTCGTCGGAAAACCGCCGGAATTGCTCGGCGACCATCGCGTTGGTCTCGTCCAGGCCTCGGGCGCCGAAGTCGCCGTCACGCGCGCGCAGGCATTCCGCGATGGCCTGGCGCACCGCGATACCGTTGCCGGTCGCCATGAGCTGTCGCGCAGCCGCGCCGGCGAAGAACGCGGCTTCGTCGAGCCCAAGATCGCCAGGTCGGACGATCTCGTCCTGGCTCATGGCGATCCCGTACTTTAGCTGGTTGAGATAGCCACCGAAGCCGGCCGACAGGATCAGCCGTTCCAGGTCGGCCAATTGTCCGTCCGCGTCGAGCCATTCGGCCCAGCGCAGGAGCTGCTCGAGGCCGGAGGCATAGGTCGCCATCCAGGCGAATCCATGGACCGCATACTGGTGTTCCTCGAGGAGCGCCGACTCGACCGGGCCGCCCGGCGCGGCCATGTCGGCCGCCGCACGCTGAGCTGCATCCCGGAATGCGTGGACATCGTCCAGTGCCGCTCGGCACAGGCCCAGCAGGTCTTCGCTCGTCTCTGGAAGTACGTTCATGAGAATACCCTTGGTTTGACCGCTGTATCGACGGTGGTCAGTTCTTTTACCCTCTCCGCCCTTCAGGGGGGAGAGGGTTACGAGCGACGCGAACCGTGAGAGGGAGCAGCGCGAAGTGTCGTTCGGTCAAGGGCCCCAACCTCACCGCGACCCTCTCCTTCCCATGGAAGGAGAGGGGCTCACTTGTTCTCCGGTCCCGCCACCACGCGCGCGTCATGCAGTTTCCCGATCTCGGCGTCGGATAGGCCGAGATCGACGGCGAGGATCTCGTCGGTATGCTCGCCAAGCAGCGGCGCACGGGGCACGATGCGCTCGACGCCTGTGAAGTTGTTGGGTGTGCCCGGCGCGAGATAGCGGCCGAGGCCTGGCTGGTCGATCTCCCGGAACAGGGGGTTCGCCGTCGAGGCACGCGGGTCCTCGGCGACCATCTGGTCGAAGGTCTGGTAGGGGCCCCAGCAGACATTGTGTTCGTCGAAGACGGCGCGGATCTCGTCGAGCGAATGGGCGGCGCACCAGGCGGCGATACGTTCGTTGATGGCCTCGCGCGCTTCGTAGCGGTGCTCCTCGCAGGTGAAGTCCATCCCGTAATCGGCCTCCAGCGCCGCCATGGCGTCGCCCGTGCCCGTCGCCTCAACCAGCTTCTTCCACTGGGGCACTGACACGGCAATGATCATCACCCGGCGCCGGTCTGCGGTCGCGAAGTCGCGGCCGTAGCTGCCATAGACGTCGTTGCCGATGTTGGGGCGGGATTCGCCGTTGAGCTGCACCTCGCCGATGTAGCCGAGATTGCCGACGGTCGCGAAGGCCATGTCGGACAGCGACAGCGAGACATACTGGCCCTCGCCGGTACGCCTGCGGTGCCGCTCGGCTCCAAGGAGGCCGGTGGCCGCGGCGAAGCCCGTCGAGACGTCCCAGCCGGGGAAGACATGGTTGACCGGTTCGATCTCCGCATTCGGGCCCGTGACAAATGGGAAGCCCACGGCCGCGTTCACGGTGTAGTCCACCGCGACCGAGCCGTCCGGGTTGCCGATGATGTTGAGCGCAATCAGGTCGTCGCGCCGCGCCTTCAGCGCCTCATAGGAGAGCCAGCCGCGCATGGGGAAGTTCGTGAGCAAAATGCCCCGGTCCTCGCCGGGCTGGGTGATTAGTTCGGCCAGCAGTTCTTGGCCCTCTGGCTTGCGGAAGTCCACGGCGAGTGAGCGTTTGCCTTTGTTCATCCCGGCCCAGTAGATCGAGTTGCCGTCTTTCGTGACGGGCCAGCGTTGGTAGTCGATACCACCGCCGATCATGTCGAAGCGGATGACGTCCGCGCCCATCTGGGCAAGCGTCATCCCGCAGGTGGGTGCGGCCACGAAGGCTGATCCCTCGATCACGCGTAATTCGTCCAGTACGCCGATCATGGACTCGAATCTCCTTCTCCGCCCCATGTTGCGGCGCTTGTCGCCACAAGCGGCGACAAGTAGGGCGGAGAGAGCCGAGGTGGGGTGGGTTTCGTGCGGTCCCACTCGTAAGCTCGGCGCATGTCGTCGGTACCCACCTCTCCCGGATCACTTCGTTCGCGACCCTCTCCGCCCTGAAGGGCGGAGAGGATTGTCGTTTTGCCGTGCATCTTAACTCTGAACCCCCGATGACCTGCGCCCGCCGGGCGACTACAATTGGATACGACTTTATCATTTTTGTGGAGTGTCACGAATGGCCGGCGAACTCACATCCGAACTGATCGCGAAAGCGGCGAAGATCGCATCCTCGACCCTGCACGAGGCTGCGGGCCGGATCGGCGCGCTGCCCGCGGCGATCAAGCCGGTGGCGCCCGGCATGACGGTCTGCGGGCCGGCCTTCCCGGTGAAGGGGCCGCCGCTCGACAACCTGGCGTTGCATTTCGGCATCGACGAGGCGAAACCCGGCGACGTGATCATCGCCGACGTGGGCAGCCACTACGAGGGTGGGTATTTCGGCGAGGTGATGTGCACGTCGGCCAAGGCGCTGGGCCTCGGCGGGCTCGTGATCGACGGCTGCGTGCGCGACGGGGCGGAACTCGCCGAGATGGGCTGGCCGGTCTTCTCCCGCGGGCTTGCCATGCGCGGCACCCTGAAAGACCTGAACGGAGATCTCTACATCAATGAACAGATCGCGCTGGGCGAGGCAATTGTCGAGCCGGGCGATCTGGTGGTTGGTGACACGGACGGGGTTGTGGTGATCCCGAAGTCAATGGCCGCCGACGTGATCAAGGCCGGCATCGCCCGAGAGGCTAGCGAGGCCGCGACCATGAAGAGGCTTAAGGACGGATCGACGACGCTCGTGAAGATGCGTCGGTGGGAGCGAAAGTAGATCCGCGGGCTTAGTCGAACAACGCCACCGCACGTGTCCAACCAGCCGTGCCGCCCCTAATTTTTGTTGGGAAGCAGACCACAGTGAAGCCGTTGTCCGGCAGTGCTTCTAGGTTCTGCAGCTTCTCGATCTGGCAGTATGGTTCCTCGATCCCGGCATAGTGGCCTTCCCAGATGATCGAAGCGTCGCCGGTCTCCTTCCAGCGTTCTGCGGTATGCTTGAACGGCGCGTCCCAGGTCCAGGCGTCGGTGCCGCACACGCGTATGCCGCGGGAGGTGAGCCACAGCGTCGCCTCGCGGCCCATGCCGCAGCCATGGTCGATATAGTCGTCGCGGCCGTAGGCCGCCGCCGCACTGGTGTTCACCAGGACGATGTCCAGGGGCTCGAGGTCGTGGCCGATTCGGTTGAGCTCCGCCTCTATGTCTTCGGCGGTAACGAGGTAGCCGTCATCGAAGTGCCGGAAGTCGAACTTCACGCCCGGCCGCATAAACCAGTCGAGCGGCATCTCGTCGATCCCCGGCATCCGGTCGCCGTTTTTATCTACCGGGTGATAATGCTTCGGCGCGTCCACATGGGTGCCGTTGTGGGTGGCCAGCGTAATCGTCTCGTAGGCCGAGTAGAGGCCGCCTGGCAGGTCGGCGGGGTCGAGACCGGGATAGTTCTTCTGCAGCCGGCCGAGGTTGTCGCCATGCTCCATCATGGAAATCTTCGGCCGCATGGGCGCGGGGTCTACGATGATCTCGTCGTCGAGCGCCATTGAGATATCGACGATCTTGGAAGGGATGGGCAGCATGGGGTGTTCCTCGTATTCTTCTGTTGCGAAGGGCGGGTTTCACAACCCACCCCTAAATTCAGAGCCTCGTCATGCTTGGACTTGACCTTGACATCTCTTCACCGGCGGAGACGCGATGCGCTGATCAAGTGCGCGTATGACGGGTGGCAAACCATTTCTACATAGTTATGCTCACGCAGGCGGGCATCCATAAACAATTTCTTTTGTCGGGATATATTCCGTGATCATCGACCCCTGCCTTCGCGGGGGCGATGATAAAGTTTAGGGAATAACGATGGGGTCAGTTCTGAACCCCATACGGGTTGTTCACCAATTCTGGAAACATGTCAGTGCGCGGCGGCGAGAAGAACTCTGCGATCTCGCAATCCTCCCGGTACCAGACCTCGTGATCGATCCCGCCGGGGATCAGTAACAGCGAGCCCGCGTGACACGTCGCCTCCTTGCCGGCACCGAACTTCTACTCGAACCGGCCCTTCATCAGCCAGGTGATCTGCTCATTGGGGTGGGAATGCGCGGGGATGTGGCTACCGCCCTCTATCTTCGCCCAGAAGCCCATTACTTGGTCGCCAGCCAGTACCTTCATTTCGCCGAAGGGTATCTCGTGGACGGGGAGGTCGTCGAGGTTATGGATGAGGCTCGCGAAGCGGGTGTCTGCAGGTCATCGGTCATGACGGGCTCCTGTGGTTCCTGAAGGTTCGCGACTATGGTTGTACCTAATTGGTGCGCGGGCCAAGCCGCGCCCGACGTGGAACAAAAGGGTGCGATCGGCACCGCCGGTGCGCTCGCGACGATTTCCATCTTGCTCGCGTGTTGGTTTTACTCCACGAAAATGTGATCCCCCTTTATTACAACCATACGGTAAAGTATGGTGGAGGCTACGCTGCAATCGTAGCCTGAACAGAAAGCGAATAGGGGTATTTGAAATGGTGAAACTCACGACATCGGACATCAAGACGACCGAGGTCCTCGACTGGAAAGGGTTGCACCTCTTCCACTTTATGGGCTCGTCTTGCTCGCAAAAGACCCGGATTGCGTTGGGCGTAAAGGGCTTGGAATGGAAGAGCCATCACGTTGATATCTCGAAGTTCGAGAACTTCACCGAGTGGTTCATGGGTATCAACCCGCGCGGCCTGATGCCAACACTGGTGCATGACGGCGACGTTCATATCGAGAGCAACGACATCATTGAGTATGTGGACGGCGCCTTCGATGGGCCGAGGCTTTACCCGGCGGATCCCGAGGAGAAGGCATTCATGGACGCTTCCATGAGATACGAAGACGATCTACACCTGTGCGTACGTGCACTGACTTTCCGCTATTTCCTGCCGGTCGAGATGATGAAGAAGCCGGACGAGGCGGTGGACGTGTATGAGGCCGAAGGCGCCGAGACCGTCGGGGGCCAAGTCGACGGCCGCAAGGCGATCGAGGTTAATTTCTGGCGCAAGATGAACGCGAATGGTGGCATCACCGATGAACAGGTGATCGATGCAGTGGACCAGTTCTTGATCGCGTTTGGTAAACTTGAGGAACGGCTCGAGCAATACGAATATCTGCTAGCCGGCGGCCTGTCGGCGCTTGACATCGCCTGGTGGATAACAGTTTTTCGGATCACCAAGCTCGGCTTCCCGACGGAGCGCTTCCCGATGCTGTTCGCCTGGTACGAAAGGCTGCTCGCGCGCGAGGACTTCGCTCGTGAGGTCGCGACCCCGCCGGAGGTGATGGAGCTATCGAAGAAGCACCAAGCCGCCTGCGAGGTCGAGGGCAAGTCTATGCAGCAGATGATGGCTGCGCACGGGTTATAGGGAAACGAACCTGAAGGCCTCATACTTCGACAAGCTCAGCATAACGATTCTGCGGTCGAAGCTCGCTGGTGGCATACATCTGCTTGCCATGCCGGGCGGGTTTGAAACCCGACACTATCTTCTGATGAGGTTTTCGCAGGGGCGGGTCTCTGACCCGTCCACCTCCTAAGCCAGCAGTGCCCAGGTTGAGGATGCGGCGAAGATCGCCAGAGCGATATTACGGAAGACGTGTTCGCTCGCCAGCGGGAACAGGCGCATGCCGATCCACGTACCGGCGAGGAAGGGCAGTGTGGTCGCTGCCGTCTTCCAGACGATGGCCTCGTCGATCAGGCCGGCGAGTGTAAAGGTCGTCGTCAGCCCGATCAGCACGAGGGTGAAATAACCGATCAGGTTGGCGCGGACGCGTGCCGACGCATCGCCGCTCGCCATCATGTAGAGGATCGCCGGCGGGCCTGCGACGCCGGACGCACCGGCGAGTGTGCCGCCGACCATGCCGACGCCGATTTCGGGCCCGATCCCTCGCGGCCCGCGGTAGCGCCAGCCCGTCCAAAGGATCACGACTAGCAGAAGGATGATCACGGCGATCGCTCGGCGCATATCGTCGGGCGGCACGGAAATCAGGATGAGTGCGCCGAGCGGCATCAGGATCATGGCCGGCAGGCCGAGCGCCCAGACCGTCCGCCGCTGGGATTCTCGGAACGCGGTGGGGGCCAGTAGCAGAACCGGACCCACCTCAACCAGCGCAGTTACGGGCACCCCGATCTGCGGACCCCAGATCCAGCTCAGCATGGGTGCATGAATCAACGCCGAGCCGAAGCCCGAGAAGCCGCGGATCAGGCCGCCGACGAACACGACGGCTGCGGCGAGGTACAGGTCCGGGCCAAATAGGCCGGCGGGGATCAGGGCTTCTGGCACGGCGGATGCAACGTGATCACGCTAGCAGCGAAGACTATTCGCCGAAGTGGATGCCGATGCCGGCCATGGCGTCGCGGGTCTCACGGCCGAAACGGCGCTCCACCTCGTCGCCCGCGGCGGCGGCGTGGATCACCGTATCCTTGGTCTCGCCAGGCACCGACTGGATCGCGACCAAGAGGCGGCCCATCTCTGTGCCGTTGTTGCGGAATTCGCGGTAAACGCCTGCGGGAATGGAGACGAAGTCCAGCGAGCCCAGCTCGATCGCATGCTCGCCCGCTGTACCCCATGTAATCTCGAAGCTCCCCTCGATGCAGAAGAAGTTCTCTACCGTGTTGGTGTGCTTGTGCAGGCCCGAGCTATCGCCCGGCGGGCATTCCGCGATGGTGACCGTCAGGCCCGCAGCACCCTTCACCGGGGCGATCTTGCTGCGGCCCTCCCAGCCCTCGGGACTCATCACCGGATAGACCTTGTCCGAAGACATCATCTGCATGGCCTCCGGCGCGATGCCGTGGGCGGCGTTCATGGTGTCCTTATAGGGTACTAGGTCGGCGAAGCGTGCGACGCGTGCCTGCATGTCCTCGGGCGTCAGTTCGTTTTCGTCATGGGCCATGGCGCTTTTCCTATTTCTTGCATGTCTGTGCCACCTCATCCTGAGCCTGTCGAAGGAGAGGTAGCCGGCGCTCATACTTCGACAAGATCAGCATCAGGATTGTTGTTTTACGGTTAGTTCCAGCCAATCCACTCGCTGAGCGCGCGGCCCATGACGAGTTCTAGATCGTCGCCCGAAAGCCAGTCGAGCTCCTCGGTAAAATGGGTTACGCACTGGCGGTAGGTGCAGGGCAGGCGGGTCAGGTCGGAGCCCCAGAAGACGCGGGCCGGGCCGAACGCGTCGACCACCCGCTTCAGGGGATCGCTGGTGTTGGACCACGGATAGTTCTGAGACGAGTAGGCGCCCAGAGTACAGGCCTTGACCGAGACATTCTCGAACTGCGCAAGATCGAGAAGAGTGGCGAGGTTTGCGAACGCCTCGTCATCGACCGTGCGTCCCGGCAGGTCTAGATGATCGACTGTGAGGCGAAGGTTCGGGTGGGTCGTAGCGATCTTTGCGGTTTCCGATGCGCTGCCGGCAAGCATGAACATCACCGGCAGATCGTTGGCCTCCGCTGCGCTCCACAACCAGTCAAGGGCGCCGGACTTGAGGGCCTCCTGCTCCTCCGGCTTGCCGAGGGTGAAACGCAGTCCAAGCATGCCAGTCTGTTGTTTCCAGTCGGGAAGTTCTTCGGCGCCCGAAGGGTCGAACAGGTCCATTCGGCCGAGAACGCACAAGCGGTTCGGGTAAGCGGTGGCGGCCTGAATAGCCTGCGAGTTGTCGTTACCCATCCACATGGGTGGCACGACGACCGCGCGGTCCACATTGGCCTCGTCCATCTCGGCGATCAACTCCTCGGCGGTGAAGGTTGGCACCATGCGGTGCCACGGGTTTCCGTCACCGCGGAAGCTCCAGAGATGTACTTGCGAATCCGTGATTTGCATTGTTTGTTCTCCTTCAATTCCGGGCGTTTCAGCTCTTCGCCGCGGGTTGATCGTACGTACTCCGGTCCGGACGCTTCAGTGAAATGATATTCTCAGCCTCGATCTTCGCATAGTCGAGATAGCCGAGCCGCGCGATCAGCTCCATCTTGTGGACGTCGACGATGCCGTCGGTGATTACGCTGTCGTCGATGTGGATGCCGACCACCTGGCCAATGACCATGTGCGACTGGCTGGTCTTTCCCGGCGGAAGGTCGATCGTCTGCAGGTGTTTGCATTCGAGTGCGACAGGCGATGCCTTCACGCGGGGCGGTTTCACGTTAATGCAGGGTGCAGTCTCGAGTCCGGCTGCAGCCATCTCGTCTGCGTCGCGCGGCGAATGTTCCGCCGTCGCGACCATCTCGTTGCGCAGGCCCCAAGTGCACATGTTGAAAACGAACTCGCCCGTGTCCCTTACATTCGTGTAGCTGTCTTTCTTCTCCTCTGTTCCGGGTTTCACAGCGTTCGGACAGTACATGACGCAGGGCGGGTCGCCAGATAGCGCGTTGAAGAAGCTGAACGGCGCTAGGTTCACCACCCCATCGGGGCTGAGGGTTGAGATCCAGCCGATCGGTCGGGGAACCACCAGCGCGTTGTAGACGGTGTACTTGAACGGGTCGGGCTTCATGCCGACTTCGAGGGGATTGAAGAACATGATACTTTCCTGAGAGTTATGGCTTGCTCAGCCGGTTTCCATGGGCAGGCTCTCGTCCTTGCCCCATTCCTGCATCGAGGCGTCGTAGAGCGCTATGTCCTCATAGCCCATCGCCTTCTGGGCGAAGAAGGCGAGGGTAGCCGAGATGCCTCCGCCGCAATAGTTCACGACTTTCCGGTCCGGTGTGGCGCCCGCCGCCTTGAACATGCGTTTCAGGGATGCGGCGTCGGCGAAAAAACCTGTCTCCATGTCGCAGACTTCGGCATAGGGAGCGTTAGTGCTTTTAGCGATCCGTCCCGGCCGGCCGAAGACCAGCCCTCCGGTGCCTTGGAACTGCTCCGCCGACAGCGCGTTGACCACGGCTACGTCAGGGTCGTCGAGTACCGCGTGCACGGCATCCTTGTCGTAGATCACATCGCGGCGCGGCCGGGCGGTGAAGCTTGTGGCCGGGATGTCCGGCGTTTCCGTGGAGACGGGGTGGCCCTCTGCGCCCCACGCGGCGTAGCCGCCGTTAAGCACCATTCCGCCGTCGAACCCCATGGCGTAGAAGGTCCACCAGGCGCGGGTCGCCCAGAAAGGTTGGGTTCGGCTGTAGAACACAACCTTCGTATTACTGCCGATGCCCAGAGCGCCGGCGCGTGCAGCGAAGTCGTCCGGTGGGGGTAGCATGAAGCGGAATTCGTGGGGTGTGACCGACAGGTCGTCTTGACAGTTCACGTAGCCCGCGCCGGGAATATGTCCCGTCGTCCAGCCGTCCCGATCGCCCTCGACCCTGTATTCGAGCTCGGGGTCCGGAATCAGAACGGTGGTCGCGTCGAATACCCGCAGATCAGGGTCGTTGAGGTGGGCCGCCAGCCAGTCGGTATCGACCAGAAGTTCCGGGTCCATGCGGGGCTCAAGGGTGTTCTTCATCTGTCGCCTATCTTCCTTTTCATCGCTTCAATAGTGGATGATCGCCGCCACAGGTCAAGCGGTCGCGCGGGCGCTCAGGATGTAATACAGTCACACGCGATGGGTCGCATGCTGATACAGGCGACGGCTTAGGAATTGCGTTCTGGGGAATCGAATGGCGGCTCGTCTGGCGGGAAAGGTGGTGGCGATTACGGGCGCGGAATCCGGGCTTGGACGCGCGATGGCGCTGCGCGCGGCAAGTGACGGTGCACTGATCGCCGCAGCCGGGCTCGACGGAGGTGGGCTTGAGGAGACGGTTGCCTCCATGTCCAACCTCGAGGGAGACGGGGTCGCGATACCGACTGACGTGACGAATCCGGATCAGGTGTCGGCACTGGTCGACGGCGCGGTCGCGAAGTTTGGCCGCTTCGATGCCATGATCGCCAATGCCGGCGCCTTCGTCGACTGGACCGACTTCCAAGACTGGGACCATGCCGACTGGCACCGCGTCCTGAGCGTAAACCTGACGGGCGTCTTCATGACCCTGCAGGCGGCGGCACGCGTGCTGATCGCCCAGGACGAGGGCGGTTCGCTTCTGGCAACGGGCTCGTCCACGGCCTTGCGTCCGGGACCGAAGCTGATTCCCTATGTTGCGAGTAAGGGCGGCGTCCATCAGATGATGCGGGCGCTGGCGGTCGAACTGGCCCCGCACAGGATTCGTGTAAACACGATTGTGCCGGGGATGGCGCGCACCCCGCCCGTGGAGGGCGTCGAGGGCTATATAGAGGCCGGCCTGAAGGCCGTGCCCATGGGCGAGATCGTCGAGCCCGAGGAAGTGGCCGCGCTAGTGGCGTTTGCCTTGTCCGACGAGGCGCCGCATATGACCGGCACATTGCTGAAAGTTGATGCGGGACGCACGTCGGGCTGACGGATCGGTACGAACCAGAGGGGAAGTTTCATGAAGATCAAGTCGATCCAGATCGATAAGACCGGCGGCCCGTCGGTCATGAAATGGAAGACCATCGATCTGCCCACGCCGAAAAAAGGCGAGGTGACCGTCCGACATACGGCGGTCGGCTTCAACTTCATCGACATCAACCATCGCACCGGCCGTTACCCGCTCGAGCTGCCCACCGGTATCGGCTCCGAGGCTGCCGGCGTGATCGAGGCGGTCGGCGGCGGCGTGACCGATCTGAAGGTTGGCCAGCGCGTCGTCTACATCGGCGCCGTCGGTACCTATTCCGAAGCGCAGAACGTGCCGGCGGCGATCTGCGTGCCGATCCCGCGTGACATTTCCGACGAGATCGGTGCCGCGACCCATCTAAAGGGCATGACGGTCGAGATGCTGGTCGAGCGGGTCGGCGAGGTAAAGAAGGGCGACACCGTGCTGATGCATTCCGCCGCCGGTGGCGTCGGCCTGCTACTCTGTCAGTGGGCGGAGGCGCGCGGCGCCACGGTCATCGGCACCGCCTCATCAGCCGTCAAGTGCAAGGAGATCACCCGTGCAGGTGCGAAGCACGCCATCGACACGTCCAAGAAGGACGTCGCCAAGGAGGTCGCAAAGATCACCAAGGGTCAAGGCGTTGACGTGGTGTTCGATCCCGTCGGCAAGGACACCTACGAGACGTCGCTCGCCTGCCTGAAGGATCGCGGCCTGCTGGCAAGCTTCGGCGGTGCGTCGGGTCCCGTGCCGGACGTGAACCTCAACGAGTTCCGCTACATGGCGCGTGCCTGGAAGCTGACCCGGTCCTCGCTGTTCAACTACACAGCCAGTCGCGATGATCTGCTGCACAGCTCCAAGCGCGTTTTCTCGATGATCCGTACCGGCAAAATCAAGGTGAAGATCAAGCAGCGTTATCCGCTGAAAGACGCGGGGAGGCTGCATAAAGATGTCGAATCTCGGAAGCTGACCGGGATCAGCATGCTGGTGCCCTAGTCGGTACGAAATTTCCGGGTGGGGAGAATGCTATGCGCGTGATCGATTTCTTCGACCGGGGGGCGCTGCTCCATCCGAACCGTGCCTTCATGATCGCAGAGGACGGGGCGACAACGACATATGGTGCGGCGCGCGATCTCTCGCACCGGACCGCCTGCGCGATGCTCGCGGCCGGCTTCGGCTACCAAAAGAACGCCGCGATCTACAGTCCCAACGCGCCTGGCGCGTTCGATGCCTTGCTCGGCATCTACCGTGTGGGCGGCGCCTGGGTGCCGATCAATGCCCGCAATGTGGTGGCCGAAAATGCCTATATCTTGAACAAAAACGATACCGAGTTTTTATTTTATCACAGTGACTTCGAGGACAATATCGCAGTCATCCGGGAAGAGTGCCCGGGCATCCGGAACTATGTCTGTCTGGATCGTGAAGGCGATGCTGCACCGTCCTTCATGGCCTTCGTGTCCGGCCATGAAGGCCCTGCGCCCAATTTCCCCGATCGGCCGGAAGATATCTGCGGAATCTTTCCATCTGGCGGCACGACCGGGCGGCCAAAGGGCATTGTCTGGACTAACCAGCTGTTCGAGACCATGGTTGCGGCGATGGTAGCACATATGCCGCCGAAGAAGCTGCCGGTGCATCTCTGTGCGGCGCCAATGACCCATGCGGCAGGCGTGGTCGCGCTGTCACTCATGGCCCATGGGGCGACGAACATCATTATGAACGGGGTCCAGCTGCCTCAGCTCATGGAGAATATTGATAAGCACAACGTGACCAACCTGTTTCTGCCGCCAACCGCGATCTACGTCATGCTGGCCCATCCCGACGTACGCAAATACGACTATTCGTCGCTTGAATATTTCGTCTACGCGGCCGCGCCGATGTCGGTGGATAAGCTCAGGGAGGCGATCGACGTGTTCGGCCCAGTAATGGCCCAGTGCTACGGCCAGGCTGAGGCGCCGATGATCTGTACCTATCTGACCCCTGAGCAGCACACCGAAGCGATCGAGACGAATAAGGTGCACCGGCTCGCAAGTTGCGGCCAGCCCTGTCTGCTAACCCCGGTCGAGATAATGGATGATGACGAAAACATCCTGCCGCGCGGCGAGCGTGGCGAGATCGTCGTGCGCGGCTCGTTGGTGATGGCGGGTTACTATAAGAACAAGAATGCGACCGACGAGGTCTCGACGTCGAATGGCTGGCACCGCACGGGTGATATCGGACACAAGGACGAGGACGGCTTCATCTATATTGTCGACCGCAAGAAGGACATGATCATTTCCGGCGGGTTTAACTTGTATCCCTCGGAGATAGAGCAGGTCGTGTGGGGTCATGAAGCCGTACAGGACTGCGCCGTGATTGGCGTGCCCGATGACAAGTGGGGCGAGGCGGTGAAGGCCATCGTCGAGCTCAAGCCGGGTCAGGCCGCCACTGAGGATGAGATCATCGCGCTTTGTAAGGACGCGCTGGGCAGCGTGAAGGCGCCTAAAACCGTCGAGTTCTGGGACGAATTGCCACGTTCTCCAGTCGGAAAGGTTCGCAAGAAAGACATGCGGGAGAAGTTCTGGGAGGGGCGGGGCCGCGCGGTCTAGCGCGTCCGCGGTAGAGCATGAAGGCGCGCATCGGCATACTAGGCTTGGGAGAGATTGGCGGTACGGCCGCCCGCCTGCTGCTGACGGCAGGTTATGCGATATCGGCAGTCGATCGACCGAATGCGGCCTGGCTGGTTGAGGCCGGAGGCACTCTGGTGGCCGATGCCGCTATGCTCGCGGCTAGCTGCGATATCGTCATCTGTGCGCTTGCGAGCGAAGACGCGGTTGAGGCGGCGGTTTTCGCCTCGGGCGGACTTACGGCGGGTGCCCACGCCGGCCTAATCGTCGCGGACATGGGAACCTTTGCCGTCGCGCTCAAGGAGCGGGTTCGCGATGGGCTTGATGCCGCCGGCTCGATCGCCCTTGACACGCCGATCAGCGGCACGCCCGCGGCGATGGAGACGGGTCGCGCCGTGATCATGCTAAGCGGCGACGAGGCAGCCTGCGACGCGATTACGCCGGTGATGCAGGTGCTTTCGCCAAAGACCCCCTTCGTCGGTCCGTTCGGCCACGGGATGAAGCTCAAGTTCGTGCTCAACGCGCTAGTGACCAACCATGTGGTAGTCGCGGCTGAAGCATTGAACATGGGGATTGCATCTGGGCTCGATCCGCAGCAAATCATTGATATTGTGAAACCCAGCGTCGCGACGTCGACGCAGTTCGAACTTCGTGGGCCACTCATGGCCGAGCGCAAATGGGACGAACCAACAGCGCCCGCGCGGCTCGTCCACAAGGATACCCATTATATCGTCGCTCATGCTGCCGNGCTCGGCGTNCCGGCGCCGGTCTCNACCGTCACGCGTGATCTCTATGAACGCGTTGCGGAGATGGGTCTNCTAGATAAGGAGCTTGCCATAATTTTCGACGCTCTAGCCGCGGAAAACATACCTNGCGACTAACCGGCTATGTCGTCAGGTGTCGCNGATATAGCGCATAGTNCGCAGAAACGAGAAGANGCTAGTCAGGACGAGNANGCNTACCCCGATGTAGGCGACCTTGAACGAGANGGACGCGACGATTGCGCCGAAGACGGCCGGGCCGACCACGACTGCACTGAAGATAATGAAGCCGATTGCNCCGGTGGTGCGGCTGACCTCNCCNCCCGGCGCGCGACGNGCGGCCTCAGCTAGGTACACNCCGTTCCAGCCGGCCGCACCNGCGCCGAAAACCACCCCTACGCAGNAAATGATNGCAAGGGGCCANGACGCGGTAATNCTNGCCGTCAAGAACGCCGCAAGTGCCGCTAACAGCGCCAGCATGAGCAGCATGGATAGNGGGCNTAGATAGCGCGAAGCGATTGCACCGAAAACGATGCGCCCGGTTCCGCCACTGGCCTGAGCTACCGCGAGTATTGCGCCGGCCGTTACAACGGAGAGGCCGATGTCTTCCTGAAGGTAAAGGACGATAAAGGTCGTCAATGCGTACTGGGCAATGACGAGGGGTACGCAACCCGCGAGCATCCAGCGAAGGACCGGGCTGCGTAATACGAGCCGCACAGGACCGATAAGCTCTAGCTTTATCCCGATCGACGGGTCCGCATACTGTGCATAGTCGCGGGACCAGATTTCGCAAAACAGTGCCGTGACGAGGCAGGACGCTGCGATTATTAGCATCGCGGTCTGCCAATCCCACAACAGCATTAGCGGCGGAGCTATGAACCCCGCCAGTGCCCCACCCAAGGGAACACCTGTTTGCTTGATGGAGAACACCAGCGGCTGTAAATGCCTTGGTGTCGTGCGCGAGAGGATATGGGAGCTGGCCGGCGTGGCCGGGCCGAGGCCGGCCCCAATGAAAGCGCTACCCAGTGCGACGAAGGCAAGATTGCCTGTGGCTATGCAGGCGCAGCCCAGCGCGCAGAGCAGGACCATTACCTGAGAGGTTCGCATCGGGTTGAAGCGGGTGGACAAACCGGCGGCCATCATCGAGCTGAAGGTTGCAGCGGTGAACAGGATCGTCGGCTGCATCCCGATCCACGCGGGGTCTAGCCCCATCTCAGTCAGGGCCTGCTTCGCGAGGACGGGCGGCGCAAACACCGCCCAGGAGATCATTGCCTGGATTATGGTGAGCAGGATGGTCGGGCCGATATAGGCCGCGCGGTTGGGCATGAGTGAGGTGGCCCGCCCCGCTAGTAGTCGGGCATTGAGTAGAGGAGGACCCCTGCCTCCGCGCCGATGCGCTCGGCCTCCCCGGCTGCGGGCTTCGCCGGGTCCCATGGCTTGGCGTCGTAGCGCTTGCCGCTGATGTCATTGGTTGCGTCGGACATCAGCCATACGACCGGTGCCTTCATCAGGTCGGCCTCGATAAGCACGGGGCTATCGAGGGCCTTGTCCCGCTCTTTCATTTCATCAGACATGCCCGGCGTGATTGCGCCGGCGCCCGGGTTGAGAATGTTAACGGTAACGCCCGTGCCCGCGAGATCCTTGCTCCAGATCTCGGTCGCACATTCTAGTGCGGCCTTAGAAGGGCCATAGGGCGAAGAGCCTTGCTTGGTCATGGTCCGGTACATGGTTGTCACGTTGATGATCCGACCCCAGCTCTGTTCGATCATGAGCGGCGCCACGCGGCGGGCGAGCTTGTCGCCACCCACGAAGTTAGCATCCATCACATTTTGGATGACCTCGTCGCTAGCCTCGTAGAACTTAGGCATCTCACCAGTAGCGCGCCACTCCGGACGCTTGTGCCCGTCGGGCCAGATATAGGTGAAGGTCAGGCCCGCATTGTTTACAAGCCCGTGAACCGCGCCGAATGTATCGAGGGACTCGGCAATGATGCGGTCGCAGTCCTCCGACATACGGATGTCGGCGGTCACACAATGGATGTTGCCGGGGTGGTTCGCACAGGCGGCTGTCAGCTCGGGAAAGTCATCGTCGATGTGCGCGGCGGCAACGACATTCGCGCTAGCCTCGGTAAGCGCCTCGGTCATCGCGCGCCCCAGACCGCGGCCGGCGCCGGTAACGATGACGTTCCGACCCTGCAAATTGTATTCAGGCATCATTTTCTCCGAGAGCTTCTGCCAATGACATTAGTCAAACCGCTGAAAAACTATTTGGCCGAAAGGCTTTATGCAATGAGAGGATGGTTGGCTTGGTCGAATTCAATTGCAATAAAATAACATCGAGCAAGATTTTCCTATAATTTCTTAGGTTCTGTGTTTAGATGGCTAAGGCATCTCTAGACAGATTCATTGGATAATGATTATTTCGAAATTCTCTGTTTATTTGCAAGGAGATGACTTGTGTTGTTAAACGAAAAAATTAAAAATAGGCGCTTAATTGTTTTTATACATTAAAACAGCGCCATCGATTCACATTTAGGGAGGTGAAAATGATCCGAATTCTCTCAAGTAGAGTGCGCTTATTTTTGCTTGCGGGGCTATTTGCGTCATCCGTTGCACTGTCGGGTGCGTTTTCGACCGCCGTGCAAGCGCAAGGCAAGGGACCCATAAAGGTGGGTTTTAGTATGGCTTTGACCGGTGCTTTGGCT
>PBPM01000015.1 GCA_002724635.1 Rhodospirillaceae bacterium
CAGAGCTACGCAGGCCGCATCGGCAACCGGTCGATGGCCGGCATAGATCGGCGAGCCCATTTCGGTCGGCATGTCGTGTGTGTCGATGATGTCTTTGACCCCGAGTGGTACTCCGTGGAGCAAACCATACGGTGTGTCACGGTCACGCGCGTGGGCCTGCTGAAGCGCCAGTCCAAGATCGACAAACGCCCAGGCATGGAGGTCACTCTCGCGCGCCTCGATGCGCGCAAGGCACGCCTCAGTGACCGCAACGGCAGTGGTCTCGCCAGCGGCGATCCGCCGGACAGTCTCTGTCACAGAGAGGGAGTTTAAACCTGCATCTGACATGGAGATTCCGTTCACCGACACTCTGACAGCGACACTACGCGCTACCGCGAAAAAATGGTGACAGAATTTCGATCGATAAGCAGCCCCGTTGGGCTCCCTCTCGGCTGTCTTGTTGGAAGATATGGAGCGGGATACCGAGAGAGATTTTTCCACCCTTCCCTATTCTGAACCCCAATGTGACACTTTCCGTATGAGAAACCTGACCACCACGCTCGCATTTGGGGAAACGATGGATGACTTGGTGAAACGGGACGGTCTTCACTACAACAAGTTTAGTGATGTTCCCTTCACTGGAAAGGTCACAGGGGAAGAACAGGGGTCATTTAGGAATGGTAAGAAAGACGGTCCTTTTTCGATTTTCTTCCGGTCGACCAAATTCTCTTCTGCCGACTCAATCCGGCTCCGATTTCTTCAGGGCTTTATGACCGCTGATGGCCGCCGGAAAGCCGCAGTAGATCCCGACGTGAATCATCACCTCATGCAGCTCCGACATCGTGCAGCCGTTGTTTAGGGCCGCACCGATGTGCGTTTCGAGCTCATCGTTTCGGCCTAACCCCGTCAGCAAGGCGACCGTCATCAGGGATCGCTCTCTGCGGGACAGGCGCCGGTCGCTCCAGACCGATCCGTAGGCGTATTCGAGCAAAAGGTCTGTCAGCCGTGTTTCGTCGGGATCGTCACTGTCCAGGCGCCGGCGGGCGCGATCGGCGCCGAACATATCGGTGTAGATCGCAAGACCGTCCGCCCACTGTTTGTTCTTTCCGTCTCCGGTCATATTCAGCCCCGCACCCGGTTCTCGAGCACGCCGATGGCGGGGCAGCTCAGCCGGACTGAAGCGTTCTCCGGCAGTTTCTTTCCCTGTTCGAACAGGCACCCGCCGAGGATCGTCCCGGTGCCAAACAGTTCGTGGCCGCTGATGTCATCCTCCCGGAACAGAAATTCGAGCGCCTCGGGAAAGCTGCGGACCGCGCCCGATAGGTCGCCCGACGCGACGACCGCCCCGTTCACTTCGGCCTGCATTTGGAGCGTGAGCGGATCGCCGCAGTCGCTGGAGAGCACGACCATCGGGCCGAAGGTGTTGGACATGGCGAAGTTCTTGGCGCCGCCGTATAGGCTACGGGTTTCGGCCCAAACCTCGATCTGCAGGTCCCTGAGCGTCCAGTCGTTGTAGAGCGTGTAGCCGAAGATTTCCGGGTGCCCCATCCCGTTCCGGCGGATAACGCAGGCCATTTCGGTTTCGAAGTCGATCTCGCCGCCCGGGTTGACGATTTCGTCCCCGGGCCCGGAGAGGGTCGAAAGGTCGCGGTCGCCGGTGGTGAACGGCCGCTCGGGGACGCTCGCGATCTGCTGGTCAAGGGCCTCGGCAGCGCCGATCGCTTTTTCCGTGCCCATCGCCACGAGGCGGTCGCGCATCTGCTCGAACGCCGGCTTGAGGTGTTCGGTGACGATGCCGCCGTCGCGGACCCGGCTCGGCCGGACGAGCGGGCAGCGCAGCGCGACATCGGCCGCCGACAGATCGGGAGAGGCCTCACGGGCGCGTGCGATGCAGGTCGCTACCGCCTCGTCGGGCAGGTCGAGCAGGTCGTCCAGGCTCTCGAGCCTTCCAAGGTCGCCGCACAGTTGTGACAGATTCACAAACTCTTCCTCGTTGCCGTTCCCGGCGACGGCGAGCGGATTCTCACCGAGGAATGCCGAGCCTAAGCGGAGCATTGCGCGAAGATTTCGTTATAGTTGGCCTCGGAATCGACATGTCGCCGGTGCGAGCCAGACGGGTGTTCGTCGAGGTAGTCGTAGACGGCGCCCAGGCTTTCGGCCTGGATCTTCGGCGCGATCAGCTTCAGTCCCGGCGGGACATCATCACTGCCTCGATAAGGCTTGCGCAGGGAGCGGTCGAAGCAGTCACCCTCGGCCATGACGCGTTCGCGCGACCATCCCTGGCGCTTCCAGTCGCGAACGGAATCCACCAGCGTATGCAGGCCGCTCCGGGCGGAATCGAGCTCGCTCCGGTCGAACGGGTCGCCATGCCCTGGCACGTACCAGTCGACATCGAGCGCTTCCAGCATGCCGAGCGTCTGGAACCACGCCCACGGGTCGCAAGACTGCGCCGGTGGGGCGCAAGTGCCAGGAAACACTGCGTCCGCAACGAAGGCCACTCGGTCGTCCACGGCATGAACAATCGAGGAGCCACGTGTATGGCCGGGCGCCTCGACGACCACGAAGTCCTTGCCGCCGAGCGTGAAGGACAGCCGCCTTGTGTAGGTCATCTCCGGGCGACGGACCTCGTAATCCTCGACCAGCGTTTCGGAAAAGAACCGGTTGCGGCCCCAGCCCCGCAGAGTTTCGCGCATGCCGTCGGTCGAGCCGCTCGCGCAGCGTGCGAGTTCTGCGGCGGTGATCTCCGAGGAAATTAGGGTGTCCGCGCCCAGCACGGAGCAGCACGCGCAATGGTCCTCGTGGTGCTCGCACAGGATATGGAACTTCACAGGAACGCGGTTCTCGATGAAAGCGCGCCACTGGAGTGCGGTCGCCGGAGCCATGGGGCCATCGATGGCGACGGCGCCTTTGTCGGTGAACACGACGCCGCAAACCGGATAGGTCGCGAAGGCGTATGCGTCTCCCATCCGGAAGAGCCGAGGGTCGTCCTCTTGGAGGGGTGGCAATTTTTCGGCCATCGCATTACCTGATTAATTGATTAATTGAGTGATTAATCAGTATCAGTATACTCCAATCGGGTCAACGTGATCTATTGCGAACGGTGCCTTCCGCCACACCGGTCTTCAGGTTGATAACTACCACTAAACGAGGGATTGCGATTCTATGGCGCGGGTCAAAGGTGTTTCGAAAAATCCGGCGAAAGCGCAGGCGAAGATCGTCGATTCGGCGCTCAGGGAGTTCGGGGAGCGTGGATATGCGGCAGCATCGACGCAGAGGATCGCCGAGCAGGCGGGCTACAGCCAGGCCACCCTGTTCTTCCACTTCAAGACCAAGGCCGGATTGCTACAGGCCTGCCTCGAGGAAAGCCGTAAGCGCGCCTGGGGCGCGCTACCGGCAGAGCGGTTCGAGAACGTCTTGGACTTGGTCAAGCGCCTCGACGATCGATTCAAGGACCCGGTAGTGGCGGAGTTCTTCCTGAAGCTCATGATCGACAGCCGCAGCGACGCGGACACCGCCTCGGTTTACGCGACCTATCACGCGCGGGTTCGAAACCTCATCTGTGACGAGATCATGAAGGAAACGGGCGTTGGCAAGAAACGTGCGTTCGAGGCTGCCGGCACGATCCACAGCCTGCTGGTCGGCATTCACGCCGCGTACGCGATCGACCCCAAGCTGGTGAGCCGGGCGGGCTACCGGGCGATGCTGATCCGCAACACTGAGTTATTGATGGAGAGTCTGCGCTCGGAACCGCAAACCGATTGAGGCGACGCTTCAGAAGCGTGTTAGATCGCCCTTGAAAAATTGGTCAAAAAGGCCCACCTACTGCGTACGAAGCCTGATGAGATTAAGNTAGAGNCTTNCCNNCGCCGATTTGAGCAGCAGCTTGCGGGCGNTTAACAAATGCAGCTAAAGCGCATGGGAACCGCCCAGCGTTAAGGCTGTGGCGGTTTTTTTATTGCTCGAAAGGAGAANCAGATGGCGAAGGTTAGAACCATNNNTNNACGCTGGTCCGGACGACCCGATCTTCAAAGGCGGGTTTACGATATCGTCACCTTGGATCCGGCCAGAAGAAACTGTGGTGACTAATGCTCAACCAAAGTTGGGAGAAGATCTAGATAGCGATAAATCTGAGGATCAGGACTAATCCTCCAAAAGACTTACGGCATTTGAACTTCAGCTTGTGCGCCGCGGCATCCTGCCGAAAGCACTAAAGAGAGGAAAAAATGACAGAGAAAACCCCTGAAAGACGCCTGCTTGAGGCAATGGTCACGCTTAACGCGATCAATAACGGCCGCCCAGTACCTGATATGGATGAAATAGAGGGCGGTTGGGTTGTCCGCGTTGAACCCGGCCAAAGTCGGGAGGAGATCGCGTCCAGCCTAATTGGTGCCATCAAGGCAGACGGGGTCACCGTTAGGTCGGGTGATACTTCAAAAGACCCCAATCAGGATAATGCGAAGAAATAGCGTTCGGCGCATTGACGGCATTTGAACTTCAGATTGTGCGCCGTGGCATACCGCCTAAAGCACTAAAGAGAGGAGAATTTCGATGGTATTTTTCGAAGAGTCTCAAGATAAAATAGAAAAACCGGGCGGACGTATAAGAGTCAATCGTCGTGACTTCTTAACCTTGGTTTTTGGCTCAGTATCGGCTGTTGCTATCTCAGGAGGAGTTGGCCTTTGGCCTATAAAGGCCGCTTCTCGTCCGCTAGCAGAGCCGGCGCGATTGGCTCTCGACAGCGAAGACTATGTCATTGACCCGCTTTTCGAATATTGTCCGGAGCTTCCAACATTTAGGGAGCTTCTAGGTCTAGAGGAAAACTCCCCTTTAGATTCTGCAATCGAACTCAAAGATGAACTCTTCTGGCGCTTTGAGTGTATCGACGACGACCCCCAGAACTGGTCGGAGCGAGACATAAAAGAGATCGCCGCTTGGCTTGATAGTCAAGTAGAACTCGAAGACCTCGGACCTTGGGAGGTGATGAAATACACCGAATATGGCGCTGGTCTAAGCCTTTATGAATCGATGAGTTTTAAAGACGCAGAACGCTTGGGTTTTGTGCTTGTTGAAGGTCCCATGCCTGGGAGTGATTTCGTCGGATTAAGGTTTGACGGAGATATCGAGGAACTCAACCAGAACCTCGCCCGTTTGGGCATGAACTTAATCATTGCCGAATGACACCTATCCCATCACCCGACATTACGCAGTGAGCTAGAATGACCCTCTCACCCTGTTGGCAAAATTGCCAAAAAATTGCCAACCACCTCGCAGCGTCTAACTAAATTTGAAAGCAAGTCCTAATTTAGTAGGTATATCGAAACGTTCAGATAAATAGCGAAAGAAACCCACAGAAGGTAAGGGCACATCAACCAGGCAGCGACACGGTCAATTCGCGAAAACGTCAGCAGCGTAGTAAAGATAGCAATCCAGAGGGCGACTATCTCAATCGCGGCAAAGCTCGGTGATTTTGCTCCAAAAAATATAAAAGACCACGCTAGATTGAGTGCCAACTGAATGACAAAGAATAGCATCGCCAATTGTCGTATGCTGCCAGCAGAGCGCAACCACATACGCCAAGCGGATAAGGCCATCATCACATACAGGGTGATCCACGTCGGGGCGAATACCCAATCCGGTGGATTGAAAGGTGGCTTGGCGAGTGTTTGGTACCAATCGTTCACTGATGTTTGAGTGATCCAACCTCCAAGTAAGGACACACTGAGACAAAGGGCCAAGAAAGCTATTAGGCTTCTAATATTTTTCATCATCGAGTCATCAGTCGATTGTGGCTAGAAACCGAACGGACGATATCGCGACGTCTGCATCAAAAACCCGTCCAATACCCAGTACTCCGATGCGTCTCAGGTGCCGCGCATCAAATGGAACGTCAGTCTTGTGTGGAATGAAATCTGTGAATGCCAATTTCACGGTCGACCAATCAGATGTCGCATTAAATGAGGCGCGGTAGGACTGCCACGGTCGCGTCAAATCAGATGTTCGCAGTCGAAGATCGTAAACATCGTCGTTGCCGAGAACGTCAACCTGGATGCCGTGATATGCAGAGCCATCAAAATCTGATCCATCGGGATTGATGTCGAACGCCATCTGAACAAAGCCGCCATTATTTTCCAACGAGACTTCGCCAGTAAGCCGGGTGGCGGATCGGCCAGCTATGCTCTCTTGAGACACTTGCCCGGTGGACAGCCCCCCCATCACAGTGTCGGCGAAGAACTCCCAGGCTGGATCGAGTTCTAGCGAACTCACTGTGTATCCCTGACGCATCGAAATCCAATGTAGACCGCCGCTGTATCACGAGGCTTGGTCGCGTAATCATCAGAGCGCATCCGAAAGGCTCCATACCACCATGAGCCGCCACGGGTACCTTTGGCCGTCTCTGCGCCATTCTCAGTCCACTCCCAGACGTTCGCGCCCATGTCATAAAGTCCGTTCACACCAGCAACTGTCGAGCCAACAGGCGCATGGCCGATGCCGCGGTTAAGCCTGTCTGAGTAATCAATGGCTGGACTGGCGCCACAATCACCCAAGCAGTTGGCGCCGGTGGGCTCGTTCCCCGTGGGGTATGCGTATTCTGTGCCTGTTTCAAAAGGTGCAGGCGGTGACGCGCGGTACT
>PBPM01000001.1 GCA_002724635.1 Rhodospirillaceae bacterium
CAGGCGAACGCGTCGCTGCAGGCGCCGATCTTCGAGGACAAGGTCGTCGACTTCATCATCGAGATGGCCAAGGTCAACGAGCGCGAGCTTTCGCCGGAAGAGCTGAATGCTGAGGCCGAAGCCGAGATGGCTGAGGTCGAGGCGAAGAAGAGGGCGCCTGCTAAGAAAACCACGACAAAGAAGGTTACGACGAAGAAGGCTACGGCGAAGAAGACTACTAAGAAGAAGGCTACTAAGAAGAAGGCTACGGAGAAGAAACCCGCGGCCAGAAAGTCCGTCGCCAGGAAGCCCGCCGCTAAGACCAAAGCTAAGGGTGACGACGCGGCAGCGGATAAGTAGGCGCTTCGGTCCGGCCCCTTGCGGGGACTCGCTGTTAGCCTATCTCTTATGTACTGCTTTTTTGGTCGGAGTACGGAGTAACCCAGCATCATGGCGATTTATGAAGACCCGCGGATGAACGCCCTCGTGCCCATGGTCGTCGAACAGACGAACCGTGGCGAGCGCGCGTATGACATCTATTCCCGCCTTCTCAAGGAACGGATCATCTTCCTGACCGGCCCGGTCGGCGACGAGGTGGCGAGTCTGATCTGTGCCCAGCTCCTTTTCCTCGAGGCAGAAAATCCAAAAAAGGACATCAGCTTCTACATCAACTCGCCAGGCGGCATCGTTACTTCGGGTCTGTCGATCTATGACACCATGCAGTACATTCGCCCCGACGTGGCGACCCTGTGCGTCGGTCAGGCGGCGTCCATGGGCTCGCTGCTCCTGTCGGGCGGTGCGGCGGGCAAGCGCTATGCGCTGCCCAATGCGCGGATCATGGTCCATCAGCCTTCGGGCGGTTTCCAAGGTCAGGCGACGGACATAGAGATCCACGCTCAGGAGATTCTGAAGATCCGCCAGCGTCTGAACGAGATCTACGCGGGCCATACCGGCCAGCCGGTCGAGAAGATCGCCGAGGCGCTCGAGCGCGATCGGTTCTACACCGCCGAGGAGGCACAAAAATTCGGCCTGATCGATGAGGTGGTCACCGAGCGCGCCGAGGCGTCGGAGGATGAGGAAAGTGAGTAGTTACGGGACGCGTTCGTTTGCGACGCGAGGCCGGTCGTTTATCTAATTATTGATTGCTAACGGTTAGCTATTGTTCAATTGCATCTGACGGTGATTCGCTTCGGTGGTAGATACTGCCGAAATCCATGCCCCAGCACGGGACCATATTAGTATGAGCAAGTCTGGTAACGGAGATTCCAAGAACACGCTTTACTGCTCTTTCTGCGGAAAGAGTCAGCATGAGGTCCGCAAGCTGATTGCTGGGCCGACGGTGTTTATCTGCGATGAATGCGTCGAACTCTGCATGGACATCATCCGTGAGGAACACAAGTCGACCTTGGTGAAGTCGCGCGACGGCGTGCCGACGCCTAGGGAAATCTGCGAGGTCCTCGACGACTATGTCATTGGTCAGAACCGTGCCAAGCGCGTACTCTCTGTCGCTGTGCACAACCACTACAAGCGTCTCAGCGCCGAATCCAAGGGCAACGAGGTCGAGATTGCGAAGTCGAATATACTTCTGATCGGCCCGACAGGCTGCGGCAAGACGCTGCTGGCGCAGACGCTGGCGCGCATCCTCGACGTACCGTTTACCATGGCCGACGCCACGACTCTAACCGAGGCGGGCTATGTCGGAGAGGATGTCGAGAACATCATCCTGAAGCTGCTCCAGTCAGCCGACTACAATGTCGAGCGGGCCCAGCGCGGCATCGTCTATATCGACGAGGTCGATAAGATTAGCCGTAAGTCCGACAACCCCTCGATCACCCGTGACGTGTCGGGCGAAGGCGTGCAGCAGGCGCTGCTCAAGATCATGGAGGGCACCGTCGCCTCCGTTCCCCCGCAGGGCGGACGCAAGCATCCGCAGCAGGAATTCCTGCAAGTCGATACGACCAACATTCTGTTCATCGTCGGCGGCGCATTCGCCGGCCTTGAACGGATCATCGCGGGCCGCGGCAAGGACACGTCCATCGGCTTCGGCGCCGACGTGCAGAGCCTCGACGACCGTCAGACTGGCGAGATCCTGTCCGAGGTCGAGCCCGAGGATCTGCTCAAGTTCGGCCTGATCCCCGAGTTCGTCGGCCGCCTGCCGGTCCTCGCGACCTTGGGGGATCTCGACGAGGACGCGCTGATCCAGATTCTGACCCAGCCCAAGAACGCGCTGATCAAGCAGTATAAGCGGCTGTTCGAGATGGAGGGGGTTGAGCTGTCCTTCGCCGAGGATTCGTTGCGCGCGATCTCGAAAAAAGCGATTGCCCGCAAAACGGGCGCGCGCGGGCTGCGCTCTATCATGGAGAACATCCTTCTCGACACCATGTTCGACCTGCCGGGCATGGACGGGGTCGAGGAGGTAGTCATCAACGGCGAGGTCGTTGATGGCAACGCCGCGCCGCTGCACATCTATTCTGACAAGCCGCAGGAGGATCTGGGTACCAGCGCCTGATCCCTTTGCTGGACTGCTTGTGGGCAGTTTCTCCCGACAGATTCCTCGAAAATCGGCGTTTATCCGCCGGTGTTCATAAATTGTTCCGTGCCCTTGAATGTCTGGCCGGCGCGAACCAAGTATTTGGTTATGGCGCGACTCGTCAAACCGGCGTTCCTTGCCCGCTGTCCGTAAACCCCTGCGCGATGTTTTTGGTTATTCTTCTCCCGACATTGCGAACCGGAATACAAAATGACTGAACTCTCCAAAGGTGCGTTGTTTCCCGTCCTGCCGTTGCGCGACATCGTCGTCTTCCCGCACATGATAGTGCCGCTCTTCGTGGGCCGCGAGAAATCCGTGCGCGCGCTCGAAGATGTGATGGAGGACGACAAGCAGATCCTGCTGGTCACTCAGAAGGATGCCGGTGATGACGACCCCACGCCTGCCGATCTCTATGACGTCGGCACCTTGGGCACCATCCTGCAGCTACTCAAGCTCCCCGACGGGACGGTCAAGGTCCTTGTCGAGGGGAGCGAGCGTGCCTCCGTGGTCGAGTTCACCGACAATCCGGACTTCTTTCAGGCGATCGCCGAAGTCCAGACCGATGCGCTGGAAGATGAGACTGAGACCGAGGCGCTCGGCCGCTCGGTGGTTACCCAGTTCGAGCAGTACATCAAGCTGAATCGCAAGGTTCCGCCCGAGGTGCTGGTCTCTATCAACCAGATCGAGGAGCCGGGCAAGCTCGCCGACACGATTGCCTCGCATCTGTCTCTCAAGATTCCCGAGAAGCAGGAGCTGCTCGAGGCGGACACGGTCCACAAGCGGCTCGAGAGAATCTACGCCTTTATGGAGAGCGAGATCGGCGTCCTGCAGGTCGAGAAGCGCATCCGCTCGCGCGTAAAGCGCCAGATGGAGAAGACACAGCGTGAGTATTATTTGAACGAGCAGCTAAAGGCGATTCAGAAAGAGCTGGGCGAGGCCGAGGACGGTCGCGACGAGCTGCAGGAGCTGGAAGGCCAGATCGAGAAGACCCGCTTCACCAAGGAGGCGAAGGAAAAGGTCGGCCAAGAGCTCAAGAAACTCCGCAACATGAGCCCGATGAGCGCCGAGGCGACCGTCGTGCGCAATTATCTCGACTGGGTCTTGGCGATCCCTTGGAAAAAGCGTTCGCGGGTCAAGAAAGATATCACGGCGGCCCACGCGGTCCTCGACCAAGACCATTACGGGCTCGAAAAGGTCAAGGAGAGAATCCTTGAATATCTCGCCGTACAGCAACGCATGTCGAAGATTAAGGGACCGATCCTTTGCTTGGTAGGCCCGCCAGGCGTCGGCAAGACCTCGCTCGGAAAGTCAGTTGCGCGCGCCACGGGTCGCAAGTTCGTGCGTATGTCGCTCGGCGGCGTGCGTGACGAGGCCGAGATCCGCGGTCACCGGCGCACCTATATTGGCTCGATGCCAGGCAAAATAATTCAGGGTATGAAAAAGGCCGGGAGGTCTAACCCGCTCTTCCTGCTCGATGAGATCGATAAGCTCGGCGCCGACTGGCGAGGCGATCCTTCCTCGGCGCTGCTCGAGGTACTCGACCCTGAACAGAATAACTCCTTTCAGGACCATTATCTCGAGGTTGATTACGACCTTTCCGACGTGATGTTCGTCTGTACGGCCAACTCAATGCGCATGCCCCAGCCCCTGATGGATCGGATGGAGATCATCCGTATCCCGGGCTATACCGAGGACGAGAAGGTCGAGATCGCCAAGCGCCACCTGATCGCTAAGCAGATGAGCGAGAACGGCCTTGAGGAAAAGGAGTGGTCGATCTCGGATTCCGCTCTACGCGACGTGATACGCTATTACACCCGCGAGGCCGGCGTGCGCAGTCTCGAGCGCGAGATCGCCAACCTGGCCCGCAAGGTGGTTAAGGAAATCGCCGTCGAGAAGGACGTCTGGTCGGTCAAGGTCACGGTCAAGAATCTTGAAAAGTATGCTGGCGTCCGCAAGTTCCGATTCGGCGAGGCCGAGGCTGACGACATGGTCGGCGTGGTCACTGGCTTGGCCTGGACCGAGGTCGGCGGCGAGCTGCTTACGGTCGAGTCACTTCTCGTGCCGGGCAAGGGCAAGGTCACCGTCACGGGCAAGCTCGGCGAAGTGATGCAGGAATCGGTGAAGGCCGCCAACGCCTACGTGCGTTCGCGAGCCGTCGAGTTCGGCATTGAGCCGCCGCTGTTCGAACGCCGCGATATTCATGTCCACGTTCCTGAGGGCGCGGTGCCAAAGGATGGCCCTTCGGCTGGCGTGGCGATGATCACCTCCATGGTGTCCGTTCTGACACAGAACCCGATCCGCAAGGATGTCGCCATGACCGGCGAGATCACCCTGCGCGGCCGGGTCCTTCCGATCGGCGGCCTCAAGGAGAAGCTCTTGGCAGCGCTGCGCGGTGGGCTGAAGACCGTGATTATCCCCAAAGATAACGAGAAGGATCTCGCGGACATCCCCGACAATGTCAAGAAGGGGCTCGAGATTATCCCGGCGACCAGCGTCGACGAGGTGCTTGAGCACGCTCTGAGCCGGCCTCTCGTGCCCATTGAGTGGGACGAATCGGCGCATCATTCGGCTTCGGTGACGGGCAATGAAGACGAGCCGGATACCTCCGGCGTGGTGCGTCATTAGGGTTGACTGCGACGCAACGCCGAGTCGGATGTGCATTTTTTCTGAAAACCTTGGAAATCCAAGCAGTTTCGTTTGACGGCTCGGAATCACGACACCTAGACTCTTTGGACTGTTTGGATTCGGGCTTCATGCTCCAGAAATTGATCCATTGAACCAACCCACGAAGGGGGTCCCCAGTGAATAAGAACGATCTCGTCGCATCCGTTGCCGATTCTTCCGGACTTTCTAAGGCTGACGCCGGCAAGGCCGTCGACAGTGTACTCGATAACATCACCAGCGCGCTGCAGGGAGGTACCGAAGTCCGTCTTGTCGGTTTCGGCACCTTCTCTGTTGCTCAGCGTAAGGCTACGACCGGCCGCAACCCGCAGACTGGTGCGACCATTCAGATACCGGCCTCGAAGCAACCCAAGTTCAAGGCGGGCAAGGCTCTTAAAGACGCCGTAAACTAGAACAGGCTTTCAATTCTTGCCTTACGCGGGCTGGCCTCAGATTCTGCGGCCGGCCCGCTACGGTTTGGGGGCTGGCCCGCTGCCCGTCATTTGCTATAGAACCGGCACTCCGGGCGGTTAGCTCAGCTGGCAGAGCATCTCGTTTACACCGAGAGGGTCGGCGGTTCGAACCCGTCACCGCCCACCATCTTAATCCGCCGCCGAAGTTTTTCTGGGATGTAGGGACCGGAAACAGTGGTCGTGATTTATCTCGACGGCCATTTGGACCTAATCTTCGGTTGTGGCGGAGGACATCCGCGAGACCGCTGACACGGTCTCGGCTGCGAGGAATACAGTCGTCAAATAGCCCCCAGACGTCGTCGACATGGCGAATTATACCGCCGGCCGCGGCAGCGTTGATCGGACTTATACCTTGTCTGGCGCGTGGGCTGAGGTGCTGCCGCACTTGCTTGCGGCTGCGTGACGCCATAGTTCAAGCGCCGAATGCATGATTAGGCCTTTCAGGTCGGGTTAGTTCTTGGAACAAAACAACGAAGGGCAGGGCGATGGGCAAAACACCTCTCGAGGAAATGGGCGAGCCCCTCTACTACATCGCTAGCAACGCGGCCGAAGCGGGCTTCGCGATGCCGCCGAACCCGTATGGTCAGTCCCTTCGCACTTGGGTTCGCTCTCTGGGCGGCATGCAGAAGGAGGCGCTGGTCGTCAACGCGGCAACCGGCAGAGCCTGGCGTTTCGCCTGCGACGAGGGCTCTCATCTGGGCGGTTTTAACAAGGCGCCGAACCCGCTTACCTATCTCAGCGCCGGCATGATCTCGTCCTACATGAACGAGGTCATCGCTCTAGCCGAACAGCGCGGAATCGCGCTGCACGAGCTCGAGCTAGTGCTCGAGAACAGGTATTACCGCGACGGCGACTTCCGTAAGGGTACCATGGTCAGCGGCGCCAATGCGCCTGAGCTGACGGTCAACTGCGAGGCGGACTGTGATGACGCGACGATGCAGACGCTGCTCTACGGGGCCGTGGCAGCGGCACCGTTAAACGGTCTCGCTGTCGGCGAGCATCCCAGCCTGTTCGCGCTGGTCCACAATGGAAGGCCGCTGACCCCGACTGGGGTAACGCCGCTCGGCGCCGAGCCTTTCCCGGACCCCGGCGACAACTTCTCGAACCTCGAGCGTTTGGCCGACAGTCCGGCGGCGGACGATCTTGTCCTGCTCATGCGCGAGGAGGGGCCTGCATATGACGCCTTCCTTCGCACTCGAGTGGCGACCGAGGCCGAGCGCGGTGACATCGCCAACCTGCACATGCACACGAGCTGCCTTCTACGCCCCGATGGCATCAAGCATATCATGAAGGAACAGTATGGCCCCGAAGCTCCAAGCTGGGAGTTCTTATCTTCCGAGGATAGCCGTGCGCCTGATGCGGCGTCGCTGATCTCGGCCGGGATCGGGCTATGCTTCATGACCCAGATGGGGCGCTTCTCGAAGATGGCGAAGCTGCCGCTCACCCGCTACGCGATCGTGCAGGACACCCATTTCTCGCTTGGCGGCGCGTCCGGCGGTACCGGGCAGGCAGCCGTGGCACAGCCGGTTGAGACCCATGTCTATCTCGCGACCGATGCCGACGACGAGGTGGCTCAGAAGATCCTCGAGGTCGGCGAGCGGACCTGCTTCCTACACGCCTTCTGCCGAGACAGCCTGAAGCCGAAGGTGCGCGCTGGCAAGCGTGCAGGGGCGACCTGACCGCGCGGATTACTCCGCGGCGGCAGCGAAGTCCGGCGTTTCGAGTTCCGGTACCACCTTCTCCATGAAGAGCTGGAGTTCCTCCAGCATCTCGTCCTTGGGCTGCTGCGCCCAGTGCCAGATCAGGGTTATGTATTCACACGGCACGCGCGCATAGATGTCTTTCCAATCGGCGATCGCGTCATCGATGGTGCCGCCCAAGAAAAACTTGTGGTCAGTCATGGCCTTGAAGGCCGCCTCGGCGTCATTGTTGACCGGGTCCACATTGTGGTTCCCGAAGACCGAGTAGAAATTCTTGAAGATGTCGAGGTCATAGGCCCTTAGCTTGCGCTCGAAATCCTCGGTAGATTTGCCGATCCGTGTGTGTCGCACGATGTTCTGCATCTGCCCCAACTGCAGCAGGCGGCCGTACTTGGCGGCCTCCTCCGCATAGACTCCTGCCAGCTCGACTACCCCATCAGTGGGGTTGAAGTAGCTTGGCCGGAAGCCGTGTTTCGCCGCGAACTCGATGGTTGCGCGTGACCGTGCCACGGCACAGAAGACTGGCGGGTGCGGCTTCTGGTAGGGGCTCGGCACAACGGAGATACGGCGCAATACGCCGTCGTCGTCGATCTCGCCCTTGGCACCGGCCTCGCGTGCGATCTCGTAGCCCTCATAATTCGCTATACCCGTCGCGTGCGGGTAGGGGGCCTGGTAGAATCTACCGTTGAGCTCTACCGAATCCTTGGTCCAGCAATCCAGCACCATCTCGACCCGCTCCTCGAAGATCTCTCGGTTCTTGGCGTCGTTAGCGCTGCCGTCCGAGACCGTGGCTACTGCGTCTGAGCCTTGGCCCAGAATGTTGGTCCAGCGTGACTGGTAACCGCGTGCGAAGCCGACAAAGTACCGGCCATTGGTCAGGTGATCGATGATCGCGGTTTCCTCGGCCACACGGATCGGGTCGTGGGTTGCCATGACGTAGCCAAAGGCGCCGACATTAATGTTCTTGGTGTGCGCCGCCCAATGGGCATTCATGACGCCAGGGTTGGGGCCGACTTCGTAGCCTTCAGAATGCAGGTGATGCTCGATGGTGGACATGCCCCACACGCCCATCTGGTCGGCGGCCTTTAGGATGTCGGTCCACTCGTGGACGATTTTGTTGTAGAGGTCAGAATCGCGACCGATGGGTCGCTTCGCTCGGCGATCATGTTCGTCTTCGGCCGGAAAGACGGGGTAGAGCTGGACGATGACTTTGGGCGTTCCCATGACGTATCCCTTCGAAAGCTGATTATTGGAAATATTCTGACACCACCGAACGCGGATGAACAGCTATCCATTGGATGGGTCTGCATCCCAACAACCGTCCAAAGTGCTCGGTAAGTCCTGATTGTTCGTCGGCCAGTCTATTTTGTATCATTCCTCCGCTTGCGAAACCTTGCAACCGTTCCCGGAGAGAGCCGAATGGCCTTGCATCCCCAGATTGTTGCTTTGATCGAGCGCGCCGCAGCCGCCGGTGTGCGCCCGACCCACGAGTTGACCCCCGAGGAGGCGCGTGCGCAGATTGACGAAATGTCGCGCGTGCGCGACGCGGAGTGCACAGCCGTGCGCATGGTTGCCGACACGGTTATCGACGGGCCTGACGGAAACCTGACCCTGCGTTTCTACTGGCCCGAAGTCGAGCAGACGGAGCTGGCGCCGGCGATCATGTTCTTTCATGGCGGGGGTCATGTAATCGGCAGCCTTAATTCCCATGACCTGGTCGCGAGGAACCTCTGCGCGGATACCGGCTACCTTGTTATCTCGGTCGATTACCGGCTGGCGCCGGAACATAAATTCCCAGCCGCGCCCGAGGATTGCTTCGCGGCCACCCAATGGGTCGCGGCGAACTCTTGTCAGCTCGGTGTCGATCCAGATCGGATCGCGGTCGCCGGCGACAGCGCCGGGGCAAATCTGGCCGCCGTTGTCGCTATGATGGCGCGCGAGGCGGGTGGTCCGGAGCTCGCCTTCCAACTCTTGGTCTATCCGGTCGCAGACTTCGCCCTCGACACTCCGTCCTATGACACCTACGCCGAGGGAGCAGGCATTCTAACCGCGGCTGGCATGAAATGGTTCCGCGAGCATTACCTTAACAGTCCCGAGGATCGCGGCGACTGGCGAGCCGCGCCGCTGCGGGCGAAGGATTTCACGCGCCTGCCTCCGGCCCATGTGATTACAGCGGAGTGCGACGTGTTGCACGATGAAGGGGTACAGCTGGCGGCAGCGTTGGCGGGCGCCGGCGTGCCGGTGACCCATCGCGACTATTCTGGGATGATGCACGGTTTCTATTCCTTCGCCCCGGTGGTCGATGACGGGCGCGCTGCACAGCGCGACGCCGCCGAGGCGCTGCGCGCTGCGCTGTCGTCATAATCAAGGGGAATCGTACTGCCGTCGCTTGACATCATTGGGGAGCAGCAGTACATCCGCCCTCGGCTTGGGGGTGTAGCTCAGTTTGGTTAGAGCGCCGGCCTGTCACGCCGGAGGCCGCGGGTTCGAGTCCCGTCACTCCCGCCACTTAACCCTTTGTTATTAAAGGAAAAAGGTTTTCCGGGTAACAAACGGGTAACAAAATGGGAAACGGGGTTGCCGGGTAACTGGTAAATACCCGTCACTCCCGGGACCCCATCGCGAAAACATACTTTGGTGTTTCGCCGCCTGATCGCGCCTGTTCGGCACCCCTATTGACCGTTAGGCAATCTGCTCCGTGACAAGTGAAAATACCTTTTCTTCGACTGCCGCTGGGAATTTGGCGAGCCTTGCACCGTTTTGCGCGCTGGTGTAATCCTGATCAGGTTTGTTGCGGGGGGTTAGGCTGCGTATTTCGGTACTTGTTAGACCGGATTATACGCTGTTCTGAGGCTCCATACCTGAGCGTTGTTGATGGAAGAACTTCTCCTCGAGTACCTGCCGATTCTAATTTTTCTAGGGCTCGCCGTTTGCCTTTCGCTAATGATGGTAATGGCGTCCGTTGTCATCGGCGCGCGCAAGCCCGACGCGGAGAAGAATTCGGCCTACGAGTGCGGCTTCGACGCTTTCGACGATGCGCGCATGAAGTTCGACGTGCGCTTCTATCTCGTGGCGATCCTTTTCATCATCTTCGACCTCGAGGTCGCGTTCCTGTTCCTGTGGGCAATCACCCTCTCTGACATCGGCGAGTTCGGTTTCTGGTCCATGATGGTGTTCCTCGGGGTCCTGACGGTCGGCTTCATCTATGAGTGGCGCAAGGGAGCGCTCGAATGGGAATAACCGTTCACGATCAGGCCGCCGCCGTCTTCCGCCCCGGCCCCGACCAGGACGCGGCGATCCAAGCCGTCACCGACGAGCTGGCGGATAAGGGCTTTGTGCTCGCCAACGCCGACAAACTGGTCAACTGGGCGCGCACGGGCTCGCTCTGGCCGATGACTTTCGGCCTTGCCTGCTGTGCGGTCGAGATGATGCACACCGCAGCCTCGCGCTACGACATGGACCGGTTCGGCTTCCTGTTCCGGCCGAGCCCGCGCCAGTCCGACGTGATGATTGTGGCTGGCACGCTCACCAACAAGATGGCACCGGCGCTGCGCAAGGTCTACGATCAGATGCCTGAGCCGCGCTGGGTCATCTCCATGGGCTCCTGTGCCAATGGCGGTGGCTATTATCACTATTCCTACTCGGTGGTGCGCGGATGTGACCGGATCGTACCTGTGGACATCTATGTACCCGGCTGTCCGCCCACGGCCGAGGCGCTGCTCTATGGCATCATGCAGTTGCAGCGGAAGATCCGCCGCACCGGGACGATCGCGCGTTAGCGCGGACAGCAGTCAAGGTATACGGACACCCGCATGAACGAAGCACTTAAGGATCTCGGCGAGTATATCGCCGGCGCCTTGCCGCAGGACGTGATCGGCACGGAGCTTGCCTTCGGTGAGCTGATGGTCACCGTGCGCCCCTCGTCGATCCTGCGTGTTTTGGCTTTCCTGCGCGACGACAGCACCTGTCTGTTCAAGGTGCTGATCGATCTGAGCGGTGCCGACTATCCCGAGCGCAAATCCCGCTTTGAGATTGTCTACAGCCTCCTGTCGATTAGCCAGAATCAGCGTGTGAGGGTGAAGACGAGTGTCGGCGAGGACGAGCCGGTCCCGTCGGCAACGACGGTCTACAGCGCTGCGGGCTGGTACGAGCGCGAGACCTGGGACATGTACGGTATCTATTTCACCGACCATCCCGACCTGCGCCGTATCCTCACCGACTACGGTTTCGAGGGGCACCCGATGCGCAAGGACTTCCCGCTGACCGGGCGGGTCGAGGTGCGGTACGACGAGACCCAGAAGCGGGTGGTCTATGACCCGGTCAAGCTTACTCAAGATTTCCGCAGCTTCGATTTCCTCAGTCCCTGGGAGGGCATGGGCGAGATCCTTCCCGGCGACGAGAAGGCAAAAGCGGATGGGGAAGAGGAGGGCGAGAGCGCCTGATGTCCGAAGTCGCTATCAAGAACATGACCCTTAACTTCGGGCCGCAGCACACCGCGGCCCATGGCGTGCTGCGCCTCGTGCTCGAGATGGACGGCGAGGTGGTCGAGCGCGCTGACCCGCACATCGGGCTGCTGCATCGCGGCACCGAGAAGCTGATCGAGTACAAGACCTATCTGCAGGCGGTGCCCTATTTCGACCGCCTCGATTACGTCTCGCCCATGTGCCAAGAGCACACTTACGCGCTCGCGGTCGAGAAGCTTCTTGGTATCGAGGTGCCCGAGCGCGGCCAGTATATCCGAGTTCTGTTCTCCGAGATTACCCGCATCCTCAACCACATCATGAACCTTACGACCTATGCGCTGGACGTCGGGGCGATGACGCCGCTCTTGTGGGGCTTCGAGGAACGCGAGCGGATGATGGAGTTCTACGAGCGCGTCTCGGGTGCCCGCCTGCATGCAGCCTATTTCCGCCCCGGCGGCGTGCATCAGGATCTGCCGACCGGGCTCGCCGAGGACATCTACACCTTCTGCGAGAGCTACCCGAAGTTCATCGACGACATGGAAAGCCTGCTGACCGAGAACCGTATCTTCAAGCAGCGCACGGTCGATATCGGGGTATTCACGCGCGAGGAGGCGATGGACTGGGGCATGTCGGGGCCCACCCTGCGCGCCAGCGGCGTCGCCTGGGATCTGCGCAAGTCCCAGCCCTACGACGTCTATGACCGGATGGATTTCGACATCCCCGTCGGCAAGACCGGCGACTGCTACGCGCGATACCTGGTCCGCGTCGAGGAGATGCGCCAGAGTCTGCGCATTATCAAGCAGTGCATAGACGAGATGCCGGACGGCCCGGTCATCACGCAGAACCACAAGTTGACCCCGCCGCGCCGCGACGAGATGAAGTATTCGATGGAAGCGCTGATCCATCACTTCAAGCTCTACACCGAGGGCTATCACGTGCCGCCGGGCGAGACCTATACCGCCGTTGAGGCGCCCAAGGGCGAATTCGGTGTGTATCTGGTGGCCGACGGCAGCAACAGGCCCTATCGCTGTAAGATCCGTGCGCCGGGCTTTGCCTTCATGCAGGCGGTTGAGGCCCTGACCAAGGGGCACATGCTGGCCGACGTGCCCGCGGTAATCGGCAGCCTCGATATCGTTTTTGGGGAGGTCGACCGATGAGCGGCGCCTTTGCATTCGACGACACCTACCGCGCGCGCGCGGAGACGATCGTGGCACGCTATCCCGAGGGGCGCCAGCAGAGCGCGGTGATCCCGCTGCTCGATCTGGCTCAGCGTCAGGCCGGCGGCTGGCTGCGGACCGAGGCGATCGAGTATGTCGCTGCCTATCTCGGGATGCCCAAGATTCGGGTGCTCGAGGTCGCGTCCTTCTACTCGATGTTCAACCTCGAGCCCGTTGGCACCAACTTCGTTCAGCTCTGCCGCACGACCCCGTGCTGGCTGCGCGGCTCCGACGACCTGCGCGCTGTTGCAAAAGAGGTCACGGGCTGCGAACTGGGCGAGACTAGCGAGGACGGCGTCTTCACGGTGGTCGAGGTCGAATGCCTTGGAGCGTGCTGCAACGCGCCGATGGTCCAGATCAACGACGACTATTACGAGGACCTGACGGCCGACAGTTTCAGGGTAGTGCTCGAGGCACTCAAGTGCGGCGAGACGCCCGAGACGGGATCGCAGTCGGGCCGGAAGGGCTCGGAGCCTGCCGGCGAGCTGACCTCGCTAAACGGTGTAGGGAAGGGCGCGTGATGCTGCGGGACGAGGATCGTATCTTCCGGAACCTGTATGGCCAGAATGACTGGCGGCTCGGGGGCGCGAGGCGCCGGGGCATATGGGATGACACCAAGGCGCTGATCGAACGCGGCCGCGAGGCTCTTGTCGAGGAGATCAAGGAATCGGGTCTGCGCGGGCGCGGCGGCGCGGGTTTCCCGACCGGCGTCAAATGGTCCTTCATGCCGCCCGAGGAGCGCCGCGACGGACGGCCGCATTACTTGGTGGTCAATGCGGATGAGTCAGAGCCGGGCACCTGCAAGGACCGCGAGATTCTGCGCTACGATCCGCACACGCTGGTCGAGGGCTGCCTAGTCGCGGGCTTCGCCATGGGCGCCAACGCCGCCTATATTTATGTGCGCGGCGAGTTCTATTCCGAGGCCTCGCATCTGCAGCAGGCGATCGACGAGGCCTATGATGCCGGGCTGATTGGCCCGAACGCGTCCGGCTCCGGATGGGACTTCGACGTCTACCTCCATCGCGGGGCGGGGGCGTATATCTGCGGCGAGGAGACCGCGCTACTCGAGAGCCTCGAGGGCAAGAAGGGCCAGCCGCGCCTCAAGCCGCCATTCCCGGCGGCCTGTGGCCTCTATGGCTGTCCGACGACCGTGAACAATGTCGAGACCATCGCCGTAGCGCCGACCATTCTGCGGCGCGGCGCCTCCTGGTTCTCCGGCTTTGGGCGTGAGAACAACACCGGCACCAAGATTTTCTCGATCTCGGGCCATGTGAACAACCCGTGCAATGTCGAGGAGGAGATGAGCATCCCCCTCAAGGTGCTCATCGAGCGCCATGCCGGCGGCGTGCGCGGCGGTTGGGACAATCTCCAGGCGGTGATCCCGGGCGGCTCGTCAACCCCGTGCCTGTCGAAGAATATCTGCGACAGCGTGCTAATGGATTTCGACGGTCTTCGCGAGCACAACAGCGGGCTCGGCACGGCGGCGGTCATCGTTATCGACAAATCGGCCGACATGGTCGAGGCGATCGCGCGGCTGAGCCATTTCTACCGGCATGAAAGTTGCGGCCAGTGTACCCCGTGTCGCGAGGGCATGGGCTGGGTCTACCGGGTCATGCAGCGGCTCGTCACGGGCGATGCAGAGATCGAGGAAATCGACATGCTCTGGGAGGTCACCAAGCAGATCGAGGGACACACAATCTGCGCGCTCGCCGACGGCGGCGTGTGGCCGGTTCAGGGGCTGATCCGGCATTTCCGCTCGGAACTCGAGCGCCGCATCCTCGCGCGCAAGACCGGCGGTACGTCCGCCCAGGCCGCGGAATAAGGGGGCGCGGGCGATGCCAAAGGTCACCGTCGACGGCGTCGAGATCGAGGTTCCCGCTGGTGTCACCGCACTGCAGGCCTGCGAGATGGCCGGCAAGGAGATTCCGCGCTTCTGTTACCACGAGCGCCTCTCGGTCGCCGGCAACTGCCGCATGTGCCTGATCGAGGTCTCGCCCGGACCGCCCAAGCCGGCGGCGTCCTGTGCGCTGCCCGTTGCCGACGGCATGGAGATCAAGACAGACTCCGAGATGGTCAAAAAGGCCCGCAACGGGGTGATGGAGTTCCTGCTCATCAACCACCCGCTGGATTGCCCGATCTGCGACCAGGGCGGGGAGTGCGACCTACAGGACCAGGCTATGGCCTATGGCCGTGACGGCTCGCGCTTTGCCGAGCACAAGCGCGCGGTTAAGGACAAGCATATGGGCCCGCTGGTCAAGACGATCATGACCCGCTGCATCCACTGCACCCGCTGCGTGCGGTTCGCAACCGAGATCGCGGGCGTGCCCGAGCTTGGTCTGCTGGGGCGCGGCGAGCATGCCGAGATCACCACCTATCTCGAGAAGTCGCTAGATTCTGAGCTCTCGGCCAATGTAATCGACCTGTGCCCCGTCGGCGCGCTGACCTCCAAGCCCTACGCCTTCGTGTCGCGGCCCTGGGAGCTCACCAAGACCGAGTCCGTAGACGTGCTCGACGCGGTTGGCGCGGCGATCCGGGTCGACGGGCGCCAGACCGAGGTGCTACGCGTTCTGCCGCGGCTCAATGAGGACGTCAACGAGGAGTGGCTCGCCGACAAGTCCCGCTACGCCTGCGACGCGCTGTCGCGCCAGCGCCTCGACCGGCCCTATGTGCGCCGCGACGGCAAGCTCGCCGAGGCCGGCTGGGACGAGGCCTTCGCGGCCATTGCGGAGAAGATGCAAGACCTCGACGGATCGCGCATTGCGGCCATTGCCGGTGACCTGTGCGACACGGAATCTATGTTTGTTCTCAAGGGGTTGATGGACACGGCGGGCTCGCCCAACATCGATTGTCGCCAGGACGGTGCGAAGCTGCCCGCCGTGCGCGCCGGTTACATCATGAATACCGGCATTGCCGAGCTCGAGACCGCCGACGTGGTGCTGTTGGTCGGTACCAACCCGCGCTGGGAGGCGCCGCTGGTTAATGCGCGCCTACGAAAGGCTTGGTTGCAGGGCGGGGCCGAGATCGCTGCCGTCGGCCCGCAGATCGACCTAACCTATCCCTGCGACAATCTCGGCGTCGGCCCCGATATGCTCCGGGCCATCGCCGACGGCTCGCACCCGTACGCCGAAAGCTTGAAGAACGCCAAGCGCCCGGTGGTAATCGTCGGTATGGGCGCGCTCGCACGCGCCGATGGCGACGCGGTCCTCGCCGCGTCCCGCGAGCTCGCCGAGACTTGTAATGTCGTGCGTGACGGCTGGAACGGCTTCAACGTTCTGCACACCGCGGCCGCGCGGGTCGGCGGCCTAGACATCGGCTTTGTGCCCAAGGAGGGTGGCCGCGACGTGGCCGGAATCCTCAACGCCGCGTCCGCCGGCGACATCGATCTAGTCTACCTGCTCGGCGCCGACGAGATCGACATGAGCCGCCTGGGGAACGCCTTCGTCGTTTACCAGGGCCATCACGGCGATGCGGGCGCGCTTCGCGCCGATGTGATCCTGCCCGGCGCGGCCTATACCGAGAAGAACGCCACCTATGTGAACACCGAGGGCCGAGTCCAGCTCGGTCGCCAGGCCGTCCAGCCGCCGGGCGATGCGCGCGAGGACTGGACTATCATCCGAGCGCTCTCGGGCGCCGTTGGCGCACCGCTGGATTACGTCACCCTGGGTGACGTGCGTGCGGCTATGGCCGATGCTAATTCGCTCTTCGACCGGGTCGACGAGGTTGTCCCGGCGGACTGGGAGTCTTTTGGCGCCGTCGGTGCGATGGACACCGCGCCCTTCGAGAGCTCGATTGCGAATTACTACATGACCGACCCGATCAGCCGGGCGTCGGAAACCATGGCCGAGTGTACGCGCGAGTTCGTCTCGGCCGGCGGCGAGAGGGCCGGCACCAATGGTTGATTTCTGGTGGTCATATGGCTGGCCGACGGCCTGGATCGTCATCCAGATCCTTTTCATCGTCGTGCCGCTCCTGATCGTGGTCGCCTACCTGACCTACGCCGAACGCAAGGTGATCGGCTTAATGCAGCTCCGCATGGGCCCCAACGTGGTCGGGCCGTTCGGCCTGCTGCAGCCGTTCGCCGACGCGCTTAAGCTGATGACCAAGGAGCTGATTATCCCGACCGGCGCGAACCGGGTGATCTTCCTGCTGGCGCCAATGCTCACCTTCATCCTTGCTATGGTTGGCTGGGCGGTGATCCCGGTGGCCGAGGGCTGGGTCCTATCCGACATCAATGTTGGCATTCTCTACCTCTTTGCCATTAGCTCGCTTGGCGTCTACGGCATCATTATGGCCGGCTGGGCGTCTAACTCGAAATATCCCTTCCTTGGCGCTCTGCGCTCCGCCGCCCAGATGGTTTCCTACGAGGTCTCGATCGGTTTCGTCATAATCACCGTGCTGGTTGCAGTGGGCTCACTCAACCTCACCGATATCGTGCTCGCCCAGCAGGACGTCTGGTTCTTTATTCCGCTCCTACCGATGTTCATCGTCTTCGTGGTCTCGGCGCTAGCGGAGACCAATCGCGCGCCCTTCGACCTACCCGAGGCTGAGGCCGAGCTAGTCACCGGCTACAATGTCGAATATTCGGCCATGGCCTTCGCGCTGTTTTTCCTCGGCGAATACGCGAACATGGTGCTGATGAGCGGGATGACAGTCATCCTGTTCCTGGGCGGCTGGCTGCCGCCCCTCGATATCGCGATCTTCAACTGGATACCCGGCATCGTCTGGTTTTCCCTAAAGGTTTCGGTGATGCTGTTTGTGTTCCTGTGGGTGCGCGCCACGCTGCCGCGCTATCGCTATGACCAGCTGATGCGACTAGGTTGGAAGGTCTTCCTGCCCGCCTCGCTGCTCTGGGTGGTAGTCACCGCCGGCGCAATCGTCGTGTTCGACTGGTACCCGGGCGTCGTGAACTAGGGAGAATCGGTATGGCCATGCTCGAGCGTACTGCCCGTTCGTTGCTCCTGACGGAGATCGTCGCGGGCCTATGGCTGACGCTGAAGTATTTCTTCAAGCCCAAGGTCACCCTGAATTACCCCTACGAGAAGGGGCCGATAAGCCCGCGTTTTCGAGGCGAGCACGCGCTGCGCCGCTACCCGAACGGCGAGGAACGTTGCATCGCCTGTAAGCTGTGCGAGGCGATCTGTCCAGCCCAAGCCATTTCCATCGAGGCCGAGCCGCGCGCCGACGGCTCGCGCCGTACCACGCGCTACGACATCGATATGACGAAGTGCATCTATTGCGGCTTCTGTCAGGAGGCCTGCCCCGTGGACGCCATCGTCGAAGGACCAAATTTCGAGTTCGCGACCGAAACGCGAGAGGAACTGATGTACGACAAAGAAAAGCTGCTGACGAACGGCGATCGTTGGGAATCCGAACTGGCCGCGGCGATTTCCGCCGACGCGCCATATCGTTAGGCGGGGTTGCATCTTGTTCATTCAGGCTCTTGTATTCTATCTCTTCGCCGCGGTCACCGTGGCCTCGGGCGTTATGGTGATCTCCGCCCGCAACCCAGTGCATTCGGTCCTGTTCCTGATCCTAGCCTTCTTCAACTCGGCTGGGCTGTTCGTGCTCATCGGTGCCGAGTTTCTGGCGATGATCCTGGTCGTGGTCTATGTCGGCGCCGTCGCCGTCTTGTTCCTGTTCGTTGTCATGATGCTCGACATCAACTTTGCCGAGCTTCGTGAGGGCTTCCTGCAGTATCTGCCCGTCGGCGCGCTGATTGGGCTTATCCTCGCTGCCGAGTTGATCCTGATCTTCGGCTCATGGAGCATCGCGCCCGACGCAGGCCAGACCCTTACCGCGCCGGCCCTGCCGCCCGATCAGGTGACCAACACCCATGCGCTTGGCCAGATCATCTATACAGACTATGTCTACCTCTTTCAGGCCTCTGGTATTGTGTTACTGATCGCCATGGTTGGCGCCATCGTGCTAACCCTACGCCGCCGACCCGGCGTGCGCAGGCAGAAGATTGCGGATCAGGTCTCGCGTCGGCGCGAGGATGTGGTTGAGGTACGTGACGTCACCACGGGGAGCGGTGCCTGATGCTCGAGATCGGTCTTTCCCACTACCTGACAGTCGGCGCAATCCTATTCACGCTCGGTATCTTCGGCATCTTCCTGAACCGGAAGAACGTCATCATCATCCTGATGTCGATTGAGCTGATGCTGCTCGCAGTGAACATCAACTTCGTCGCCTTCTCCGCCTATCTCGGCGATCTGGTGGGTCAGGTTTTTGCCATGTTTGTTCTTACAGTCGCGGCCGCCGAGGCGGCGATCGGGCTAGCCATCCTCGTCGTCTATTTCCGTAACCGCGGATCGATCGCGGTCGAAGACATCAACATGATGAACGGTTGATCGGTTTATGATCGAACTCGCCGTCTTCTTGCCGCTTGCGGGCGGACTGATCGCCGGAATTTTCGGCACGCGCATGGGCGACCGTGCCGCGCAGCTCATCACTGTGATCCCGATGCTGCTCGCGGCCAGCCTGTCCTGCATCCTGCTCTGGCAGGTCGGAATGCAGGGAAACGGCCGCACTGTCCAGCTCTTCACCTGGATCAACTCCGGCACGCTGGAAATCGGCTGGGCGCTACGCGTCGACACGCTGACCGCGGTCATGATGTTCGTGGTCAACGTTGTCTCCTCGATGGTGCATGTCTATTCCGTCGGCTACATGTCCCATGATCCGCACAAGCCGCGCTTCATGGCCTATCTGAGCCTGTTCACCTTCTTTATGCTGGCGCTGGTGACGGCTGATAATTTCGTCCAGATGTTCTTCGGCTGGGAAGGCGTCGGCCTGATGTCCTACCTGCTGATCGGCTTCTGGTTTGGCCGTCCGTCGGCGAATACCGCCGCGATCAAGGCCTTTGTGGTCAACCGCGTGGGTGACTTCGGCTTCATGCTGGGTATCTTCGGCGTGTTCTTCGCCTTCGGTACCCTCGACTTTGGCCCGGTATTTGCCGCCGTACCCGATGTTGCGGGACGCACCTTCACCTTCCTGTCCATGGAACTGGACATCGTTACCACGCTTTGTCTGCTGCTGTTCGTGGGCGCGATGGGCAAGTCGGCGCAGATTGGCCTGCACACCTGGCTGCCCGACGCCATGGAGGGGCCGACCCCTGTCTCGGCGCTGATTCATGCCGCGACGATGGTGACCGCGGGGGTCTTCATGGTCGCGCGCCTGTCGCCGATGTTCGAGTTCGCGCCGATGGCGCTTACCTTCGTCGCCTTCATTGGGGGCACAACGGCCTTCTTCGCCGCGACCATCGGGCTTACCCAGTGGGACATCAAGCGGGTCATCGCCTATTCGACCTGCTCGCAGCTTGGCTACATGTTCTTCGCCATCGGCGTGGGGGCCTATCCGGCTGCGATCTTCCACCTGATGACCCACGCCTTCTTCAAGGCGCTGCTCTTCCTCGGCGCGGGCAGTGTTATACACGGTATGGACGACGAGCAGGACATGCGCAAGATGGGCGGGCTCTATCCCAAGATGCGCAAGACCACGGTTCTGATGTGGATCGGTAGTCTGGCGCTGGCTGGGGTCGGGATTCCGATCCTCGGCATCGGATTCGCCGGCTTCTATTCCAAGGACATCATCCTCGAATCCGCCTTCGCGGCGCATACGGGCTTGGGCCAGTACGCCTTCTGGGCCGGGATCGCCGCGGCGTTGATGACCGCCTTTTATTCTTGGCGGCTCCTCTTCCTGACCTTCCATGGCCGAACCCGCGCGGACGAGCAAACCTTCGATCACGCGCATGAATCTCCTTGGGTGATGGTCGCGCCGCTGTTTGTTCTGGCGGCCGGCGCGCTTTTCTCGGGTGCGCTGGCGTACGAGTATTTCGTCGGCCATAAGATGGATAATTTCTGGGGCGGCTCAATCCTTATGCTCACCAACATCATCGAGGACGCCCACCACGTGCCGAAATGGGTGAAGATCCTGCCGATCGTCGTTGGGGTCTTGGGCATCGGCGGCGCCTGGGTCATGTACATGGCCAAGCCAGGCTGGCCGGCGCGTGTCGCCGGGTCCATCGGACCGGTCTACCGCTTCGTATTCAACAAGTGGTACTTCGACGAGCTCTACGACCGTCTGTTCGTCCGCCCGTCCTTCTTCATTGGCCGAGGTCTCTGGAAATCCGGCGACGGTGCCGTCATCGACGGTGTCGGTCCCGATGGCGTGGCCGCCGCGACGAAGGATATCGCGGGCCGGGCGAGCCGGCTCCAGTCGGGCTATGTCTTCCATTACGCGTTCGCGATGCTGATCGGGCTAGTGCTTCTCGCCAGCTGGTTCCTATTCGGGTTCTTCGGGTAGGGGCGGCAGCACATGGAATCCTTCCCCATCCTGTCGCTAGTCACTTTTCTACCGCTGGTTGGCGTGCTGTTCATTCTGGCGGCACGCGGCACCGAGGAGCAGGTCGCCCGCAATGCCCGCTGGGGTGCGCTTTGGACGTCGCTCGCGACCTTCGTGATCAGCCTGCTGCTGTGGATCAACTTCGATCCGACGACGGCGGACTTCCAGTTCGTCGAGAAGGTCGAGTGGCTGCCCGCCTTCGACATCGCCTATCACATGGGCGTCGACGGCATCTCGCTGCTGTTCGTGATCCTGTCGACCTTCCTTACTCCGGTCTGTGTGCTCGCCTCGTGGACGGCGGTCCCGACCCGGGTGAAGGAATATATGATCGCGTTTCTGGTGCTTGAGACCTTCATGATCGGCACCTTCGTCGCGCTGGACTTCCTGCTCTTCTACATCTTTTTTGAGGCCGTCCTGATTCCAATGTTCATCATCATCGGCGTGTGGGGCGGGCCGCGCCGGGTCTACTCGGCCTTCAAGTTCTTCCTATATACGCTCGCCGGTTCTGTTCTGCTGTTGGCCGCCTTGCTGGCGCTCTATTTCGAGGCCGGCACCACCGACATCCCGACCCTGATGGCCTTCGACGTGCCGGCGGGGATGCAGACATGGCTGTGGCTCGCCTTCTTCGCGTCCTTCGCGGTGAAAATGCCCATGTGGCCGGTCCATACCTGGCTACCCGACGCCCATGTAGAGGCGCCCACCGCGGGTTCTGTCATCCTCGCGGGCGTGCTCCTGAAGATGGGCGGCTATGGCTTCCTGCGCTTTTCGCTGCCGATCCTGCCGCTGGCCTCCGAACAGTTCGTGCCGCTGATCTACACGCTCTCGGTGATCGCCATCATCTACACCTCGCTGGTGGCGCTCGCCCAGGAGGACATGAAGAAGCTGATCGCCTATTCCTCCGTCGCTCATATGGGATTCGTGACCATCGGTATCTTCACCGGTACCCAGCAGGGCATCGACGGGGCGATCTTCCAGATGCTTAGCCATGGCATCATCTCGGCCGCGCTTTTCTTGTGCGTCGGCGTGGTCTACGACCGCGAGCACAGCCGCGAGATCGCGCATTATGGTGGGCTCGTGGAGCGCATGCCCATGTTCGCTTTCGTCTTTATGGTGTTCATGCTCGGGTCGGTGGGCTTGCCCGGCACCAGCGGGTTTGTTGGCGAGTTTCTGGTGCTGCTTGGCGCGTTTCAGGACAACACCTGGGTTGCGTTGTTCGCCGCGACCGGCGTCATCCTGGGGGCGGCCTACATGCTCTATCTCTACCGGCGGGTGATCTTCGGCAAGCTCGAGAAGGAGTATCTGAAAACGATCATGGACCTCGAGCCGCGCGAGATCGCGATCTTCGCGCCGCTGGTCGCGCTGGTCCTGTGGATGGGCATCTGGCCCGACCCGTTCCTCCGTGTGTTCGACGCGAGTGTTTCTAATCTGCTCGTGAATTATCAGTCGGCCCTGTATTCGGTTGAGCCCCTCAACCTCGCGGGCCGGTAGGCGGAAGGACGCCGGATCATGAATATTGCCGTCGAAATCGCCGCCATCTGGCCTGAGCTCTTCGTCGCCGTCGCCGCGATGGTCATGCTGATGTATGGCGCCTTCCGGGGCGGGGACTCAACCCGCTTCGTGACCTGGACCGGGGTTGTGGTGATGGTCGTCGCTGCGCTGCTCGTGCTCGCCGGCCCGGCGGATGAGACCACAGCCTTCAACGGCCAGTTCATGGTCGACGCGTTTGCTGTCTTTACTAAGGTGCTACTGATCGCCGGCGCTGCCCTCGCGCTGATCCTCGCCCAGCCCTACAACATGCGTGAGGATATCCGGCAGTTCGAATTTCCGATCCTCATGGTCTTCGCCGTCCTCGGAATGATGATGATGGTGTCGGCCAACGACCTCCTGTCGCTCTATGTCGGCCTCGAGCTGCAGAGTTTGTCGCTCTACGTCGTGGCTGCCATCCGCCGCGACAATCTCCGCTCGTCCGAGGCGGGGCTCAAATACTTTGTCCTCGGTGCGCTTAGCTCGGGCATCCTGCTCTACGGCATGTCGCTTATCTATGGCTTTGCGGGTACCACAGGATTCGACGGGCTGGCCGCGCCCTTCGCCGCCGATAACGACGCGCCGGTGGGCGTGATCGTCGGCCTGGTCTTCATCACCGCGGGCCTCGCCTTCAAGGTCTCGGCCGTCCCGTTCCACATGTGGACGCCGGACGTCTATGAGGGCGCGCCTACCCCAGTCACGGCCTTCTTCGCCGTCGCGCCCAAGATCGCTGCCATGGCGCTCTTCGTCCGGGTCATGTTGGAGCCCTTCGGCGACCTCGTCGCCGATTGGCAGCAGGTGATTTGGTTCATCGCGCTCGCCTCGATGATCCTCGGCTCGTTTGCCGCCATAGTCCAGACCAACATCAAGCGCCTGATGGCCTACTCATCGATCGGCCATATGGGCTTTGTACTCGTGGGGCTGGCCGCGGGTAACGAGACTGGTGTGCAGGGCATCCTGCTCTACTTGACCATCTACCTGTTCATGAATATGGGCACGTTTGCCTGCATCCTCGCGATGCGCCGGCAGGGCCGGATGGTCGAGGACATCGACCAGCTGGCGGGCCTTTCCAAGACCAACCCGTATTTCGCCTTAGCGATTGCCGTCTTCATGTTCTCCATGGCCGGCATCCCGCCGCTGGCCGGCTTCTTCGCTAAGTTCTACGTCTTCCTGGCGGCGATTGAGGCGGGGCTCTATGTGCTCACCGTCGTCGGTCTGCTGACTAGCGTCGTAGGCGCCTTCTACTATCTGCGCATCGTCAAGCTGATGTATTTCGATGAGCCTGCCGAGGCCTTCGACCGGCCGCTCGGTCGCGAGATCTCGGTTATCGTCACCGTGACCGGCCTGATCACGGTCTTTTTCTTCATCGGCCTCGCGCCGGTCCTGAACGGGACCGAGGCTGCGGCGGCGGTGTTGTTCGGGGCATGACCGAACGCCCGGACGTGCCGCCGGGCTGCCATCTGATCGTGAAGGACAGCGTCGGCAGCACCAGCGAGGATGCCAAGGCACTGGCGGCGGAAGGCGCACCCCACCTGACGGTGGTCTGGGCCGGCGAGCAGACGGCGGGCAGGGGCCGGCACGGCCGCAGCTGGGCCTCGCCGCGCGGCAATCTCTACCTTTCCATTCTGCTCCGGCCCGATTGCGCGGTCGCCGATGCGCCGCAGATCGGCTTCGTGGTTGGAACCGCGATGGCGCGGGCCGTGCACGCTACCGCGGGCGCACACGTGGAACTCAAATGGCCCAACGACCTGCTGCTCGGTGGACGAAAACTCTCCGGCATCCTGCTCGAGAGTGCGGCGCGTCCCGACGGGGCACTCCACTGGGTGATCGCAGGCATCGGCGTGAATATCGGCAGCCAGCCCGATGTGCGGGGCGCCACCAGCCTGTGCGCCGCCGGCCATAACGTTGCGGTCGCTTCTCTGCTGGAAGCGTTCCTGATCCATCTCGTCGATCTACTCGGCATCTGGTCGCGAGACGGCTTCATGCCTATACGCGCTGCTTGGTCGGCGCTGGCTCTGGGGCAGGGGACGGAGGTGTCCGTGAAGCTCCCGGCGGGCGAACGCCGCGGGACCTTCGGGGGGATCGATGACCGCGGAAATCTGCTCCTCGAAACCGGTGGGGCCACGGAACATATTGCGGTCGGTGACGTTTTCCCGCTAAGCACAGTTTCCCATTCTGACGGGACGGGAGACACTTGATGCTACTCGCGGTTGATTGCGGCAATACCAACACCGTTTTCGCGGTCTTTGACGGGGACACCCAGCGCGGCCAGTGGCGGATCGCGACCAATCCCCATCGCACGGCCGACGAATATGCGGTCTGGCTAACCCAGCTCATGTCGCTCCGCGGGCTCGGGGTCGGCGATATCGAGCATGCGATCGTCACCACGGTGGTACCGGGTACCCGGCGAAATCTCGATACGCTACTCGATGCCCATTTTGGTGTGACGCCGCTGGTCGTACGCGACCCGAATGTCGATCTCCGGATCGAGATCCTGATCGACCGGCCCGAGCAGGTCGGCGCGGACCGGCTGGTAACGGCGGTGGGCGCGCATCTGCTGCACCCGCAGGATCTGATCGTGCTCGATTTCGGCACCGGCACCAGCTTCGATGTCATCGACGACGCAGGGAATTTCCGCGGCGGCGTTATCGCCCCGGGCATCAATCTCTCCGTCGAGGCGCTCTACATGGCCGGCGCGCTGCTGCCTCGGGTCAACATCGATAAGCCGGAGAAGGTGATTGGTGGAGCCACGGTTCCGGCCATGCAGTCGGGTATTTTCTGGGGTTATGTGTCGATGATTGAGGGCATGATCCCGCGCATCGCGGATGAATACGGTAAGCCCGTGAAGGTTATCGCCACGGGCGGGCTCGCACCCCTGTTCGCCGACGTGATCGGCATGATCGACGCCACCGAACCCGATTTGACACTGACCGGCCTGCGCGAGATCGCCCGGCGCAATGGGATCGCCTGACTGCGCGTCCCTAGAAGGATTTCTATGATACCCGGTTCCGACGAAGTTCTCTTCTTGCCTCTCGGCGGCACGGGCGAGATAGGTATGAATTTCAATTGTTACGGCCATGACGGCGCTTGGCTGATAGTCGATTGTGGCGTCACTTTCGGCGACCCCTCAAATCCAGGGGTCGATGTGATGACCGCAGACCCCACCTTTATCGAGGACCGGCGCGACACTATCGCGGGCATCCTTATTACGCACGCCCATGAAGATCATGTGGGCGGAGTTGCACACCTCTGGCCGCGGCTGCGCTGCCCGGTCTATGCGACCCCCTTCACCATGGCGGTGCTACGCCGGAAGCTCGAGGAGGCGGGGTTTGCGGGCAAGGTGCCGCTGCACGAGATGCCCCTGTCCGGTGAGGCATCGGTCGGCCCATTCGACCTACGCCTCGTCACGGTTACCCATTCGATCCCCGAGCCCAACGCAGTGGTAATAAAGACTGGCGCGGGCACGCTGTTTCACACCGCCGACTGGAAGCTCGACCCCGACCCGCTGATCGGCGACGTCACTAACGAAGCTGCACTGCGCGCCATCGGTGATGCCGGGGTGCTTGCGCTTATCGGCGATTCTACCAACGCCACAGTCGAGGGCGCGGCCGGCTCCGAAGCGGAAGTCCGCGACAGCTTAATGGACTTGGTCGGCTCGTTCACCGAGCGCGTCGCCTTCGCCTGCTTCGCCAGCAATGTCGCCCGGGTCCAGACCGTTGCCGAGGTCGCCCATGCCCATGGCCGGGTGGTGGGGCTCGTCGGCCGCTCCCTCTGGCGCATGACCGACGCAGCCCGCGCGACCGGCTATCTACACGACCTGCCGCCCTTCGTCCGCGAGGACGAAGCGATGCTACTGCCACGTGACAAGGTGGCGCTCATCTGCACCGGCAGCCAGGGCGAGCCCCGCGCGGCTCTATCGCGGATTGCCCGCGATGATCACCCCAACATCGCGCTCGACGATAACGACACGGTGATCTTTTCCTCGCGCATCATCCCCGGCAACGAGGTGCCGATCAGCCGCCTCCAGAACCAGCTAACATCCATGGGCGTGCGTGTTATCACCGAGAAGGATCACTTTGTTCATGTTTCGGGCCATCCAGCGCGTGATGAGCTGCGCCAGATGTATCAGTGGATCCGGCCCCGCATCGCCGTCCCGGTCCATGGCGAGGTGCATCACCTCCGCGCCCATTCCGCGCTCGCGGCGGAATGCCAGGTGCCCCACACCCCGATCATCGAAAACGGCGACGTGCTGCGCCTCGACCCCGACGGGCCGGAAATCTGCGGCCAAGTCCAGGCCGGCCGCCTCGCGGTCGACGGCAACGATTTGATCCGGCTCAACGATTCCAATCTGCGTGAGCGCAACCACATGCTGTGGAACGGCGCGGCGACCCTGACCCTCGTGGTCGACCGCAAGGGCTACGCGGTCTCCGAGCCGCAGCTCTCCGCGCCCGGCCTCGTGGCCGACACGGACGAGGATTACGACCTGATGGACGACGTCATCGATGACGTACTCGATGCCCTGTCGGCGCTGAAGGCGAGCGAGCGGCGCGACGACGACAAGCTGAGCGAGCGGCTGCGCCGCACCGTGCGCCGGAGTTTCCGCGAACGGCGAGGCAAGAACCCGAAAACCGAGATACACTTGGTTCGGCTAGAGGACTAGAGGGACGACTGACGAATGCAGGAGAGACGCCCATGATCGGACGCCTGAACCATGTAGCCATCGTCGTACCCGACTTGGGCGCGGCCGCGGCGGTCTACCGCGATACCCTCGGGGCCAACGTCTCCGCGCCCTTAGACCTGCCGCTCCACGGCGTGACTACCGTCTTCATCGAGCTGCCCAATACCAAGATCGAGCTGCTGCACCCGCTGGGCGAGGGCTCCCCCGTCGCGCCGTTCCTCGAGAAGAACCCGTCGGGTGGTATGCACCATGTTTGCTACGAGGTGGACGATATCCATGCCGCGCGTGATCGTCTCATGGCCGAGGGAGCGCGCGTTCTGGGCGACGGCGAGCCGAAGCCCGGCGCCCATGACAAGCCGGTTCTGTTCCTGCATCCGAAGGACTTCTGCGGCACCCTCGTCGAACTCGAACAGGTCTGAACTCAAATGAACCCCGTCACCGCCGTCGTCGTCTTCATCATTATCTGGTGGCTCACACTGTTCACTGTCCTGCCCTGGGGCGTGCGCCGTACCGAGAACCCGGAGGAGGGCCACGACCGGGGCGCCCCGGCGCGCCCGATGCTTGTGCGCAAGCTCCTGATCACGACCGTGATTACGCTGGTGGTATTCGGGGTGTTCTACCTGGTGGTGGAGAGGAGCGGGCTGTCGCTTCAGGAACTCGCCGAGCGATACGCGCATTAAACACCCAAAAAACCCGCCACCGCCGCCAGCATTACCACCAGCCAGGGCGGCAGCCTCCAGAAAGAGAGCAGAACGATTGCGACGACTACCGTCGCGAAGTCCGACGTGTCGTGCACGCTCGACGTCCAGACCGGCGTGAACAGCACGGCGAGCATCAGCCCCACCACGGCTGCGTTTACGCCAGAGAGCGCTGCGCGGATTCGGTCGCGCGACCGCAACGCGTCCCAGAAGGGCAGGGTCGCGCCGAGCAGCAGGAATGACGGCAGGAACACCGCCACGATCGCTAGGGCGCCGCCGGTCCAGCCGCCGAGATATCCGTAGCCCGGGTCGATGACGTTGCAGAGATAGCCAGTCAGCGCGAACATCGGCCCTGGTATCGCCTGAGCCGCGCCATAGCCCGCGAGGAAGGCGTCGGTCGAGGCCCAGCCCGTGGGAACCACCTCGGCCTCGAGCAGGGGCAGAACCACATGGCCGCCGCCGAAGACCAGCGAGCCCACCCGGAAGAAGCTGGTGAACGCGTCGAGGTTACCCGATCTGGCGCTCTCGGCGACGACGGGCAGCGCGAACAGCATCAGCAGGAAGACCGCCAGTAGCGCGAAGCCAGCGGTGCGGTTGCCGCGCGTGGGCGTGCCGTTTGCGGGGTCGAGGGGCGTGTCTTTGAGGATCAGGCTGCCGGCGAAGGCAGCGAGCGCGATCACGGCCAGCTGGAACCACGCGTCGCCGGCGAACAGTATCAGAATGCAGGCGACGGCAGCGAAGCTCGCGCGGACAGCGTCGCCGCACGCCGTGCGCGCCATTCCCCAGAGCGCGTGCGCGACCACGGCCACAGCGGCGAGCTTGAGGCCGTGGACGAGGCCCTGTCCGGCCGACGTCTCGGCGAAGGACAGACCGAAGCCGAGCCCGATCATGATGATCGCCGCCGGCGTCGTGAAGCCCAGCCAGGCGGCGATGCCGCCGGCCCAGCGACCCTTTATCATGCCGATGGCGATGCCGGTCTGGCTCGACGCGGGGCCCGGTAGGAACTGGCACAGTGAGACGAGATCGGCGAAACCTCGTTCGTCGATCCACTTGCGGCGCTCGACGAACTCGGTGCGGAAATAACCGAAATGCGCGACCGGGCCGCCGAACGCGGTCGCGCCCAGTACCAGGAACGCCCAGAAGATTTGCGCGAGGCTGGGCTGCACGTCGGCGGCCTGCACTTCAGGTTGCACTTGAGTTTGCGGCGGCGTGGAAATGGGTATTCTCTAGGGGCTGGCTAAACGGAAAAGGACGAACGAGTGATAGGATACTGCGATATCGCCCCGGGCTGCGAGTGGCACGGACTCTATCACGATACCGAATACGGGTTTCCGACCGATGACGAGGCCGCCTTGTTCGAGCGGCTGGGGCTCGAGATCAACCAGGCGGGGCTGAGCTGGCTGACGATCCTCAAGAAACGCGCGGGCTTTGTGGCGGCGTTCGAGAGGTTCGACGTGGACAAGGTCGCGAACTATGGCGACTGCGACCGCGCCCGCCTGCTCGACGACCCCGGGATCATCCGCAATAAGCTTAAGGTCAACGCGGCGATCCACAACGCCGGCGTGATACGCGAGCTGCGCGCGAGCCATGGAAGTTTTTTTGATTGGCTCACCGAACAACAAAAGCATAACAGGAACAACAAGGACGACTGGGTGAACCTGTTCAAGAAGACCTTTAAATTCACCGGCGACGAGATCACTGGCGAGTTCCTGATGAGCACCGGTTTCCTGCCTGGCGCACACCGAGAGAGCTGCCCGGTGTTTGCGGAGATCGCGAAGCTGGAACCGCCCTGGATGTGCGGCGCCTGAGCCTGAATCAAAACAGGCCGGAGAGCAATCTCCGGCCCGCTTTGCATTGAAGTGGCTGTATTTCTAGATCAGACCGAAGGCGTATAACACGACGAACAGCGCTGCCATGATGTAGACAATCGGGTTCGCCTCGCTGAAGCGTCCGGTCAGGATCTTGCCGGCCGCATAAACGATGAAGCCGAACGCGATGCCGTGAGCGATCGAGAAGGTGAAGGGCATTATCACCGCAGCTAAAACCGCTGGCGCGTACTCGGTAACATCCTCCCAATCGACCTCTGTCAAGCCTCGAACCATAAGTACGGCAACGAAAAGCAGCGCTGGTGCTGTCGCAAAACTCGGCACCAATCCGATAATCGGAGCTAAAAGAAGCGCCAATATAAAAAGGATACCAACGGTGACTGCGGTCAGACCAGTTCGCCCTCCCTCGCGCACACCTGACGCACTTTCGATGTAAGAAGTCACCGTCGAACTACCGACCATAGATCCGGTGATGGTGGCGATACTGTCCGCAGAAAGGGCTTTCCCCATCCGCGGGAGTTTGCCGTCTTTATCAAGGAGGCCCGCGCGGTGAGATACGCCTATTAGGGTGCCCGCAGTGTCAAACATGTCAACGAAAAGGAACGCTATTATTACCGAGATCATACTGATCTGAAACGCCCCGGCGATATCCAACTGCAAGAAAGTAGGGGCTAGAGATGGGATAGAAAAGTCCATCGCTGCACTGCCTGCATGACCGAAGATATGGGCTAATACCGTCGTGCCAATAATACCCAGTATCATTGCACCTGGAACGGCGAGCCGGTCGAGCGCGATAATTGCTACCAAGCCCAAAGCGACAAGGACTACCGGGACCGTCGCTACGTCGCCGAGGGTTACAAGTGTCGCCGGATGATCAACAGTTACACCTGCAGTCTTCAGTGCTATCACGCCGATAAACAAACCAATACCTGCCGAAATCGACATTTTAAGGGATTTTGGTATCGAATTGATTATTGCGGCCCGAATTGGAAGCACAGTAATTATCAGGAAGAATATGCCCGATAGGAAAATAATACCAAGCGCGGTTTGCCATGGCACGCCCATGCCGCCAACTACGCCAAATGCGAAGAACGCATTGAGCCCCATGCCCGGCGCCAATGCGATCGGATAGTTGGCCCAAAGTCCCATAATTAGGCAGCCAATGGCGGCTGCAATACAGGTGGCGATAAACAACGCCCCTTTGTCCATGCCTGCCGCGGACATGATGTCAGGGTTAACGATGATTATGTAAGCCATCGTTAAGAAGGTCGTCAGGCCCGCCATCACCTCGACGCGGACTGTCGTTCCATTCTCCGACAGCTTGAAAAGGTTTTCGAACATATGGTTGGTCTCCCGTGGTCCCCGTGAATTATCCACGCGAGAGCGGAAGGTGCACAAAATCGTACACGTGCCGAACGTGAGAACTGGCGATTCCCCTCTTGCTGGGAGAACGTTAACGCGATTCCCCGGTTTGTTTTTATGAATTGTGAACTAAGAAGCGCTGTACAAACCGAATGCGAATCGTAGCTATATTGGATGTTTTCGCTTTGTTTTCTGGGCAATTCCGATCCTGTATACGCGTAGGCGATCAAGCGGATTACCGAGACCGAATGCAGTCGCCTAGTAACCTATGTGGCCACCGTGAACCTCAATTACCGCCTTCGGATAGACTTGAACAGCAACGTCGTCGCGTCAGCGGATCTGAACCCCCGGCCGTAAATTCAGGTGCTATGGACAGGCGCGCGCGGTTTTTCATACTCTCCGGCGCCCGTACCCATGATGCGGCCAAGTCCTTGTTGGAGAACGTGAATGCGGCGTACCCGTTTGTTTTTACCGACGCTGAAGGAAACGCCGGCCGAGGCGCAGATAGTTTCCCACCGGCTGATGCTGCGTGCCGGCCTAGTGCGCCAGTCCGCCGCAGGGATCTACACATGGTTGCCGACCGGCCTGCGCGTCTTGCAGAAGATAGCGCAGATCGTCCGCGAAGAGCAGGATCGCGCCGGAGCTCAAGAGGTCCTAATGCCGACAATCCAGTCGGCCGAACTTTGGCGCAGCTCGGGCCGGTACGAGGACTACGGCAAGGAAATGTTGCGTATCACGGATCGCCATGATCGCGATCTACTCTATGGGCCTACCGCTGAAGAGGTGATCACCGACATCGTCGCAAACGAGATCTCCAGCTATCGCGATCTGCCAAAGAATCTCTACAACATCCAGTGGAAGTTCCGCGACGAAGTGCGGCCGCGCTTCGGCGTGATGCGTGGACGCGAGTTCCTGATGAAGGACAACTACTCCTTCGATCTGGACAAGGCCGGCGCGGTGCATTCCTACAACAAGATGTTTCTCGCTTATCTGAGGACCTACGCGCGCATGGGGCTCAAGGCCGTGCCGATGAAGGCGGATACCGGTCCCATCGGCGGCGATCTTAGCCACGAGTTCATCATCCTGGCTGAGACCGGCGAGAGCGCGGTGTTTTGCGACAAGTCGCTGCTGGAGCTGGACACGCCGGGCGACGATATTGACTACGACGCGAACCTGCAGCAGGAGGTCGACCGCTGGACCCGTCATTATGCCGCCACCGACGAGATGCATGACCCGGCGAAGTGCGATGTCGCCGAGGATACGCTGATCACGGCGCGCGGCATTGAGGTTGGACACATCTTCTATTTTGGGACCAAGTATTCCGCACCGCTCGGGGCGTTGGTGCAGGGGGCCGACGGCCGACAGATTGCGCTGGAGATGGGGTCCTACGGGATAGGCGTCTCGCGGCTAGTCGGTGCAATCATCGAGGCGTCGCACGACGATGACGGCATCATCTGGCCGGAGTCAGTTGCGCCGTGGTTGGTCGGCTTGATCAATCTGAAGGTTGGTGACGCCAATTGCGATGCGACGTGCGAGAAGATTTATGCGGGCCTGCGGGCAGCGGGTGTTGAGGCGCTTTACGACGATCGTGACGAGCGCGCCGGCGGCAAGTTCGCCGATATGGACCTTGTCGGCATCCCTTGGCAGCTGACGGTGGGGCCGCGGGGTCTCAAGGGCGATAAGATTGAGGTCAAGCAACGCGCGGGCGGCGAGAAGTCGGAAATCGCGCTCGACGCGCTCGTCGACTGGATCGCGGCGCGGGCGGGGGCATAGGGTGGCCACAATCCGACGCCAGTCTAGCATTTCCGGCCAGCAAGGCCTCCATATCGCATCTCGTAGGCGGTAAGTCCGATGTTCTCACCGGTTGAATGGATGATCGCTCTGCGCTACATGCGGGCTCGGCGTGCCGAGGGGTTCATATCGGTCATTGCGGGCTTCTCGCTGATGGGGATCGCTCTCGGCGTGGCGACCCTGATCATCGTCTTGTCGGTGATGAACGGCTTCCGCATGGAGTTGCTCGACCGCATCCTAGGACTGAACGGCCATATTGCGATCATCAGCTCGACGGGCACACTGTCCGACTACGACCCGCTCGCCGAGAGGGTGAGATTAGTGGACGGAGTTCTTAGCGTCACGCCGCTGGTCGAGGGTCAGGTGCTGGCGACCAACGGCGCGCGCGCTTCCGGCGCGATGGTACGCGGCCTGACGCCGGAGGCGCTCGCGGCCCGTAGCTCGCTCGCCGGGAACATCCAGGTGGGTTCGCTGAGCGATTTCGTCGGGGACGACGCCGTCGTGATGGGATCACGCCTGGCGCGCACGCTTGGCATTCGCATCGGTGACAAGGTGACCCTAGTCTCGCCCCGTGGCACCGTGACCGCGTTCGGCACAGTGCCGCGAATGCAATCCTACCGGGTGGTTGCGACCTTCGAGATCGGCATGTTCGAGTTAGACAGCAGCTTCATCTTCATGCCGTTGCCGGCGGCGCAGCAATATTTCCGTCTAGGCGACACGGTCAACCAGCTCGAAGTTTTCGTAGAGAATCCCGACGACTTCCAACGGCAGCGACGGTCGATCGCCGGTGTAATCCAAGCGAACCACAGGGTGTTTGACTGGCAGCAGGCAAACGGGAGTTTTTTCAACGCGTTGCAGGTCGAACGCAATGTTATGTTCCTGATCCTGACGCTGATCATCTTGGTCGCCGCCTTCAATATCATTTCGAGCCTGATCATGCTGGTGAAGGACAAAGGTTCGGCCATCGCGATCCTACGCACGGTGGGTGCGTCTCGGGGCATGGTCATGCGAGTATTCTTCATCGTCGGCGCCAGCATCGGCGTGGTCGGGACCATTGCCGGGGGCCTGTTGGGACTGGTCTTCTCTAAGAATATCGAGGTCATCCGCCGCTGGCTGGAATCCCTGACGGGCACGGATCTTTTCGCCGCGGAGATCTACTTCCTGAGCCAGTTGCCGGCCGAGGTCGACTTGGGCGAGGTGGTGATGGTCGTCTGCATGGCGCTCGGACTGTCTGTTCTTGCTACCCTTTATCCCAGCTGGCGGGCCTCGCGGCTCGATCCGGTCGAGGCGCTGCGCAATGAGTGATGCGGCCCTAGAGCTCCGCAATATTTCGCGTACCTTCAGGCAGGGCGGGCGCGATATAGAGGTACTGCGCGGCGTGCACATGTCGCTGGTGCCGGGCGAAATCGTAGCGCTTGTCGGTCCATCGGGGGCCGGAAAGTCCACGCTTCTTCATATCGCCGGGTTGCTCGAGCGGCCTGATGCCGGGGTTGTCATGATCGGCTCAGAAGACGCCTCGGGCCTACCGGATAGCGATCTTACACGGTTGCGCCGCGGAACCCTGGGCTTTGTCTACCAGTTTCACCATCTGTTGCCGGAATTCTCGGCGCTCGAGAACATCATGCTGCCCCAGATGATCGCCGGCACAAGCCGGACCGAGGCCCGCTCGCGATCCGGCGGATTGCTGGACATGGTCGGGCTAGGCGACCGTTCCACCCATCGACCGGCCCAGCTGAGCGGTGGGGAGCAGCAGCGGGTCGCTATCGCACGCTCTGTGGCCAACGCACCGGCGGTGTTGCTGGCTGATGAGCCGACGGGCAACCTGGACCCGGAGACGGCAGCGGGCGTGTTCGACAAGATGCTCAAGCTGGTGCGCGGAGCCAACCTAGCGGCGCTGATCGGGACCCATAATCACGATCTGGCGGCGCAGATGGACCGGGTTCTGTGCCTGCACGAGGGGCGCGTCGAGACCGTCTGACTTTTCCCCGGAATGCATGATATTGCAGCGGCCGTGTGCGGCTCGAATCGGGCTAGTGTCGTTCGGACATGCGGCAAGCACATTTCATCCATCTCAGGGTCCATTCCGCCTTTTCCCTCGCCGAGGGCGCTCTGCGCGTCCCCCAACTGGTCGAGCTTTGCCGTGAGCGGGATATGCCGGCGGTCGCGATCACCGACACTGGTAACCTGTTCGGTGCTCTGGAATTTTCCATGGCGGCCGCGAAAGCTGGGATTCAGCCGATTGTTGGCTGCCAGTTGGCGCTGGAAAACGAGGCGGAGGAGGCGCGAGGCAGTCGGCGTGGCGGCAGCCGGCAGCAGGCAGACGATCAGATTGTGCTGCTGGCTCAGTCGGAAAAGGGGTACGGTAACCTACTGCGGATTGTCAGCCGTTCTTATGTGGAGATGGAAGATGATCGGCAGCCGGTTGTCACCCTGAACGAACTTAAGGGAGAAACGGACGGCCTGATCGCACTCACAGGCGGGGTTGCGGGCTTACCGGGGCGGTTGATCGCCGAGGGACAGATGGACGCAGCTGAGGCTGCTATTGTGCGCTTGAAGGAGCTGTTTCCGGGTCGGCTCTACATGGAATTGCAGCGCCACGGGCTTGAGATTGAGGACCGGCTCGAGCCGGCGTTCATCGATCTGGCCTATGTTCACGACATTCCGCTATTGGCGACGAATGAGGCATTCTTCGCTGACGACACCATGTACGAGGCGCATGATGCGCTCCTTTGCATCTCTCAGAGCGTCTACGTATCCCAAGCCGAGCGACGGCGTGTCACTCAGGAGCACCGTTTCAAGTCGGCATCCGAGATGCGTGCCCTGTTCGCGGACTTGCCCGAGGCCATCGAGAACACGCTGGTTGTCGCTAAGCGCTGTGCCTTCATGCCAACCGAGGCGCAACCGATGCTGCCGCCATTTCCGACCGAAGGGGACCTCACGGAGGAGCAGGAACTGACCCGCGAGGCGGAAGAGGGGCTTGAGGCACGCCTCCTCGCTCATGTCTATACCGAGGAGATGGACGAAGCCGCCCGTCAGGGGGCAGCCACTCCCTATAGAGAAAGGTTAAGGTATGAGCTAGAAACCATTGTTAACATGGGATATTCGGGGTACTTCTTGATCGTCTCCGACTTCATCAAATGGTCCAAGGCCAACGGCGTTGCGGTTGGTCCCGGTCGCGGTTCGGGCGCGGGGTCCGTTGCTGCCTGGGCGCTGACCATCACCGATCTGGACCCCTTGCGCTTCGGGCTATTCTTCGAGCGCTTCCTAAATCCGGAACGCGTGTCCATGCCCGACTTCGACATCGATTTCTGTCAGGAGCGGCGGGACGAGGTCATCCACTATGTGCAGCAGAAATTCGGACATGACCGGGTTGCCCAGATTATCACGTTTGGCAAGCTACAGGCCCGCGCGGTGGTACGAGACGTAGGACGAGTGCTCGAAATGCCCTACGGTCAGGTCGACCGGATCGCCAAGATGGTGCCTAACAACCCTGCCAACCCCATGACCCTGCAGGAAGCCATCGACAGCGATGAGGCGCTGCAGGCCATGCGTGATGGGGACGAGACTATCGCGCATCTGTTGGACATCGCGCTCAAGCTTGAGGGCCTCTATAGGAATTCCTCGACCCATGCGGCAGGCGTGGTAATCGGCGACCGGCCGCTGTCGGACATCATCCCGCTCTACCGCGACCCGCGCGCTGCGACGTTGGCGACGCAGTTCTCGATGAAATATGTCGAGGCGGCGGGGCTCGTGAAGTTCGACTTTCTGGGGCTTAAGACCTTGGATGTGCTGCAGAAGGCCGTGGAGTATCTTGCGAACCGGGGCATCGAAATCGATCTCGCGACCCTGTCCCTAGATGACGAACGAACCTTCCAGATGCTGGCGCGCGGCGATACGACCGGCGTTTTCCAGTGTGAATCGTCTGGTGTGCGCGATGTCCTGCGTAAGTTGAGGCCCGATCGGTTCGAGGACATCATCGCCGTTGTCGCGCTTTACCGCCCGGGTCCGATGGACAACATCCCAAGCTATATCTCGCGCAAACACGGCAATGAGACGGTCGATTACCTGCATGACGATCTGGAGAAGTGCCTAAAGGAGACCTACGGCATCCCGATCTATCAGGAGCAGGTGATGCAGGTGGCCCAAGAGCTAGCCGGCTATACGCTGGGCGGCGCCGATCTGTTGCGGCGGGCCATGGGCAAGAAAATCCAGTCGGAGATGGACGCCCAGCAAGAGACCTTCGTGGCCGGCGCCGCCGCGCGCGGCGTTGACGAGGGTACTTCGACACGCATCTTCGAGACCATCGCGAAATTTGCCGGCTACGGCTTCAACAAGGCGCATGCTGCCGCCTACGCGCTGATCGCATATCAGACCGCCTATCTAAAGGCGAATTATCCGATCGAGTTCTTCGCTGCCTCGATGACGCTGGACATGGGCAATACCGACAAGCTGGCGATCTACAAGCAGGAGCTCGCGAAGAACCGTATTGAACTGCTACCCCCGGACGTCAACCGCTCGGGCGTCGACTTCACCGTCGCCTTCATCAATCCCGATGCGGCCGAAACGGAACGGCACGTTGATGATAACACGCTGGCACCGGCAATCGGCGGTATTCACTATGCGCTAGCAGCCATCAAAGGCGTTGGCAGGGCCGCAATGGCCGACCTCGTGCGCGAGCGCAAGACCAACGGAGCCTTCAGGACACCCTATGAGGTCGCCAGCCGCCTCGATGCCCACGTGCTTAACCGCCGCCAGCTCGAACAGCTGGTCCGGGCAGGCGCCTTCGACGGCCTAGATGCAAACCGGGCGCGTACCTTTGATGCGATCGACCAGATCCTCGGTCATGCCCAGTCCATCCAGCGCGAAAGAGAGAGCGGCCAGTTCAGCCTGCTGGGCGATGTTGATGCGGCCGGCGGTATGCCCGAGCCGATCCCCGCCGACCGTGCAGACTGGTCCCAGGCAGACCGGCTGCAGCGCGAGCTGGATGCCGTCGGGTTCTACATGTCGGCCCATCCGCTGGACGAGTATGGCAGCCTGCTCGAACGGCTGGGGGTTGTGGGCAGCGCGGAACTGGAGCAGACCATCGAGCGTCAGGGCGGCGCGGCCAACGTGGTGCTCGCCGGTTCGGTGATCGCGCTGCAGCAACGTACGTCCCAGCGTGGCAGCCGGTATGCCTTCGTGCAGCTGTCTGATGCAGCAGGGACGTTTGAGGTCACCATGTTCGCCGAGGTGCTGGCAGCCTCGCGCGATATCTTGGAGAGCGGCAAGCCGGTGCTTGTCCAGACTGCGGCGCGGATCGAAGAAGGACAGCTGCGGCTCACCGGGCAAAGCGTGCGCGAACTTGAGGAGGCGGCGGCGAGTGCGCCGGTCGCCATCAAGATATGGGTCGACGGAGAGCCGCCGATCAGCTCTCTGAAGTCGCTGATAGACCGCGAGGCGCGCCCGAGAGAGGGGCGTCGCGCCAATGGGCACATCCGCCTGATCATTCCCGACGGGGACCAGGACGTAATCGTTCGCCTTGATGGGGGATATCTGTGTACGCCGGAGTTGAACCGCGCCATGCGGGCGATTCCCGGAGTAGTCGACGTGCAGGAAATCTGACGTCGGCTGCCAGTGCGCCGGCTCGTACTTTACGTGCCTCCGGTTTTTGGGTGTAATCCCGCCCGGGGTATTTGAGGAGAGATACGAGCATGTCAACGAAACTGACGGAAAAGACGGCCAGCGAGGCGGCGGACCGCGAGGTCGGCCATTTCGAAATTCTAGTCGATGACGAAAAAACCCGCGTCACCCAGTGGCGCATCAAGCCGGGCCAGCAGACCGGCTGGCATTTGCATGATTTTGACTATCTGACAATCCAGCAGTCCGAGGGACGCCTCCACATGGATCACGCGGACGGCATCCAGCGCAACGTCGATTACGTTCCCGGCAAGGCGGTCTTGATCAAGGCGCCGGTGGAGCATAACGCCACAAATGTCGGTGATATAGACATTCGTGTTCTGGAAATCGAATATAAGTACTGAGGCGTAGGGGAGGCCGAAATGTCCCGGAAGCTCGAGGAAAAGACACGCGTCGAAGTTCCCGAGGACAGGCTCGGCCACTACGATGTTCTGGTCGACAACGAGACCACGCGGATCACGTTCCACCGTATCGAGAAGGGGGAGTGTTCGGGCTGGCATAAGCATGAATATGACTATGTTGGTTATCACTTCGGCGACAGCGAGGTGCAGATCGAGCGCGGCGATGGCGATGCACCCTCTACCATGGCCTCGAAGACCGGCGTCGCTACCTTCTACGAGGTCGGCGTCGGGTTCGAGCATAATGTGACGGTGTTGTCCGATGCCCCCTTGATCGCGCTCGAGATCGAGTACAAGAAGCCCTAGGTCCCGTCGTGGTCCGAAACTTCGATTAAGGCCTTGTCATCGGGCGATGATGCGGGTATCACCGCGCCGGCCCCGCGTTGCGCGGGGCATATTTCACACGCAGACCTGCGGCAGGCGGACAGACATCCCCGCCCGTCGATCCGGTGCCCCTCGGGGCGGCAGTCTGCGGAGGCATAACCGGTAAAGGAGAGAGACCATGGCGGTCCCGACATTCACGATGCGCCAGCTTCTGGAGGCTGGCGTGCACTTTGGACACAATACCCGGCGCTGGAATCCGAAGATGGAGCCGTTCATCTTCGGCGTTCGCAACGGCATCCACATCATCGACCTGCAGCAGACTGTACCGATGCTCTATGCAGCGCTGAACGCCGCACGCAGCGTCGCGTCGGAGGGCGGCCGCGTGCTGTTCGTCGGCACGAAACGGGCAGCGAGCGACATCATTGCGGAATCCGCGCGCAAGTGCGGCCAGTACTACGTTAACCAGCGCTGGCTAGGCGGCATGCTGACCAACTGGACGACGATCTCGCAGTCGATCAAGACCCTGCGCGAGCTCGAGGAACAGCTTTCCGGTGAGGCTGCGCTCGGCCTTACCAAGAAGGAAACCTTGCAGCTGACCCGCCGTCGCGACAAGCTGGAGATGGCGCTTGGCGGCATCAAGGAGATGGGCGGGCGCCCGGACCTCGTCGTGGTAATCGATACCAACAAGGAAGACATCGCGATCAAGGAAGCCAAGAAACTCGGCATTCCGGTGGTGGGGATCGTTGATTCCAACTCCAACCCGACCCAAATCGACATGCCGATTCCGGGCAATGACGATGCGATGCGTGCGATTCAACTCTATTGCGATCTGTTTGCCGGAGCAGTCATCGACGGCCTGCAGCAGGATATGGCCGCGGCGGGTGTGGATATTGGTGCGGCCGAGGCCCCGCCGGTGGAAGCTGAGGTAGCTGCACAGGCTCCGGCCGAGGAAACCCCTGCTGACGAAGTTCCGGCTGAGGAAGCCCCGGCGGAAGTGGCACCTGCAGCGGCAGAAGCCGCGCCGGTCGAAGCCGCTGCCGAAGCGCCGGCCGAACCCGCCGCGTAAGGCAAATAACGTCAATATATTTGTAAGTTAGAACACAAGATTTAAGTGGAGAATCAGCATGGCTGAGATCACGGCTGCTGCCGTCAAGGAACTGCGCGAGAAGTCCGGCGCGGGCATGATGGATTGCAAAACCGCGTTGACCGAGAATGACGGCGACCTAGAGGCAGCAGTCGACTGGCTGCGCAAGAAGGGCCTCTCGGCAGCGGATAAGAAGGCCGGACGGGCCGCGGCCGAAGGCCTCGTGGGTATGGCCGTTGACGGCAAGAACGGTGCTCTGGTCGAGGTGAATGCGGAGACTGACTTCGTCGCGCGCAACGAGATCTTTCAGGATTTCGTAGGCAAGGTGACACGGCTTGCGCTTGCGCACGGCGATGACGAGGCTGGATTGAAAGCGGCATCGGTGGACGGCGGTGCGTCGGTCGAAGACAGCGTCGTCGACTTGGTCGCAACAATCGGCGAAAATATCGGTTTTCGTCGCTCGACTGGGCTTTCAGTCGAGAATGGCGCCGTGGCCGGCTACGTCCACAATCAGGTGGCGCCGGGGCTCGGCAAAATTGGCGTGCTCGTCGCGCTGGAATCGACAGGCGATGCGGCGAAGCTCAACGAGCTCGGCCGCCACCTGGCGATGCACGTCGCGGCGGCCCAGCCGCAGTTCCTCGATGTCGCCTCCGTCGATGCTGGCGTTCTTGAGCGGGAGCGTGAGGTGCTGTCGGAGCAGGCGCGTGTGTCGGGCAAGCCCGAGGAGATCGTCGAGAAAATGGTGGAAGGCCGCCTGCGCAAGTTCTACGAAGAGGTAGTACTCAGCGAACAGACCTATGTGGTCGACGGTGAAACGAAGGTCTCGAAGGTTATTGAGGCGGCGACGCAGGAGATCGGGGCACCGGTCACGCTATCTGGCTTCGTGTGCTTCACGCTGGGCGAGGGGATCGAGCGCCGGGAAGAGGACTTCGCGGACGAGGTCGCGAAACTCGCCAACTAGGCGGGAAAACGGCCGAACGGAACGGTAATCCGATGGAAGGCACATCCGAGTTCAAGCGCGTTCTCCTGAAGGTTTCGGGGGAGGTGCTTATGGGTGAGGCTGAGTTCGGGCTCGAACCCCATATGGTAGCGCGGATCGCCAACGATATTGCCGAAGTCCACAACGAGGGTATCGAGCTGTGCCTCGTCGTTGGCGGTGGCAACATCTTTCGCGGCGTGTCCGTAGCAGCACAGGGCATGGAGCGGGCGAACGCCGACTATATGGGCATGCTCGCCACTGTGATGAATGCGCTTGCGCTGCAGAGCGCGCTCGAGGCCTGCGAGGTGCCGACGCGGGTGCTCTCGGCGATTCCCATGTCGACGGTGTGCGAGCCCTATATACGGCGCCGCGCCGTGCGCCATATGGAAAAGGGCCGGGTGGTGATCTTCGCGGCGGGTACCGGCAACCCGTATTTCACGACCGATACCGCCGCAGCCTTGAGGGCGTCGGAAATGGGCTGCGACTGCTTGCTCAAGGGCACCAAGGTTGACGGCGTCTACGCGGCGGATCCTGAATTCGATCCGGACGCTGAGCGGTTCGATCAGCTGAGCCATTTCGACGTGCTGCAGCGCGATCTCAAGGTTATGGACGCGGCTGCGATTACGCTTTGTCGCGAGAACGATATTCCGATTCTGGTGTTTTCCATCCAAAATGCGGGCGAGGTGAACAGGGTGCTTCACGGCGAGGGCCGGTTCACAATTGTCAGGGGAGAGAAATAGGTGTCGGCTGACGAAAATGACCTCAAGCGCCGCATGGACGGCGCGATCGAGGCGCTTAAGCGCGAATTTGCGGGCCTACGAACGGGCCGCGCGTCGACCTCGTTGCTGGACATGGTTCAGGTGGATGCCTATGGCGCCAACATGCCTATGAACCAGGTTGCATCGGTGAGCCTGCCCGAGCCACGTCTGCTGACGGTTCAGGTCTGGGACGATGGCAATGTGAAGGCTGTGGAGAGGGCGATCATTGATTCCGAGCTCGGCCTGAACCCCCAGACCGAGGGCAACCTGATCCGCGTGCCGATCCCCGAGCTCAGCGAGGAACGCCGCGAGGAAATGACCAAGGTGGCGGCGAAGTATGCCGAACAAGCGCGTGTCGCCGTTCGCAACGTGCGCCGCGACGGGATGGACGGTCTGAAGAAGCTCGAGAAGGACGGCGAGATTTCCAAGGACGAGCACCGGGCGCGCGGCGACGATATCCAGCAGATGACCGACGGTCATATTTCCAACATCGACGAACTGCTCGAAACCAAAGAGCAGGAGATCATGCAGGTCTGACTCGATGGCGGACGCCGCAGACGAGCGGGCGCCGGTTCCCGCGCATATCGCGATCATCATGGATGGCAACGGGCGCTGGGCCCGTGCGCGCGGCCTTCCGCGGACAGCCGGTCACGCGAAGGGCTCCGAGGCGGTTAAGCGGACGCTCGAGGCGTCCGTCCAACTGGGCGTGAAGTATCTCACCCTTTTTGGGTTCAGCTCGGAGAACTGGAACCGGCCCGACGGCGAAATCGGCGACCTGATGGGGCTGCTGCGCCGCTATCTGCACTCCGAGACGGCGGAGCTTCACAACCAGAACATTCGTATCCGGGTGATCGGGGACCGCGCGCGTTTCTCCGACGACATCGTGACCCTGATCGAGGGCGCAGAGAAAATGACGGCCGGCAACACCGGCCTGAACCTGACGGCGGCGCTCAGCTATGGCGGGCGTCAGGAGATCACGGAAGCCGCGCGCTCGATCGCACGGCAGGCAGCGAATGGTTCGCTGGGCCCAGAGAAGATCGACGAGGATCTGGTCGGCCGCAACCTGTGGACGTCCGACATGCCCGATCCCGATCTTATGATCCGGACCAGCAACGAGCAGCGCATCAGCAACTTCCTGCTGTGGCAGTGCGCCTATGCGGAGCTGGTCTTCGCCGATGTCCTCTGGCCAGACTTCGATCGCGGCCATCTCGAACAATGCATCGCCGAGTACAACCGGCGCGACCGGCGTTTCGGNGCCGTGGCCGGNGAGAAGCCTTGAGCGATTCCACCGGCCNGGGCNCCCCGGNGGGGCCGGGCAATCTCGTCCAGAGGGTGCTTTCCGCGCTGGTGCTCGTGCCGGTCGNGCTCGTCTGCGTGTGGCAGGGCGCGCAATGGTTCGCCGTCATGCTGGCGNTGGTCGCGNTGGCGGCGGGNGCNGAATGGCGNACCATNACNGTCATCGAGCGGGCGGGCCTGCGCATGTTGTCGATCATGGTGCCGNTGTTCGTTNTCGTTGTGGGTGAGGTTGCGAGCCCGGCTGCGGCCTTCATCGCGCTGGGTGTCGGCCTTGTCCTCACACTNGGCACGTTCGCCGCACCCTGGAGCGAGCGCGGCTGGGCGACGGCGGCTCATCTGCATCTGGGCCTGGCGGTNATCGCGCTTTTGTTCCTGCGNAAGCTGGGCGACACAGGTCTCGACCTGGTGGTGTTCCTNTTCGCCATGGTCTGGATGTCCGACATCGGAGGCTATGTGGCCGGCCGGTTGATNGGCGGCCCACGCNTGGCGCCGCAGCTCAGCCCGAACAAGACCTGGGCCGGCGCCTTGGGCGCCATCCTGTTTGCGCTCGCGACGGCCGCGCTGCTGGCCCGGATCGTCGACCTGCCGCCCGAACCCGCGCTGCTGGTCGCGGCCTGCCTGAGCATCGCGACTCAGGCGGGTGACCTGTTCGAATCCTGGCTTAAGCGCCGGTTCGATATAAAGGATTCAGGGACACTCATTCCTGGCCATGGCGGTGTACTCGACCGGGTCGACGGCTTACTGTTCGCCGCGCCTGTCCTAGCGCTAATTGTCCTGCTTACCGGAGCGGATTTCATTTCATGGCGTTGAGCGAGATCGATCAGCCGTCCCACGGAAATGCCCGCCGTATCTCGATCCTCGGCGCGACCGGGTCTATCGGCAAGAGCACGACGGACCTGATCCGGCGCAACCGGGAACGATTCGACGTCGTGGCGCTGACAGCGAACCGAAAGGCTGAAGAACTTGCAGCGCTGGCGATCGAGTTCGATGCCGAGCTGGCCGTCGTGGCCGACCCGGATGCCTATCCGGCCCTGCGCGAAGCGCTGGCCGGCACCCAGACGGAGGCCGCAGTGGGACACGAGGCCCTCACGCAAGCCGCTGGTGTTGACGCGGACCTGATCGTCGCGGGGATCGTCGGGGCGGCGGGCCTGGATTCCACGATGGCGGCCTTGGGGCAGGGATCGCTCGTCGCCCTGGCCAACAAGGAAAGCCTGGTCTGCGCCGGCGATCTTGTGCTGGCGGAGATGCAGGCGTCGGGCGCGCGGTTGCTGCCGCTCGATTCCGAACACAATGCGATCTTCCAGGTTTTCGAGAGCGAGAATGCGGGCGATGTCGAGAAGCTGATCCTGACGGCCTCGGGCGGGCCGTTCCGGACCCGGTCGCGCGCGCAGATGGCGGCGGCGACGCCCGACCAGGCCGTCGCGCATCCGAACTGGGACATGGGCCATAAGATCTCGGTCGATTCCGCGACGATGATGAACAAGGGCCTTGAACTGATCGAGGCGGCCTATCTCTTCCCCGTGGCGGCGGAGGACATCGAGGTACTCGTCCATCCGCAGTCGGTCGTGCACTCGATGGTCGCTTATGTGGACGGCTCGGTCCTCGCGCAACTGGGGCCGCCGGACATGCGGGTGCCGATCGCACATGCGCTCGCTTGGCCGGCGCGAATGGAGAGCGCAGTCACGCGCCTGGACCTGGCGGCGGTCGGGTCGCTGGAGTTCTCCGCGCCGGACGATGAGCGTTTCCCTGCCATCCCGCTCGCGCGCGCCGCGCTCATGGCAGGCAGGGGGGCAACCGTGATCCTCAACGCCGCGAACGAGGTCGCGGTCGAGAGTTTCCTCGATGCTCGGATCGGGTTCCTCGATATTGCCGAGACAGTCGCCCGGGTCCTGGATCGCGTGGAGGGTTTTGAGATCGCCTCGCTGGAGGATTTCCGGTCGCTCGATCGTGAAAGCCGCGAAATCGCTAAAAACCTTGTAAAATCTGCTTCTTAACGCCACTTCAAGCATTGCCGGTCAAACTGCTGGCAGGCAACTGACAAGGAATGGTGCCGCATGGGCGGTCTGCTCGGACCGATATTCTGGGGCCTGGTGGTTCTGACGCCGCTCGTGTTCGTGCACGAGTTCGGCCACTACTGGTTCGCGCGGCGCGCCGGCGTGCGCGTCGAGGTGTTCTCCGTCGGCTTCGGGCGCGAGCTGTTTGGATACACCGATCGCGCCGGCACGCGCTGGAAGTTCAGCCTCATCCCGTTCGGCGGGTACGTAAAGATGTTCGGCCAGAGCGATCTCGGCCCGGACGATGACGGGGCGGAGATGACTGCGGCGGAACGCGCGGTCGCGTTCCATCACAAGAAACTGTCCCAGAAGACGGCGATCGTCGCCGCCGGCCCGCTGGCGAACATCATCTTCGCGATCGGAATCTTCACGATCCTGTTTGCCACCGCGGGCCAGCCGTTCACGCCGGCCAAGGTCTCGGAGGTGATCCCCGGATCGGCTGCGGAGACCGCGGGCCTCCAGCCGGGTGACGAGTTCCTCGAGGTGGCGGGGCGTACGATCGCCCGTTTCGAGGAGGTGCAGCAGCTCATCCGGCTGCACCCCGGTATTCCCGTAGATATCGTGGTCGATCGCGAGGGGCGCGAGCTGGACCTGGTGGCGACACCGCAAGTGAGCGTCCTGCCGGACGGGCTCGGCGACGAGGCGCGCATCGGAGTCCTCGGTGTGCGCGGTCTCGAACGCGCGTTCGAACGCCACAGCGTACCCGCCGCGGCCTGGCAGGGCATGCGCGAAACCGTGCGCCTGGTCTCGGTCACCGTCACCGCGATCGGACAGATTTTCGGCGGCGAGCGCAGCGCGAAGGAACTGGGCGGACCGGTGCGAATCGCACAGATGTCCGATAGTGCTGCCGACGCCGGAGTCTCTACGCTGGTGATGATCGCCGCGTTCCTTTCGATCAATCTCGGCCTGATAAACTTGCTCCCGATTCCACTCCTAGATGGTGGACATCTTCTGTTCTACGCCTACGAAGCTACGTTCAGACGTCCGCCGGGACGCTGGGCACAGGAGTTCGGGATGAAAATCGGGCTGGTTTTCGTCATTGGGCTCATGCTATTCGCCACATTCAACGATATTGCCCGTCTTTCCTTCGTGCAGCGTTTGGTAACGCTGTTCACCTGATCCTAAGGGTCTGACGAATAAGGGATAAGCGGGCGGCCGAAAGAATAGGGACGAGGGCGTGTTGGTCCGCACCATTAAGGTTGTTTTGGCGGTCTTGCTGACTGGCGTGGTCTTCGCCATGTTTGCGACGATCCAGCCTTTGGAAGCTCAGTCGCGGTTTGGGACCGTGGTGGAGGAAATCCGCGTCGTTGGCACCCAGCGTATCGATCCGTCAACTGTTAACGCCTACATGCAGATCAAGCCAGGCGAACGCTATGATCCGGCGAAGGTTGATGAATCCCTGAAGACCCTTTTCAACACCGGTCTGTTTGCCGACGTTATCCTGCGTCGCGAGGGCGACGCGTTGGTTGTGCAGGTGGTTGAAAACCCGATCATCAATCGCATTGCGTTCGAGGGCAATCGCAAGATCGAAGATGAGGGGCTGTTGGCCGAAGTGTCTCTGCGCCCGCGGGTCGTCTACACACGCACCAAGGTCCAGGGTGACGTGCAGCGCCTACTCGATATTTACCGTCGCGCGGGCCGGTTCGCCGCCACGGTCGACCCCAAGGTTATTCAATTGCCGGATAACCGTGTCGACCTCGTCTTCGAGATCGGCGAGGGGGGCAAGACGGGTATCCGCGCGATCAACTTCATCGGCAACAAGGAATTCTCCGATGGGGATCTGCGCGAGACGATCCAGACGGCCGAGACCGCTTTCTATAAGTTTTTGTCGAGCAACGACACCTACGACCCGGACCGGCTCTCTTTCGACCGTGAACTTTTGCGGCGATTTTATCTGTCCGAAGGTTATGCGGACTTTCGCGTTGTCTCGGCGATTGCTGAACTGACCGAGGACAGGGACGATTTCATCGTGACGTTCACCGTTGACGAGGGGCCGCAATATGATTTCGGTAGCCTTGAGGTCCGCAGCCAGTTGCGCGGTGTCAAAGGGACGGAACTTAACGGCCTGATCACGGCTGACACCGGAGATACATATAATGCCGACGAAGTTGAAGCGACGGTCCAGTCGGTCACCGAAGCTCTGGGCGAACGAGGGTTTGCCTTCGTCGATGTGCGCCCGAGGGTGAATCGTGACCGCGATGCGCGCACGATCGATGTGACCTATGAGGTGCGTGAGGGGCCGCGCGTCTTCGTTCAACGTATAGATATTGCCGGCAATGTGCGGACTCTGGACAAGGTCATCCGACGTGAATTTACTATCGTTGAAGGCGATGCATTCAATACGGCGAAGCTGCGTCGCACGCGTCAACGCCTTCAGGACCTCGGATTCTTCTCGCGTGTCGACATCAACAACACGCCGGGAAGCGAGAACGACCGTACGATTGTTAGTGTCGATGTGGAAGAGCAGTCCACGGGCGAATTGTCGATCGGTGCCGGGTTCTCTTCATCCGCAGGCGTGCTCACCGACCTGTCCCTGCGTGAGCGTAATCTGCTCGGCCGCGGCCAGGATCTGCGGATCAGCACCACGCTTGCTGCCAAGCAGCAGCAGCTCGATCTTAGCTTCACGGAGCCCTATTTCTTAAATCGTGAGATTGCCGCGGGCTTTGATTTATTCATTCGGAAGACGGACTTCAGTGATCGAAGCTCATTTGAACAGGATGAGGCCGGCTTCGGAATGCGCGCGGGGTATAATTTGACAGAACGCCTGCGTCACACGGCGCGCTACCGTTTTAAACGCGATAGTATTGACGACATTCAGTCGGATGCGTCCGACGTGATCAAGGCGCAGCAAGGCGCTTTCACGACGTCAGCGATCGAGAACGACTTCTTCTTCGATTCTCTCGACCGCCGATTCGATCCGACCGATGGGTATTCCTTTTCTTATAGAATCGATCTGGCCGGACTCGGGGGATCGGAAAGATTCGTCCGCAACGAAGTAGGCGCGAACTATTTCACTCCGATATTTGGAACATCCCTTGTTGGTAGTCTCGAGGGCGAAGCCGGTATTCTAAGTTCCCTCGAGGATGATGAGACGAGAGTGGCCGAAAGATTCTTCTTGGGTGGTAGCCGTCTGCGCGGCTTTTTATCCGGCGGCGTAGGGCCGCGTGATCTGCGCACAGGTGATGCTATCGGCGGGCATAAATACTACCGAGGCTCTGCGGAGCTTGGTTTCCCGCTCGGGCTGCCTGAAGAGTTCGATATCAAGGGCGCGCTGTTCAGTGACGTGGGAAGTGCTTGGGGTAATGACGACCCGTTTTTGGATATAGCGGACGATGCAAGCTTGCGGGCATCGCTGGGTATTGGCTTGGCGTGGGGATCGCCGGTCGGGCCGGTGCGCTTTAACCTGTCCCGCGCGTTGATGAAGGAAGATTATGATAAAACCGAGTTCTTCAGTTTCAATTTTGGAACTCGGTTCTAATGGAGTGTAATGCATGAGGATGCAACGCCTTGTCGCGACGATGCTGCTGACGACAGGAATCTCTTTGACGGTTCCCGCTTTTGCGCAGGGTATCGAGAAGCCGCCCGTACCCTCGATCGCAATCATCGATGTCGACAAGATCATGCGCGGCTCCATGGCAGTGAAGTCGGCGCGGACGCAGATCGATGAAATCGCTGGGAATCTGCAGGAGCAGATTGCGACAGAAGAGGAAACGTTGCGGTCCGAAGAGCAGCAGTTGCAACAGCAGCGGGCGCTTCTCACGCCTGATGTGTACACGGATCGTCGCCAGAGATTGCAGGCACGCGCGGCAACGCTGCAGCAACGTGCCCGCTCGCTGCGCCAGACCCTCGATCGCGGAATGGCTCAAACGATGCAGCGTATCCAGCTCGTTCTATTCGATGAGGTCGGCAAGCTCGCCGAGGAAATTGGGGTCAATCTTGTCTTGCCACGCTCCCAGATCGTTGTCGCATTCGATTCCTTCGATATCAGCGACAAGGCACTCAAACGCCTGAATGAACGGCTTTCGGAGATCGAGATCTCGATGCAGCAAGAGGAACCGGGCTCGCCCGCGCCAAGGTAAGCCAGGCCGATGGCTGATCCTCGTTTTTTTACGAACAAGGGACCGTTCTCTTTGGCCGCGCTGGCCGAGATTTCAGGCGCCATACTTGCCGACGGCGCGGATCCTGACCTCCTGATCGAGGATGTTGCACCGCTCGATGTGGCTGATGCGGGCCATATCAGTTTTCTGGACAACCGAAAGTATGTCCCAGCATTTGAGACTTCCAGCGCCGCCGCATGCATCGTGGCGCCAAATTTTGCCGACCGTGCGCCGGATGGCATGGCGCTGCTCTTGAGTGAAACGCCGTATCGCGGTTATGCCCAGATCGCTCACGCGTTCTATCCCGCTGATCCCGGCGCAGGTTCCGTGCATGTCACAGCGTTTGTGGATGCGACCGCCGTGCTAGGCGCCGACGTAACGGTCGGGCAGAACGCCGTGATTGAGTCGGATGCGCACTTGGAAACGGGTGTGGTCGTCGAAGCGGGCGCTTTTGTCGGCCGTGGTGTTACGGTCGGTGCCGGCACGATGGTTGGTTTAGGGGCGAGCCTGTCTCATTGCGACATTGGCGCCAATTGTCAGCTGCATCCTGGCGTGCGGATTGGTACTCGCGGTTTCGGTTTCGACATGTCGGCCGACGGGCATCTCGATGTACCACAGCTGGGACGCGTGATCGTGGGAGACAGCGTGGAGATCGGGGCGAACTCCACCATCGATCGTGGCGCCGGTCCGGATACTGTGATTGGCGATGGGTGCAAGATTGATAATCTGGTGCAGATCGGGCACAACGTCCGCTTGGGCAAGGGCTGTGTCGTCATCGCACAAGCCGGTGTTGCCGGCAGCGCGACGTTAGAAGATTTCGTCATTCTGGCGGCGCAATCCGGTGTTGCGGGGCACATCACGGTTGCGCCCGGTACACGACTAGCGGCACGCAGCGGATTGATGCGAGATTCCGAACCTCAGGCAAAACTGGCAGGTAACCCGGCCATCCCGGCCAAGGAATATTTTCGCCAGATGGCAGTCCTCGCAAAGATCACAAAGGATCGCTCACGTTAGAATTCGGAGTGGAAACCGCCAGTTAGTGGATATGGATAAAAAGCTCGATCATACCCAGACAAACGATAATGCGCGCGAGGCAGTCGACATCCTCGAAGTGATGGAGATGATACCCCATCGTCAGCCCTTCCTGATGATCGATCGGGTCGAGGATATCGTCGTGCGGGAGCGAGCGACGGGCGTCAAGAATGTTACCATCAACGAGCCTTTTTTTCTGGGACATTTCCCGGTCCGCCCGGTAATGCCCGGCGTGCTGATCATCGAAGCGATGGCACAGACGGCGGCCGTACTGGTTGTTGAAACGCTTGGGAAAGAAGCGCTGGGCAAGCTGGTCTATTTCATGACCATCGACAATGCGCGGTTCCGCAAGCCGGTCGTCCCCGGCGACCAGTTGAAGCTGTACGTGTCGATCCAGCGTCATCGGGGCAATGTCTGGAAATTCGATGGCGAGGGCCGGGTTGGCGACACCGTCGTTGCCCAAGCGGCCTATTCGGCGATGATCATGGATTCCTAGATGAACGATATTCACTCCACGGCGGTCGTTGAGGACGGAGCGAAGATCGGGGCGGATGTTCGGATCGGCCCCTACTGCATAATTGGGGAGGGCGTCGATCTTTCGGATCGCGTCCACTTGCATAGCCACGTTGTCGTGAGTGGGCACACGCAGATCGGCGCGGAGACCGAGATCTATCCGTTTGCGTCGATTGGGCTGCCGCCGCAGGATTTGAAGTTTGCCGGCGAGGATTCCGAACTGCGTATCGGCGCCCGCACCCAGATCCGCGAACACGTTACAATGAATCCCGGTACCTCGGGGGGCGGGCTAATAACCAGCGTTGGTGATGATTGCCTGTTTATGGTTGGCTCTCATGTCGCCCATGATTGTCGAGTGGGCAACAATGTAATTTTAGCCAATAACGCCACTCTCGCAGGTCATGTTCATGTCGGCGACTTCGCGATCATCGGCGGCCTATCGGCCATTCACCAGTTCGTGCGGATCGGCGCGCATGCGATGGTCGGCGGTATGTCGGGGGTCGAGCATGACCTGATCCCCTATGGATCGGCTATGGGGGAGCGTGCACGCCTGCGCGGCCTGAACCTCGTTGGGCTGCAGCGCCGGGACTTCTCGCGTGACGATATTCAGCACCTGCGCACGGCCTATCGACTTCTGTTCGCTCAGGAGGGCACGATGCAGGAACGTGTCGACGGCGTCGTAGAGCTTTATGCCGACAATGAGGGGGTGATGGAGATCGTCAATTTCGTACGCGAGGAAACCTCGCGCGCCGTGCTCCAGCCCAAATCCACGAATGACACCTAAGCTCGGGATTCTCGCTGGCGGCGGGCCCTTGCCGGGACATTTGATTGAGGCCTGCCGGGCAATGGACCGGCCGGTCTTTGTGATTGCCTTCGAAGGGCAGGCCGATCCGGATGTGGTTGGTGATGCCCCGCACGCTTGGGTGCGGCTCGGAGCGGCGGATGATGCGCTCGGTCGGTTGCGGGCTGAGGGGGTCGAGGAAATTGTCATGGCCGGCCCCGTGCGCCGTCCGACACTCAAGGAATTGCGGCCCGACCGTCGCGCGGCACGGTTTCTCGCCCGTGGGCTTCTGAACAAGGGAGATAACGGCCTTCTAGGGGCCATCGTGCGCACCCTTGAGGAGGAAGAGGGATTTCGGGTTGTCGGTGCGGCCGCCGTCCTGAACGAATTGCGTGCGCCCGAAGGGCCCTTCGGCGGTTTCGAGCCCGATGCGGGGGCAACCGATGACATCGCACATGGCATACGTGTGTTGAACGCCATGGGACATCTGGACATCGGCCAGGCTGCGGTAGTCCAGCACGGGATCGTACTCGGCCTTGAGGCGGCGGAAGGCACGCGCGGGCTGCTTGAGCGTTGCGGCGGGTTGCGCCGCGAAGGGCGCGGTGGCGTTTTGGTGAAACTTCCAAAGCCCGGCCAGGAGATTCGCGCCGATATGCCAACGATCGGCCCGGATACGGTCGCGGATGCGATAGATGCCGGTCTCGCCGGTATTGCCGTGAGTGCGCAAAACACTCTGGTGTTAGACCAGCCGGGCCTAGTTTCGGCCGCGGACGCGGCGGGACTCTTCGTCGTCGGCGTTCGGCCGGACGAATACCCAGCGAACAGGTGAGCATGCCTCCGGAGGACGATACGGCCAAAACGCTGCACGTCTATGTCATTGCCGGTGAGCCCTCGGGCGACGTGATCGGCGGACGCCTGATCGATGCATTGAAAGCGGATGTGGGGACGGAATTATGCGTCTCCGGTGTAGGCGGCCCGGAGATGGCGGTGGCAGGGCTGAAAAGCCTTTTCCCCTATGGCGAGCTTGCGATCATGGGCCTTTTCGAGGTGCTGCCCAGCGTGCCGCGGCTTTTGCGCCGGATACGGCTCGTTGCGGACGATATCGCGCGGCAGAAGCCGGACGTTATCGTGACGATCGATTCCCCGGGTTTCGTTTTCGCGGTGATCCGCCGTCTCAAGACCCGCGGGTGCCCACGCGTACACTATGTGGCGCCGACCATCTGGGCCTGGCGCGCCGGACGGGTGCGTAAGTTCCGCAAACATTTCGACCATCTTTTGACTCTGTTTCCTTTCGAGCCGCCGCTGTTTGCGGCAGCGGGCCTTAACGCCACCTTTGTAGGGCATCCGGTGGCCGAGGGTAATGTGGATGCTGGCGATGGGCCTGCGTTCCGTATCCGACACGGAATAGCGGCCGATGCGACCGTGTTGGCGGTTCTTCCGGGCAGCCGCGGGGGCGAGGTTTCCAGGCTGATACCGATTGCGCGCGCAACGCTTTCTCGGGTCATGCCGGAGAATCCCGACGTGGAGATCGTCATCCCTGTAGCCGCGAATGTCCGGGAGCGCATCACAGAGATGGTCGCCGATTGGCCCTGGAAGGTGACGGTCGTAGACGGTGCAAACGAACGCTATGACGCATTCGCCGCCGCAGACCTAGCGCTCGCCACCTCCGGCACGGTGGCCCTTGAGCTACCTTGGGCCGGCGTGCCGACCGTTGTGATGTACCGGGTGCCTTGGCTGACGGGTGAAATTGCGCGGCGGATGATCAGGGTCCGTTTCGCGTCCATCGTTAATATCGTGGCCGACCGCGAGGTATTGCCGGAATTCCTGCAGTCGCGCTGTCGGCCGGAGCTGATCTCCGAAATACTGCGGGAGCTGCTGGCAGACCCGGACCGGCGGAAGACGATCGGCGTGGAGGCGCAGCGCATATCCCGGGACCTCGAACCCGGCGGTGAAAGACCTAGTGTGCGTGCGGCTCGGGCGGTACGCGAGATTGTCGCCGCGGTCCGCAACAGTTAAAACCGCTGCAACTCATTCGCGACAGGGAAGGAGCCGCCATGGCCGGAACCGACGCATACCGACTGCTCCACACCATGATTCGAGTTAAGGAACAGGATAAGTCGATTGATTTCTATACCCGCCATCTGGGTATGAAGGTGCTGCGCCAGAAGGATTTCGAGGATGGCCGCTTCACCAACACCTTCATCGGCTATGGCGACGAAAGCAGCGAGGCAGTGATCGAACTGACCTACAACTGGGATCAGGACAAGCCCTACAGCCACGGTTCCGGATTCGGACACCTGGCCATCGGTGTACCCGACATCTACGCCACCTGTGAGGCCCTGAAAGCAGAAGGGGTTCCGATCCCCCGTGCGCCGGGCCCGATGAAGCACGGAACCACCGTGATCGCCTTTATCGAGGATCCGGACGGCTACAAGATCGAACTGATCGAACTGATCGAACAGGGCTAGGATCATGAGTGAGACAAAGCGTGCCGCGGCCGACTTGATCATCGATCCTCAGAGTCTGCCGGAAGAATCTGGTTCGCCCTATCCGAAACCCCATGATGTGCTGGTGGCGGGCCGTCATCGACGCCGGCTGTCGCCGGCGCTCGGCCTGTCCGCATATGGCGTCAACATCGTGCGTATCGAGCCTGGTGGTCAGTCTTCAGCGCGCCATTGGCATTCGGAACAGGACGAATTCGTATACATCCTCGAGGGCGAGGCGACCCTGGTGACCGATGAAGGCGAGACGGTGCTCGCTGCAGGCATGGCGGCAGGGTTTCCCGCCGGGAATCCCAATGGTCACACGCTGGCCAACAGGTCGGACACCGACGTCCTGGCGCTAGAGGTCGGTAACCGGCCACGGGTCGAGAATGTGACCTATCCCGATATCAACATGGCGAATGCCGTGCGCGACGGGAAGCCCCATTTCGTGCGCAAGGACGGATCGGCCTTCGACGACTAGGGCCCAGAAAGCGAACGGCCCTTCGGGGAGGGCCGCAGCGAACTCGGGTTTCGGACCTGCACTCTAGCGGTTACCGATCGGCGGATAAGGGCGCTCGGTCGGGCCCGTGAAGAGCTGTCGGGGGCGGCCGATGCGCTGGCCCGGATCCTCGATCATTTCCTTCCACTGGGCGATCCACCCAACGGTGCGTGCCAGCGCGAACAGCACGGTGAACATGCTGGTTGGGAAGCCGATCGCCTTGAAGATGATGCCCGAGTAGAAATCCACATTCGGGAACAACTTGCGCTCGACAAAATATTCGTCTTCCAGCGCGATGCGCTCGAGCTCCATGGCCAGATCAAGCAACGGGTCGTTCGCGGCCCCGACCTCTTCTAGGACCTCGTCGGCCGACGCCTTCAGGACGCCTGCGCGCGGGTCGTAGTTCTTATAGACCCGATGGCCGAAGCCCATTAGGCGGAAGGGGTCGTCCTTGTCCTTGGCGCGTTCCAAGAACTCGGGGATGTTCTTCTTGTCACCGATCTGGGCAAGCATCTCGAGCACGGCCTGGTTGGCGCCGCCATGGGCCGGGCCCCATAGCGTGGCGATGCCCGACGCGATGCACGCAAAGGGATTGGCACCCGATGAGCCGGCGAGGCGGACGGTCGAGGTGGATGCGTTCTGCTCGTGATCGGCATGCAAGATGAAGATCTTGTCCATGGCGCGCACTATCGCCGGGCTCGGCTTGTATTCCTCGGCCGGCACCGAGAAGGTCATGTGCAGGAAGTTCTCGGCATAGCTCATGTCGTTGTTGGGATACACGAAGGGCTGGCCCACCGTGTACTTGTAGGCCCAGGCGGCGATCGTTGGCATCTTCGCGATAAGGCGATGCGAGGCGATCAGGCGTTGTTGCGGGTCATTGATGTCGGTGGAGTCGTGATAGAAGGCTGACATGGCGCCCACGACGCCGATGAGGAGGGCCATCGGATGCGCATCACGCCGGAAGCCGCTGTAAAGGTTGCGCAGCTGCTCGTGGATCATCGTGTGGTTGGTGATGGTCGTCTCGAACTCGGTGAGCTCGGCTTGGTTGGGCAATTCCTTGTGCAGCAGCAGGTAGCAGACCTCTAGGAAGGAACTATTCTCGGTCAGGTCCTCGATCGAGTAGCCGCCGTGGCGCAGAATGCCCACGTCGCCGTCGATATAGGTTAGTTCGGAATCGCAGCTTGCCGTCGAGGTGTAGGACGGGTCATAGGTGAACATGTCCGTTTCGGCGTAGAGCTTGCGGACATCGATGACGCGAGGTCCTTCCGTGCCTTCCAGGATTGGCAATTCGACAGTTTTGTCGCCGACGGTGAGGGTCGCTGTATCAACGATTTTCGGCTCACTCATGTAACTCTCCACCCAAGTATCGCGCGCGATATGCATTTTCGGTGCATATCCGGCGAGCCAGATTTATGTTGCGCCGCACTCTAATCGGCGGAGGCCAGTTCGGCAATGTTCCAGAACCGCACAGTTCAGGAAGTGAAACCTAGCTAACGGCGTTTTCTAGCCGCGTGAGGGTTTCGTCGGGTCCCAAAACCACCATCACCTCGAAAATGCTCGGCGACACATTCGACCCGGTCAGCGCGGCACGCAGGGGCTGCGCGACCTTGCCGAGCTTCAAACCTCGGGATTCCGCGAATCTGCGCGCAATCCCGTCGAGTTCAGCCTCATCCCAAGATGTAGCCTTTTTGAGCAATTCCGCAAGCGTGCTCAGCATCTCGCCTGCCACGGGGTCACACAGGCTCGCCCGCGCCTTGTCGTTCATCTTGATAGGCGCGTCGACAATATAAAAACTAGCAAAATCAACAAGTTCGTTTGTTGTTTTGGCGCGTGATGCAAGCCCGGGCATGCCGGCAATCAACCGGTTCTCCGCATCCGGGGAAACAGTTGTTCCTGTGACGGCGGCCATCACGATCGCGGTGAGGCGGGCCGGATCGGCTGACTTCAGGTAATGGGCGTTTAGGTTCATGAGCTTGTCCATGTCGAACCGGGCCGGGGAGCGTCCGACATCGGCGAGGTCGAACCATTCGACGGCCTGCTCGCGCGAAATGATCTCGTCGTCGCCGTGCGACCAGCCGAGCCGGAGCAGGTAGTTGCACATTGCCTCTGGCAGAAGGCCCATTTCCTCATAGGCCTCGACCCCAAGCGCGCCGTGGCGTTTCGACAGTTTTGCCCCGTCGGGCCCGTGAATCAGAGGGATATGGGCGAAGACAGGCGTGTCCCAGCCGCACGCGGCGAACAGGTGGTGCTGCCGGAAAGCGTTGTTCAGATGATCGTCGCCGCGAATGGCGTGGGTCACGCCCATATCGTGGTCGTCGACGACAACCGCCAGCATGTAGGTCGGCGTGCCATCGGAACGCAGGATGATGAAATCGTCCAGCGTGTTGTTGGCCTTGGTGACGTCGCCCTGGACCGCATCGGCGATTGTGGTCTCGCCGTTGAGCGGCATCTTGATTCGGATCACGGGGTCGATGTCCGTCGGGGCCTCGGACGGATCGCGGTCGCGCCACCGGTTATCGTAGATCCGCGTCGCACCGCTGGAATTACGGGCATTCTCGCGCATTTCGACGAGTTCCTCGGGTGTGCAGTAGCACTTGTAGGCCTTGCCGTCGGCGACCAGTTGTTCCGCCACGGTACGGTGGTGGTCGGCATTGCAGGACTGGTAGGTCTCTTCGCCGTCCCAGTCGAGCCCCAGCCACCGCATTCCGTGCAGGATCGCGGCGATTGCCTCGTCGGTGGAGCGTTTACTGTCGGTGTTCTCTATCCGCAGCAGGAACCGGCCGCCGTGGTGGCGCGCGAACAGATAGTTGAACAGTGCCGTTCGGGCGCCGCCGATGTGCAGGAAACCGGTGGGTGAGGGGGCAAAACGGGTGACGACGGACATGGTGGCAGGGCTCGCTGGGGCGTGAACTCTACCGTCCGTATGGCGGTGTCGGGCCCGATCGTCAAGTTGAGGTATCCTAGGGGTCGCCCGACGCCGGCCGTCCGGCGGTAAGAAGCTTATGCTGGCCCGTGTCGCGCGCGAAGCCATATGCGAGGACCTGTAGAACGGATTTCCCCGTTCGGGGACGGTTCCTTGCGGCCTTCCTGATCGAACGCGAGCGCTGGGTGCTCTGGCTGCCCGTTTTTTTATAATCGGGATCGGAGTCTAATTTGCGCTGTTGCGCGAGTCGGTCTGATTCGACTGCTAGATCGCGGTCTTGGCGGGTCTGGTTGTGCCCGCCCTTAAGCACAGCCGGCCGGCACTTCGACTGATCTTGGTCGCGGTTTTTCCGCCGTAAGGTTTTCCGCAGCCCAGTGGCGCACCGCACAGGTCGTGGCGGCAGTGCTGGTCGACTAGGTGACTACGCTTGTTGGCCGGCGGTTTATTACGGTGGAAACCGCCTCCCACACGCAGATCGGGAAGCTCAGTACTGGCGGAGCAGTCCCACGAGTTCGCCCTGCACCGCCACCTGATCGGGGCCAAAGATACGGGTCTCATAGTCGGGGTTGGCGGCCTCGAGCGCGACCGAGTTGTTCCGCCTGCGGAGCCGCTTGAGGGTGACCTCCTGTCCCTCGACCAAGGCTACGACGATTGCGCCGTTTTCCGCCGTGTCCGAGCGGCGGATGATGACCGTGTCGCCGTCGAGGATACCAGCGTCGATCATCGAATCGCCCTCGACCTCAAGGCAGTAGTGGTTGCCGCGGCCGAGTATAGACGGCGGCACATCGATATGCCGGGCCGGGTCGCGCAGCGCCTCGATGGGTGTGCCTGCGGCGATCTTGCCCAAGAGCGGGACCTCGACGTCACCGCCGCCCGAACCCTCGTCAGGGGCGGTGGTCATTTCGGATGGTGCGATGATGTGTGCATTTTCGCGGCCGCCCTCGATCACCTGGGGTGAGAAAGCAGCGTTCCGCTCCGTGTCACTGTTATTGGCGCCTACGCCGGTCTCGTCGGGCAGGCGCAGCACCTCTAGCGCACGCGCCCGGTGGGCCAGGCGCCGGATGAACCCGCGCTCCTCAAGCCCGGTGACCAGCCGATGGATGCCCGACTTTGACTTGAGCTCAAGGGCATCCTTCATCTCGTCGAAGGAAGGCGCGACCCCGGTCGCGTTGAGACGTTCGTTGATGAATGTCAGAAGCTGGTGCTGCTTGCGCGTCAACATGTGAGCTGTTCCCCAAACTCGGTCTGCGTTTCAAAATGCGGCAGAACCACGACAAGCAGAACAAACCGCAAACATTACTACATGTTCTAGTCTTGTTCTTCTGGCTCGTCAACGGCTCTTGTTTATGCTGCCCGTTAAGACGCTCAATCGTCGGGCCCGATAGTCACCTAGCGTCCGGTTCAAAAGATGCGGGAGCCCTAAGGAGCCACCGATATATTTGCTTTTCGGGGATTGGGTTTGGCGGAAAGGCATTTGCGCATGGGATCATAAAAAACAGCGGTATTGCAAAGTTTCGCTTGTATATCAGAACGACGATCGGATAACGACTTTGCCAAAGAACTCGGCGAGCTGGCTCCGAGTTATGCGCTTCCGACCTGCGACGGACTAAATCCGTAATGTCCCATCCCCCAACCGCACAAATGTGACCGGGTCGCCGATCCTTGCCGGCGGGGCGTGGGGCGGGCGCATGATGAGGCAGTCCGATGACGCCAGCCGCGAGAACATTGAGCTGTCCTGCTTGCTGAATGGCGTGGCGACCAGCGTGCCGCTGTCGCGGGTGAGCGTGGCGCGGAGATAGTCCTCGCGCCGGTCGTTTGCACCGAGATCCACGCCTAGGGTGGCTGTCTCGAATACGGGCTCGGTGTCGCCAGTGCGCAGCATCCTAGCCAGCGCAGGTTTGAGAAAAAGTACGCCGCAGACGGTCGAGGACACAGGGTTTCCCGGGAAGCCCAACATGGGCATGTCGCCCAAGCGGCCGAACATCAGAGGTTTGCCCGGGCGCATAGCGATCTGCCAGAAGTCGATTTTGAGGCCGATGTCTGAGAGCGCTTCCTGCACCAGGTCGTGTTCACCGACGGATGCGCCGCCAGTGGTGACCAGCATGTCGGCGCTGCGCGCGCCCTCGGCCAGCCGCCGGATTGACGCCTTGTTATCGGGCGCAATCCCGAGTGTCAACGGCTCGCCGCCTGCGGCCCGAATCAGTCCCGCCAGCGCGAAGGTATTGGAGCTGACGATGCTAGCGGGGCCGAGTTCCTCGCCGGGTAGGGTAATCTCGTCACCGGTCGCTAGCAGCGCTACCCTAGGCTTTCGACGTACCCGCAGCCAAGGGTGGTTCATGGCGGCGGAGAGCCCAATGTCGCGGGCGGTGAGGGTAGTTCCCGCCGAAAGCAGTACGTCGCCTTTCTGGAAGTCGAGTCCGGCCGGTCGGACGTATCGGCCGGCGGTGACACCCTCGTTCACCGTCACCGTGTCGCCGCCGCGCACCGCGTCTTCCTGAATGACGATGGCGTCCGCGCCGTCGGGTATGGCGGCACCGGTAAAGATGCGGACGGCCTCGCCGGGGCCGACCGTACCCTCGTGAAGTCCGCCGGCCGGGACCTCGCCCACGATCTTTAAGTCTGCCGGGACATTCGCGACATCCTTGGCGCGTACCGCATAGCCATCCATCGCCGAGACTGCGAGGGGCGGCTGGGTTGTTCGCGCCGCCACGTCGGCGGCCAGCACTCGACCATGGGCGTCGGGCAGCGCGACCTGTTCCGAAAGCATCGCCGGCAGGTCCGCAAGGATCCGCGCGCGTGCGTCCGCTACGGCCATTAGTTTCTGGGTCATCTAAGGACCCCCGCCATCGTCGTTTCCGCAAGGGCGGAGACTGGTAAATTGAGAAACATGTCGAGGTTGCCGCCGGTGTTCATGGATGCCCGCCCGCGCGGGCATCACAAAGATGCTTTGGGTCGGTTGATGCTTGTTCATTGCTTCTCGCTCGTCTCGGAATCCAGATTTGTTGGCGCCGTGAATCTGTGTGGCCGAACGCCGATCCGCCAGAAGACGAACCCGGCGACCACGCCGTAGCCAAAGGTACCGAGAGACAGCACCAGCGTCGCCGCCGTGTCCTCTAGGTTGCCCGCACCGCCCGACAGCATGGTTACATCGATGATCTTCCAGAAAATCAGGACCATCAGTGCGTTCCGGACGTAGCGCGCTGGGCGTAGATCGCCGAGCCGGATGAGACCTAGGGACATCGGCACGGCAATAGCTAACATGGCGGCCGTCACGATCAGGTAGAACTGGGCGAACCCGTTAGGCATGAAGGGAATGTGGGGCGCGAGGTTGAAATAGCCAGGGACCGTGCGCAGCCACTCTAGCGCCACCACTGCCGCCGGCGCGGCGACGACCGCGACGACCAGCAGTAAAAGGGCGAGCGCGCGGCTCATTGCGTGATCCCGCCAATCTTACAATCATCTTTGCGGCGAAAGCGGGAACTAATAACCTGGGAACCACATGTTGGCTGCCACCGGTGTTCATGGATGCCCACCTGCGCGGGCATAACGAGGGTAGTGATGGGTGCCGTCGGTCGCTCCCGCATCCTCATTTCGCCTCGTAGGACCCCGACTTGCCCCCGGCCTTGCGCAGCAGGCGCATGTCAGTGATCTGTGTGCCGCGATCCACGGCCTTGACCATGTCGTAAACCGTCAGCGCCGCGACACTCGCCGCGGTCAGCGCCTCCATCTCGACCCCGGTCTTGCCGTCAACGCGGACCGTCGCCTCGATCACGACGGCGTTGCGGCCGTCATCGATGGAGATTTCCACATCGGCTTTGTTGATTAGCAGGGGGTGGCAGAGCGGGATTAACTCCGAGGTCTTCTTTGCGCCCATGATCCCGGCGAGGCGGGCCACCGAAACCACGTCGCCCTTCTTCACCGCGCCGTCGCGGATCAGCGCGATGGTTTCGGGTTGCATGACTACTCGGCACCCGGCCGTCGCCGTGCGCCGGGTCACCTCCTTGTCGGACACGTCAACCATGCGGGCGTTACCGTTCGCGTCGATATGAGTGAACTTGTTGTCTGCCATCAATCAGGCACTTTCGCGGAGGGCTTCGCCCGGCGCGAGCAGATCGCGGACCGCGCCTGCGATGTCGTCTTGGCGCATGAGGGATTCTCCGATCAGGAAGCAGCGCGCCCCGACCCCGGACATGCGGACAAGGTCCTCCGGCTTAAACAGCCCGCTCTCACAGACCAGCAACCGGTCCGACGGAACGCACGGCGCGAGTTGTTCGGTTGTTGCGAGGTCCACGGTGAGGGTCTTCAGGTTCCGATTATTGATACCGACGAGATCGCTGTCGATCCGGAGCGCGCGGTCGAGTTCAGCCGCGTCGTGTACCTCGACCAGTACGTCCATACTCCATTCATGGGCGGTGGCGGCGAGTTCGGCGGCCTGTGTGTCGTCCAGCCCTGCCATGATTAGCAGGATACAGTCCGCCGCCAGCGCACGGGCCTCGACCACCTGGTAGGGGTCGAGCATGAAGTCCTTGCGAATGACGGGCAAGGACACCGCCGCGCGTGCCGCGACCAGATGCTCATCCCGTCCCTCGAAATAGGGCGTGTCGGTAAGGACGGACATGCATGTCGCGCCGCCGGTCTCGTAGGCCTTGGCGATAACGGCCGGATCGAAGTCCTCGCGAATAAGCCCCTTGCTCGGGCTTGCCTTCTTGACCTCGGCTATCAAGCCGAAGCGCCCGGCGGTTGTGCGCTCGGCGAGGCGCTTCGCGAAGCCCCGTGTGGTGTCGGCGCGGCGTGCGCGTTCTTCGAGCGCGGACAGCGGCGTTGCGGCCTTGCAGGCAGCGATATATTCGCGCTTGTTGTTATTGATCTTCGTAAGGACGTCTGACATCTCAGCCGTTCCTGTTGGTGATCTCGACGAGGCGGGCGAGGCATTCGCGGGCGGCGCCGGAATCAATCGCCTCGCAAGCGATCTTGACGCCGCCCACGAGGTCATCGGCCCGTTCCGCGATCATCAGTGAGCCCGCGGCGGTCATTAGCACGGCGTTCCGGTAGGCACTCTGCTTGCCGGCGAGGAGTTCGTGGACGGCCGCCGCGTTGAAGGCCGCATCGCCACCCTTGATGTCTTCTAGCGTGCTGCGCGGCAGATCTGCGTCTTCCGGATTGACCTCGTAGGTGGTTACCTCGCCGTCCTTGAGTTCCGAGACTCGGGACGGGCCGGTCGTAGTCAGTTCGTCCGTGCCGTCGGAGCCATGCACAACCCAGGCGCGTTTCAGACCTAGATTGCCAAGCACATGGGCCACAGGCTCGGTCCATTGCGGTGCGAACACGCCGGTCATCTGGCGGGTGACCAGAGACGGGTTCGACAGGGGGCCAAGAAGGTTGAAGATCGTGCGGGTTCCCAGTTCGACTCGCGGGCCGGCGACATTGCGCATGGCGCTGTGGTGACGGGGTGCCATTAGGAAACCGAGATTGTTCTCCCAGATCGATTCCCGGACGAGCTCGAAGTCGGCGTCAATGTTGATGCCAAGTTCGGTCAGCACGTCCGCGGCGCCGGTCTTGGAGCTGAGCGCGCAGTTGCCATGCTTGGCCACGGGGACGCCGCAGCCGGCCACTACGATCGCCGAGGCGGTGGAGATGTTCAGCGTGCCGGTCCCGTCGCCACCGGTCCCGACGATGTCTATGGCGTCATCCGGTGCGTCGATCTTGTGGGCCTTGGTGCGCATTGTGCGGGCCGCGCCGGTTATCTCGTCCACGGTCTCACCGCGCAGGCGTAACGCCATCAGGAAAGCGCCGATCTGGGCCGGCGTGGCATTGCCGGACATGATGATATCGAAGGCCACCTCGGCCTCACCCTTAGCGAGGGTGCTGCCGTCGGCGACCCGCGCCAGCAGCAGTTTTAGGTCGTCCCTATCGGTGCTCATAACGCCATCATCTCCCCGGCGCGGGCGTCGCTGCCATAGGCTTCGACAGGCTGGCCGGTGGCCAGTTCTATGAAATTCGCCAGCAGTTCGTGCCCCGCCTCGGTTGCGATGCTCTCTGGGTGGAACTGCACCCCGTGGATTGGCAATTCCTTATGGGACAGTCCCATGATCACCTCGTCGGAGGTCTGGGCCGTGATTTCGAAAAAATCGGGGACGGACGCTCGCTCCACGCACAGCGAGTGATAGCGCGTCGCCTCGACGGGGTTAGGTAAGCCGCGGAAAAGGCTCTGGCCGCCGTGCCGTACTCGGTCGACCTTGCCGTGCATGGGTTCGGGCGCACGCACAATCCTACCGCCGAAGGCTTGACCAATGGTCTGATGGCCGAGGCAGACGCCCAGCAGGGGCATGCGGGCCTCGGCGGCCTTCGCCACGAGATCTAGGCAGATGCCGGCGTGGTCGGGGTCCGAGGGCCCGGGTGAAATGACGATGGCCTCGGGCTCGAGCGCAAGCACGTCGTCGGGGCTGAGCGTGTCGTTGCGGCGGACATCACACTCCACCCCCAACTCGCCTAGGAAGTGGACGAGGTTGTAGGTAAAGCTGTCGTAGTTGTCGATTAAGAGAAACATCTCAAGAGGTTGTCTGGCATTTTTCGGTCCCGTGCACGGGGCGAAGACTTATAACAGCGTTGCCCGGGGCGGCAAAGCATGTGCGGCAGCAAGAATATCCAGTGCTGAAGGTGAAAAAAGCGCGAATCAGTCATAAACGTATCCTAATTGGAGGCCTCTCTGGCATCCTGAACCCCTCTGCGAGTTGCAGCGCCATGGCCAAGCCGGCCCGCAAAGCCAAACCGAAGCCTTGCAAGTCTGTGCGGACATCACAGAAGAGACGGAAGCGCAAGGCTCCGACCGGCGGCGGCTGGCTGGTATGGGCGACTGCTGCTGCGCTCACCGGCGCAGTTGTCGCGCTGGGAGCGATCCTGATCCTTGGTCCTGAGGCGAATAGGGCTCGGACGGCTCCCGTCGCGACTGTGCCGCTGCCGACAGTCGGCGTGCCAATCTTGACACCGTCACCTGCGGGGCCAGCTGCCGCGGCGTCCAAACCGCAGGTTGCCGCCGTTCGACCGCTACCGCCTGCGCAGGCCTGGCAGCACCACGCAATGCCTGCCGTTGCCGCGCCAGGCCAGCCAATGATCGCCGTGGTGATCGACGATATGGGCCTCGACCGGGCGCGGTCGGAGCGTACAGTCGAGCTTCCTGCGCCCCTGACGCTGGCCTATCTCGCCTATGCCCGAGACCTGGTAACTCAGACCGGCGCGGCCCGCGCGGCCGGTCACGAGTTGCTGGTGCATGTGCCCATGGAACCAGGGCCGGGAGCGGACCCCGGGCCGAATGCCTTGGTGCTGGATTTGACCCCCGCGGAGCTGCATCGCCGGATCGAGTGGAACCTGTCGCAGTTCGGCGAGTTCGTTGGCATTAACAATCATATGGGCAGCAAGGCGACGGCGGACCGACCGGTCATGGCTGCGGTGATGATCGAGTTGCGTGCGCGAGGACTGCTGTTCCTCGACAGCCGGACCTCGAGTGCGACGGTGGCGCAGTCGGAGGCTGAGCGGCATGGGATACCGGCATTACGGCGGGATGTCTTCCTAGACCACGACCCGTCGCCAATAGGGGTTCGCTCGGCGTTGCTGGATGTCGAAGAGGTTGCGCGGCGGCAGGGGCACGCTATTGCTATCGGTCACCCCAGAGACACGACCATTGATGCACTTGCGGAGTGGCTGCCAGACGTTCGCACCCGAGGCTTTGCGCTGGTGCCGGTGAGCGCGGTTGCTATGCGTCTCGCCGCAGGATCTGCGCGCGCATCCAACTAGCTGCCCAGAGCTGCCGTGGAGGCTGTTTTGTGCTTCGCGCGGCGGTCATCCTAATGATAACTCGCCGTCGTTGAACTAAACACCGAGCCGTATTAACTGCAGGTCTCACGCGAGGATCCCGCGCACTGGCATACACTGCAGGATATCATCTCTCGAAATCCCGGGTTGGAGGTCGTCTGGCAAGATGGCGCCGGGCTAAACGTGGACTGCTGGGACCCCATGATCTGGCGGTTCGCGAAAATGTTCGCCTACTGCGCGATGCGTGAATAGATTAAGGACGGGTCGCTCTTCTTGACGCCCTATTTCCATTTATCACGGGCGCTAACCGGAATGGACAGCGCCGTCGTCCCCTCAGACGAGTCCATCGGCATTGAGGTTTGGCACCGAGGCCTTAGTCGACAAAGCGGTGGGCCTGTTCCGCGGCGCGAATTAGGGCGCGGGCCTTATTGTTGCTCTCCTGGTACTCATCCTCGGGATCCGAGTCCGCCACGACACCGCCGCCAGCTTGGACATACATCACGCTGTCCTTGATTAGGGCTGTACGGAGCGTGATGCAGGTGTCCATACTACCGTCGGCCGCAAAGTAACCGACCGCGCCAGCGTAGAAACTGCGGCGCTCATCCTCCAGCTCGTCGATGATCTCCATCGCCCGGATCTTTGGTGCGCCCGACACGGTCCCCGCCGGGAAGCCGGCGGCCAGCGCGTCAACGGCCCGCGTGCCCGGTTTCATCCGGCCCTGCACGTTCGATACCATATGCATGACGTGGCTGTAGCGCTCGATCTTGGACTCCTCGGTAACTTCGACAGTGCCGATTTCCGACACCCGGCCTACATCGTTGCGGCCCAGGTCGAGCAGCATCAAATGCTCGGCCATCTCCTTGGGATCTGCCAGTAGGTCCTCTGCCAATGTCGCATCCTCGAGCGGAGTCTTGCCGCGCGGCTGGGTGCCCGCGATAGGCCGGATGGTGACCGTGTCGTCGCGCAGGCGGACCAAGATCTCCGGGCTCGATCCCACGAGGGAGAAATCTCCGACATTCAGTACGAAGAGGAAGGGCGAGGGGTTGAGACGCCGAAGCGAGCGATAGAGCGCGGTGGGCGGGAGCTCGAACGGGAAGCTGAAACGCTGGGACGGAACCACCTGAAAGATGTCGCCGGCGCGGATATACTCCTTCGCGGCCTCGACCATAGCGTGATACTCGGACTGTGAGCGGTTCGACACCGGCGTGATCGCCGCTTCCGAGCCCTTGGGGATGCTGGCGATGCGAGGCACATCCCGGTCGAAACCCATCACCGCCGTGTCGATCCGCGCACAGGCTTGGTCGTAGGCGCTATTGGCGTCGACAGACGGGTTGGGCCAGACTGGCGTCACTAGGGTCACCTTGTCGGCCACATTGTCGAACACCGCGATGATGGTCGGCCGGATGAAGACGGAATCGGGAATACCGATCGCATCGGGGTTGGCATCGGGCAAGCGCTCGATGAGGCGCACAGTGTCATAGGAGAAATAACCAAACAGACCCGCAGCCATCGGCGGCAACGCCGGAGGAATATCGATTCGGCATTCATCGATCAGGTCCGACAACGCGTCGAGGCTGCTTGCTGCCATTGGCTCGAAGGCATCCGGGTCGCTGCGGGCGTTGCGATTAATCTCGGCATTCCTACCCGTGCAGCGCCAGATCAGGTCGGGGCCAAAGGCAAGGATCGAGTAGCGCCCGCGCACGGCGCCCCCTTCGACCGATTCTAGCAGAATCGAATGCTTCTCGTCGTCTGCGAGCTTGAGCAGCGCGGAGACGGGCGTCTCCAAATCAGCGACCAGTTCGGTCCACACGAGTTGCGGTTCGCCGTTGGCGTAGCGCTCGGTGAAGGACTCCGTGTCGGTGGCGGTCTGCAGGGTCACGATACAAACACCAAGGGGGGGATCATTGAATCTGGAATGCGTCTTCCAGCGCATTCCGGTCGACGTCCACGCCGATGTCGTTGCGCAGGGCCTCCGCGAGCTGGGTGACCAAGTCATTCGCGATCTGCCCTGTGAGCGCCGCCGATATCTCCTCGCGCGCCGGATCTAGCATGTCTGCCGGCTCAATATCGATGAGCTTGGCGACTGCAGCACCGTCTGTCAGACTCTGCTGGATCACCTCGCCAAGGTTTGCCTCAAAGACCGCCGTGATCAGCTCGGTCGAGAACGTTGATCCGTCCGCGGAGCGGTCGAAGGCCGGTGTCTTCTCGAAAGTCGCCCCAAACTCGCCGGCTAGGGACTCGAGAGGCTCGCCGCCGCGTGCGCGGTCGGCAATCTTCTGAGCCGTCTCCTCCGCCTGGGCGGCGACCCGTTCCGCCTGCCAGGCGGTGATAACCTGTTCGCGTACCTCGTTGAGGGATGGAATGCGCGGTGCGATGATTTCGTCGAGGCGTATGACGGAGAACCCGCCGCCACGGCTCTCGATGGTCTCAGTGATGCCGGGCTGCTCGATAGAGAACAGGCGCTTTACCAGCTCCGGTGTAACGGCTGCATCGGTGCTGTCGTCGCGCAACTGGCCCGTGCGGGCTACGCCCTCGATCCGGCCGATGGTCAGGTTACTGTCGCGGGCAACCTCCCCGAGGGAAGCCCCGCCGGCGAGTCCGTCCTCGACATCGTTCAGCACCTCAAAGATTGCGTCGCGCGCCTCTTCGGTTGCGAGCTCGTTGCGGAGCGTGTCGCGCACCTCGTTGAAGGGAATAGTCCGGCCGGGCACGATCTCAGAGACTTCCGCTAGATGCCAACCGAGGTCGCTCTTGACCGGCTCGCTGATCACATCCAAGTCAAGCGCGAACGCGGCATTCGCGAGCTCCGCCACCGGCACGTCGTTCCGGCTTATTCGAACAAGGACGACTGGCGGCAGGCCCGAGACCTCTTCGGCCGCCTTGTCGAAGGTCTTGCCAGCCTCGATCAGGGCGAGAGCCCGCAGCGCGTCGTTGCGGGACAGGAAGGTCGCCTGAGAAATCTCGCGGGTCTCGGGTTGAACGAACTCATTGCCGCGCAGTTCATATTCCTCGCGCAGGTCTTCCTCGGGAATTACCATCTCGTGGGCGAGAGTTTCAACGTCGAGCCGGGCGACGGTCGCCACGCGGAACTCGGGCGTCTCGAAGGCCGTCCGATTAGCGTTGTAAAAGTTGCCCAACTCAACCGCATCGGGTTCGCCCACGCGCGCGTCCGGGAGCGTGGCCACGATCACGATTTCCGCGGTCCGGCGTTCGCCGCGGCGCTTGAAGATGGTATCGGTCAGCGGTGCAGGCGCCGCGGCGGCGGCCCGGATCGTGTCCAGATACTGGGTCCGCATGAGGTCGAGCCGTACCTGGTTCACGAACTCGGCCTCGGTCTGGTTATTATGCAGCAGGAAACTCTCGAACTGACCGCGCTCAAATCGCCCGCTGGGGCCTTGGAACTGCGGCAGGGCTCGGATAGCGGCGGAAGCCGCTTCGAGAGGAGTAGTAACGCCGAACTGCTGGGCGGCCTGATCGAACAGCGTGCGGCTGATGAGCTGCGAAATGGTCTGGTCGAGCAGCCCCGCCTGAATAGCTGACTGCGTGTCGAGTTGACGCCCGGTGAATCTTGAAGCGCGCTGGATCTGGTCGTTCAGCTCCCGGCCAATCTGGTGCACGGTGAAATTGGTATCGCCAACTTCGACAACCGAGGCCGCGCCGGAATGGCTGCCGCCGCCTCGGCCACCGATATCGCCACCGAAGAAGACAACGAATGTCAGGGCAAGGGCCCCGAGAATGACTTTCATGACCCAACTTTTTGAGCTGCGTCTCAGAGCATCGAGCATTTTCTGGTCACCGGTTAGATTTGGCCGCAGCCCCGCCGCGAGCGGCGCATGATAGTGATCGCGATGCGCCGCCTCAAGCACCGCACAGGTGCTTTGCCGAGGCGCCAGTTGGCGGCGCACAAGTGCCTATGCTAAGGCACCGTCAAGCCCATGTAGGGAGCCACTAACATAATGAAAAGCATCAATTTGGTGAAGAAATGGCCGCATCGAAGAAATTGATCGCCGGAAACTGGAAAATGAATATGCTGGCTGCCGACGGGATCGCGCTTGCGCGCGCGATCGCGGCGCAGGGCGATATACCGACCTGCGATCTTCTGGTCTGCCCGCCGGCGACTATCCTGCGTGCGGTAGCCGAGGCCGCCGGCGGATCGTCGGTCGCGGTTGGCGGACAGGATTGCCACGAGGCCGAAAGCGGTGCGTTCACCGGCGACGTTTCCGCTGCGATGGTCCGCGATGCTGGCGCCAGCCACGTGATCCTCGGTCATTCCGAACGGCGTCACGGCCTAGGCGAAAGTGACGCGCGGGTGTGCGCGAAGGCCGTTGCGGCGCATGCCGCGGGACTGACGGCGATCGTGTGCATTGGCGAGACGGAGGCGGAACGCGATGCGGGTAAGACCCTCGATGTCCTTAGCGGACAACTGGCTGGCTCGCTTCCGGATGCAGGGGTGGACGGCGCGACCACGGTCATCGCCTATGAACCGGTATGGGCAATCGGCACGGGCCGTACCCCGACCCTGGACGAGGTGGCGGTTGCCCACGGCCACATCCGGGCGACGCTCGCGGTGGCAATGGGGGACACGGCAGCGGACATCGGACTTCTGTACGGCGGCTCGATGAAGCCTGGGAACGCGGCCGATCTGCTGGCGGTTCCCGATGTGGACGGTGGGCTGATCGGTGGTGCAAGCTTGGATGCGGAGAGCTTTCTGGCTATTGCGGCGGCAGCGGGTTAACCATCGGACAGGATTGGGGCTGGCAATGCGGCGCTCAACCGACTAAATACGCGCTCAACAGATGTGGCGTGGCCCCGGGAGCCGCGGTGCGCAACCAGGAAACGGCCGGAATCATGGAAACCATCGTACTGGTCATTCACATGCTGATCGGCGTCGGGCTTGTGGGCGTGGTGCTGATGCAGCGTTCCGAGGGTGGCCTCGGCGGTCTCGGCGGCGGCGGCGGCGGCGGTGGTGCCGGCGGCGGCATGGGCGGGCTGCTGGGCAACCGGCAGACGGCCAACCTCCTGACCCGGACGACCGGCCTGCTGGCGCTCGCCTTCATGGTCACCAGCATCGGGCTTGCGATTCTGGCGAACGACGGCGGCAGCACGGGTGCGATCGTCAACGAAACCGTACCGGCTTCCGATGCAGCTCATGGTGGGATGGCACCGGCGGAGCCCGCAGCGCCGACCACACCGACAGTACCGACGACCGATTAGATGGCGTGGCGTTCCGAGTCGAGTTCACAAGGCGGCTTTCAAGCCGCCTTTTTCTCTGTCAAATGTCGGTATCTCAACAGCTTGCCGATTGTGGATGAAACCCCTTTGGCGGGCCGCCGCCAATTGAGTACAAGTTAGCAATGGCGACACGGTTTATTTTCATCACGGGTGGTGTCGTTTCCTCTCTGGGTAAGGGGCTTGCATCCGCGGCTCTGGGTGCACTTCTGCAGGCGCGCGGTTACAGCGTTCGCGTTCGCAAACTTGATCCTTACCTGAACGTCGATCCGGGCACGATGAGCCCCTTCGAGCATGGTGAGGTCTTCGTCACCGACGACGGGGCCGAGACCGATCTCGATCTAGGCCATTATGAGCGGTTCACGGGAGTGGCGGCGACCCAATCCGACAACGTCACGACTGGGAGGATCTATTCCGACGTTCTGGGTCGAGAGCGGCGTGGTGACTATCTGGGCGGCACGGTCCAGGTGATCCCGCACGTTACCGATGCCATCAAGAAATTTGTCACCGCTGATCTGCATGGTGAGGATTTTGTGATCTGTGAAATAGGCGGCACAGTCGGCGATATCGAAAGTCTGCCGTTCCTCGAGGCGATCCGCCAACTCGGCAACGAGTTGGGCCATGAACGGGCGATGTTTGTACACTTGACCCTCGTGCCCTACCTGTCTGCCTCGGGCGAACTTAAGACTAAGCCGACCCAACATTCAGTGATGGAGCTGCAGCGTGTCGGCATCCGACCCGATGTCATCCTGTGCCGCTGCGACCGCACGATCCCCGCTGGCGAGCGCAACAAGATCGCGCTGTTTTGCAACATACGTCCCGAGGCGGTTGTGCCGGCGATCGATATCGACACGATCTACCAGGTGCCAATCGAGTATCATGATGAAGGCTTCGATACTCAGGTGCTGGCGCATTTTCGCATCGACGCCAGCGTCCGGCCCAATCTCGACACTTGGCGCGAGATCGTGGGCCGGGTTCGCGAACCGGATGGCGAGGTCACGATCGCTGTAGTGGGTAAATACACGGACCTGCCCGATGCATACAAATCCCTGTCGGAAGCGCTGGTACATGGTGGCATCGCTAACCATGCGCGGGTTAAGCTCGACTGGATCGCATCGGAACTATTCGACACCGAAGACACGGTAGAGCATCTGAATGGCGTGCACGGCATCCTTGTCCCCGGCGGCTTCGGAGAGCGGGGTGCCGAAGGCAAGATCAAGGCGGTCCAGTTTGCTCGCGAACACAAGGTTCCGTATTTCGGCATCTGTTTCGGGATGCAGATGGCGGTGATAGAGGCTGCCCGCAACTTGGCTGGCCTGAGCGGCGCGGGCTCGACCGAATTCGGGCCCTGTGACGACGCGGTTGTCGGTCTGATGACCGAGTGGCAGCGCGGGAACGAGACCGAGCAGCGTGCGGTCGGCGATAACCTAGGCGGAACGATGCGCTTGGGTGCCTATCCGGCGACGCTGGGCAAGCGGAGTCATATCGCCGAGATTTATGGTTTCACCGAAATCTCGGAGCGTCATCGTCACCGCTATGAGGTGAACATCAACTATCGCGAGGCCCTCGAGAAGGCGGGCATGGTCTTTTCCGGCACGTCGCCGGACTGCCTGTTGCCCGAGACCGTAGAACTCGAGGATCACCCCTGGTTCATCGGCGTCCAGTTCCATCCGGAACTGAAGTCCAAGCCCTTTGACCCGCACCCGCTGTTCAAGTCATTCGTGGCGGCGGCGCTCGATCAGTCTAGGCTGGTCTGACTATGGCGGCGGCGCGAAATGTGCGCGTGAGCGAACTCACGGTCGGCTGCGATCTGCCTCTGACCCTGATTGCCGGCCCGTGTCAGCTTGAATCGCGGTCTCATGGTCTCGAAATGAGCGCCGCACTCAAGGAGATGTCTGAGACGCTCGGGGTCGGTCTGATCTACAAGACCAGCTTCGACAAAGCGAACCGCACCTCGATTAAGACAGCGCGCGGTCTAGGAATCGACAAGAGCCTGCCGATCATGGCGGAGATCCGGGAGACGACGGGACTGCCGATTCTGACTGATGTGCACGATCCCGGCCATTGTGCGCAGGTGAGCGAGGTTGCCGACGTGTTGCAGATACCGGCATTCCTGTGCCGTCAAACCGACCTGGTGGTTGCGGCGGCGGAGACCGGGCGGGCACTGCATATCAAGAAGGGCCAGTTTCTCGCCCCTTGGGACATGAAGAATGTGGTTGGCAAGGCCTTCGAGGCCGGTAACAAGAACGTGCTGGTTTGCGAACGTGGTGCGAGTTTCGGTTACAACACCCTGGTGGCGGACATGCGTTCGCTGCCGATCATGGCTGACCAGACGGGATGCCCAGTGATCTTCGATGCAACCCATTCGGTGCAGCAGCCAGGCGGGCAGGGGGCCTCCAGCGGCGGCCAGCGGCAATTCGCGCCGGTCCTGGCTCGCGCGGCTGTAGCCATCGGCGTGGCGGGTGTGTTCCTGGAGACCCATGAGGACCCGGACAATGCGCCGAGCGACGGTCCCAACATGATCCATCTGAAGGATCTGCCGCGCATCGTCGAAACTCTGCTCAAACTGGACCGGATCGCGAAGGCGAATCCTGTCTCGATCACCTGACCGGAACAAGAAACAGGCGGACCCAACGATGAGCGACATCGTCAATATTGTCGGCCGCGAGATTCTCGACAGTCGCGGAAACCCCACCGTCGAGGTGGATGTCACCCTTAACAGCGGAGCCTTCGGCCGTGCGGCAGTACCGTCGGGCGCCTCCACCGGCGCACACGAAGCCGCGGAGCGGCGGGACGGCGATCCGGCGCGCTACGGCGGCAAGGGAGTGCTTGGTGCCGTCGAGGTGGTGAATACCGAGATCTACGAGGCGCTGGCCGGTTTGGACGCCGACGAGCAGGAGCATATCGACCGCCTGATGTGTGATCTCGACGGCACCGAGAACAAGGGGCGGCTTGGGGCGAATGCGATCCTCGGCGTTTCCATGGCCGTGGGGAAGGCGGCGGCCGAGGATGCCAGGCTTCCGCTCTACCGTTATGTCGGTGGCAGCCACGCCCGGACCCTGCCGGTGCCGATGATGAACATCTTGAACGGCGGTGCGCATGCGGACAACCCGATCGATATCCAGGAGTTCATGATCATGCCGGTGGGGGCGGCCAGCATAGCGGACGCAGTGCGGGTCGGATCGGAAATTTTCCAGACCCTTAAGAAACAGCTACTGGACGCCGGCCACGGCACCAATGTGGGAGACGAGGGCGGATTTGCGCCGAACCTGAAGAGCGCCGACGAGGCGCTAGGCTTCATTAGCAAGTCCATCGAGGCGGCCGGCTACAAGCCGGGCGACGACGTGGTCCTCGCACTCGACGCGGCGTCGACAGAATTCTACGTCGATGGCAAATATGCACTGGCGGGCGAGGGCAAGTTGTTCGATTCCGGTGCGATGGTCGAATATCTGGTCGATCTGTGCGCACGCTACCCGATCATCTCGATCGAGGACGGGATGGCGGAAGACGACTGGGGCGGCTGGGTGGCGCTCACCGAGGCGGTGGGCGACCGTGTCCAGCTGGTCGGCGACGATCTGTTCGTCACCAACCCGGTGCGACTGCGCGACGGCATCGCGAAGGGGGCGGCAAACTCGATCCTGATCAAGGTCAACCAGATCGGCACACTTTCGGAAACTCTCGACGCCGTCGAGACGGCACACAAGGCGTCCTACACGTCGGTCATGTCGCATCGCTCGGGCGAGACCGAGGACGCTACCATCGCCGACTTGGCTGTGGCGACTAACTGCGGGCAGATCAAGACGGGCTCGCTCAGCCGGTCCGACCGGCTTGCTAAGTACAACCAGCTGATACGTATCGAGGAAGCGCTTGGCCCGGCGGCCACCTATGCGGGACGTTCGATCCTTCGCTAGGTAGCGCGATGCGTCAGATTCAGATGCGCTCGGTCCCGGTCTGGATGTTTGCAGGGTCCGTCCTAGGCGGCGGCGCGGGGCAGTTGATCGGGGATGTGCAGGCACGCATATTGGCCTTTTGGCGGGCCTCGCGGCCGGCGGCATCATCGGGTTCACGCTTCGTAAGAGGGCCGGAGTGAGTCCAAAACGAGAACTCTGAGTCACTTTTGCAACACTGGCCCCTTTTTGGGCAATGAATTGAATCTAATAGATAATCCGGAGTTGACGCAGCAAGTCGGGCTGTGATTCGGTGTCGGCATGGCAGTGCTCGACGAAATACGAATACGTGCCCGCAGCGCCATGTGCCCGATCATTGGGGCGCTCCTGCTCGCCTACTTCTCGTATCACATGGTACAGGGTGACCATGGTCTCCTGTCTCTGCTGCAACTCCAGAGCAAAGTCGAACAGGCGCGGACGTTGCAAGCGTCGCTGCAGGTGGAGCGAGAACAGTTCGAGGCGCGTGTCGCGCTCCTGCGGCCCGATAATCTTGATCCGGACATGCTCGAGGAACGTGCCCGGGTGATGCTAAACTTCGCCCATCCGAACGAGATCGTGATCTTGGAGTAGATTTTCGTGCGCAATATCCGGGATTGAGAATCGGACAGAGCGAACGAAAATTTCATACGAGAATCATCAAATTAACTGAATAGCAGTAAATTCAGGCTTTTTCCCTGATATTGCACATCTTTTTCCGTATCCGCGCTTGCTGATATCGGCCCCATCACCTACTTGTCGGGATGGCAGACAACGCCGGCATTACGGTCAAGGGGAAGTGCGATGGGGCGAAAACCAGCCACGAAATCGTCACGAGCAAGTTCTAAGTCCGCACCGAAAAAGGCTCTCGCTCGAAGGAAAAGCGCGGCATCGGGCAAGCCGGATTACAAATCCTATAGCGCCGAACAGTTGTTTGCATTCTATGGAGAGATGCTCCTTATCCGTCGCTTCGAGGAGAAGGCGGGACAGATGTACGGCATGGGCCTGATCGGTGGTTTTTGCCACCTGTATATCGGTCAGGAAGCCGTCGTTGTTGGCATGCAGGCGGCCCTTCAACCGCAGGACTCCGTTATTACCACCTACCGCGATCATGGTCACATGCTCGCCTGCGGCATGGACCCGAATGGCGTCATGGCCGAACTGACGGGCCGCGAAGGCGGGTATTCGCGCGGCAAGGGCGGCTCGATGCACATGTTCTCGAAAGAGAAGAACTTCTTCGGCGGCCACGGCATCGTCGGCGCCAATGTCCCGCTGGGCACAGGCATTGCCTTCTCGCACAAGTACAAGGGCGACGACGGCATCTGCCTCGACTATTTCGGCGATGGCGCGGTCAATCAAGGGCAGGTCTACGAGAGCTTCAACATGGCCGCGCTTTGGGACCTGCCGATCATCTATGTGATCGAAAACAACCGTTACGGTATGGGCACATCGGTCGAGCGAGCGTCGGCCGAACCGGACCTGTTCAATCGCGGCTGCGCCTACGGGATTCCGGGCGCCCAGATAGACGGCATGGACGTGGTCCAGGTCTTCGAGGGCGGCAGCAAGGCGGTCGACCATGTCCGGTCGGGCAAGGGGCCGTTCATCCTTGAGATGCAGACCTATCGCTATCGCGGGCACTCTATGTCCGATCCGGCAAAGTATCGGACCAAGGAAGAGGTCCAGAAGATGCGGACCGAGAAGGATCCGATCGAGATGCTCAAGGAGATTCTCATCACCCGGAAGGTGGCTGACGAGGACGCGCTCAAGGCGATCGACCGCGATGTGCGCGCGCGTGTTAACGCGGCTGCGGATTTCGCTCAGGAGAGCCCCGAGCCCGATCCGTCCGAACTTTACACCGACATTCTGATTGAAGCCTGACCGTGACCGCGGGACGGAGAGGACTAAAGATATGCCGATTCAGGTACTAATGCCGGCCTTGTCGCCGACGATGACCGAGGGCAACCTCGCGCGCTGGCTCAAATCCGAGGGCGAAACTATCTCGCCGGGTGACATCATCGCCGAGATCGAGACCGATAAGGCGACCATGGAGGTCGAGGTGGTCGATGACGGGGTGATCGGCA